>NZ_JBEYZY010000036.1:0-69848 GCF_040646295.1 Streptomyces sp. NPDC046197 | reverse complement strand
CAGCTGGCACCTCACCCCGGCCACCGCATAAGCAAGAAGGGCCGCCCGGCCCACGGCCGGGCAACCCTTCACCAAGATCTTCATGAGTCTTCTAGGGGGTGTCGTTCGGATCACCCGGGTCCGTGGTGAGCCGAACGACACCCCCTGGGGCCTCTCGCGCGGCGCCTCGGCGGCCCTGATGCGCCGGGGCCGGATCGACGGGCCGGCCGCCCGCGGCTACCCGCCGCTCTCGCGTTTCCAGTCCACCGTCACCACGATCTTGCCCCGCGTGCGCCCCTCCTGGTTCAGCCGCTGTGCCTCCGCCGCGCGCTCCAGCGGGAAAGTCTTCGACACGTGCACGGACACCACGCCCTCCTCGGCCAGCTCGGCCAGCTGCGTCAGGTCCTCGGCGTCGGGGCGGACGAAGTAGTAGAGGCCGCCGTAGCGGACCACGTCCGGGTCCGCGATGGAGACCAGGCGGCCCTCCGGCGTCATCAGGTCCGCCGAGGTCTTCGTCGTCTCGCCTCCGATCGTGTCGAGTGCCGCGTCCACGCCCGTGGGCGCCAGCCGCCGCACCCGTCCGGCCAGCCCCTCGCCGTACGTCACCGGTTCGGCGCCGAGGGAGCGCACGAAGTCGTGGTTGTGCTCGCTCGCCGTACCGATGACCCGGGCGCCCAGGTGCTGCGCGAGCTGCACGGCGATCGAGCCGACCCCGCCGGCCGCCGCGTGCACGAGCACCGTCTCGCCGCTCCGCACCTCCAGGACCTTGGTCAGTGCCTGGTAGGCGGTGAGCCCGGCGAGCGGCAGCCCCGCGGCCTCCTCGAAGGAGAGGTTGCGCGGCTTGCGGGCCAGCGTGCGCACCGGGGCCGCCACGTATTCGGCGAAGGTCCCCCGGGAGAGGAAGTCTTCGCGGACGTAGCCGATGACCTCGTCGCCGACGTCGAACTCCGTGACCGAGGCGCCCGGCTGCACCACCACTCCGGAGACGTCCCAGCCGGTGATCACCGGGAAGACGGCGTCGAGGATGCTGTCCAGATAACCTTCCCGGCACTTCCAGTCGACGGGGTTCACGGCCGCGGCCCGCACCTTGACCAGGACCGCGTCGGGTCCGACCTTGGGGTCGCGGACCTCGCCGTACTCCAGCGCCTCGGGGCCGCCGTACCGGTGGTAGCTGATCGCCTTCATGGCTCCGACCCTCCGGGGTACGCGGGCGCCACGCAAGCCAGATGACCCGATATGAGCTGTTCGCGTGGCAGCCTCGCCGTTTTCCCGGCGACTCCGCGCCGCACCGGGTGGCGAGCTGCCGGCCTGTCGTGGCCCCGATCACTTTCGGTCCGCGTACTGGACGACATACCGACCGGTCGGCATCATGGTCTGGACCCGTTCACCCGCCCGTAGGAGCAATGATGAGCCCCGACCACCCGCCCGGACTCGATCTCGACCGGCTGCACGGCCTGTTCGACCGTGAGCGGCCCGGCCTGGCACAGGGCCCCCTGACCGGTCGGCTGATCGAGGGCGGACGGTCGAACCTCACCTACGAGGTCTCGGACGGCGTCTCGAAGTGGGTCGTAAGGCGTCCTCCGCTCGGTCATGTCCTGGCCACCGCCCACGACATGAAGCGCGAGCACCGGGTGATCAGCGCCCTGCACCCGACGGACGTGCCGGTGCCGCGGCCGGTCCTGCTGTGCGAGGACGAGGAGGTGCTGGGGGCGCCGTTCTACGTCATGGAGTACGTCGACGGCACGCCGTACCGCACCGCCGACCAGCTCGCTCCGCTCGGCCCCGAGCGCACGCGCGAGGCGGTGCTGTCCCTGGTCGACACCCTGGTCGGGCTGCACGCGGTGGACCCCGCCGAGGTGGGCCTGGAGGACTTCGGCCGTCCCGAGGGATTCCTGGACCGCCAGCTGCGCCGCTGGGGCAAGCAGCTGGACGCCTCCCGCAACCGTGAGCTGGCCGGCATCGACGAGCTGCACGCGGCGCTCGGCCATGCCCTGCCCACCTCCCCCGCACCCGCCGTCGTACACGGCGACTACCGGCTCGACAACGTCCTGATCGGGCCCGACGACAAGATCAAGGCGATCCTCGACTGGGAGATGTCCACGCTCGGCGACCCGCTCACCGACCTGGGCCTTCTGGTGATGTACAGCATGCCGCTCGGCATGCCCCACTCCCCCGTCTCCACCACCGCCGAGGCCGCGGGGCACCCGGCTCCGGCCGAGCTGATCGAGCGCTACGCCGCCCGTTCGGGGCGGGACGTCTCGGCCGTCTCCTGGTACACGGCGTTCGCCTGGTTCAAGCTCGCCGTGATCCTGGAGGGCATCCACTACCGCTACACGCTGGGCCAGACGGTCGGACGCGGCTTCGACCTCATCGGCGACCTCGTGCCCGTCTTCATCGACCACGGACTCACCACTCTCCAGGAAGGCTGACCGGCATGGACTTCGCGTTCGACGCGCGCACCGAGGAGCTGCGCGGCAGGCTGCTCGCCTTCATGGACGAGTACGTGTACCCGGCGGAGGCGGTGGCGGAGGAGCAGCGCGCGCGGCTGGCGTCCCCCTGGGACACCCCGGCCGTGGTGGACGAGCTGAAGGCTGAGGCGCGCAGGCGGGGCCTGTGGAACCTCTTCCTCCCGGACGCCGGGTACGGCGCGGGGCTCACCAACCTCCAGTACGCCCCGCTCGCCGAGATCACCGGCCGCTCCCCGCACCTGGCGCCCACCGCCACCAACTGCGCCGCGCCCGACACCGGCAACATGGAGGTGCTCGCGCAGTTCGGGGACGAGCGGCAGAAGAAGCAGTGGCTTGAGCCGCTGCTGGCCGGTGAGATCCGCTCGGCGTTCGCGATGACCGAGCCGGAGGTGGCCTCCTCGGACGCCACCAACATCACCACGCTCATCGAGCGGGACGGCGATGAGTACGTCATCACCGGGCGCAAGTGGTACATCTCCGGGGCGATGAACCCGGACTGCAAGATCTTCATCGTGATGGGCAAGACCGACCCGGACGCGGAGGACATCCGCCGTCAGCAGTCCATGGTCCTGGTCCCGCGCGACACGCCGGGTGTCACGGTCAAGCGCGCGATGCAGGTCTTCGGCTACGAGGACCACTCGCACGGAGGCCACGCCGAGGTGGTCTTCGACCACGCGCGCGTGCCGGTGTCCAACCTGATCGGCGAGGAGGGCGGCGGCTTCGCCATCGCCCAGGCGCGTCTCGGTCCCGGCCGTATCCACCACTGCATGCGGCTGATCGGCATGGCCGAACGGGCGATCGAGCTGATGTGCCGCCGGGCCGTGGCCCGCACCGCCTTCGGCAAGGCGCTGGCCCAGCAGGGCGTGGTCCACAACTGGATCGCGGACGCCCGGGTCACGGTCGAGCAGCTGCGGCTGCTCGTCCTGAAGACCGCCTGGCTGATGGACACGGTCGGCAACAGGGGCGCCCACACGGAGATCCAGGCCATCAAGATCGCCACGCCCCGGGCGGTCGTCGACATCATCGACCGGGCGATCCAGCTGCACGGCGCGGGCGGTGTCAGCCAGGACTTCCCGCTGGCCGAGCTGTACGCGGCCGCCCGTACGCTGATGATCGCGGACGGGCCCGACGAGGTGCACCAGCGGTCGCTGGCGCGGCGGGAGCTGAAGAAGTACCTGTGAGACACGGGTAAGGGGCGACCGCCATGGGCGGCCGCCCCTTACCGGTGCGCGGCGGTTCAGCAGCTCCGGGTCCGGTCGTCAAATGCCCGTCGTCGCCCGGAAGGCCCTCACCTGTTCAAGCACCCAGCACGCGTGTCACCAACGTCCTGGGACACCCCTAGGGCCGCAGCGCCCGCAGCAGCAGGTCCGCCAGGTGGTCGGCGACCTCCTGCGGGCCGAGCGGGCCGTCGGGGCGGTACCAGGTCGACAGGTGGTGGACCGAGCCGAAGTGGTAGTCCACCACCAGGTCGGCCGGGGTCGCCCTGGAGAAGACGCCCGCCTCCTGGCCCTCCTCGATGAGCGCACGGAAGCGTTCGTGGTAGCGCCGGCGCTCGGCGCGCACCTGTTTGTTCTTCTCCGGGCTGAGGTGGTGCATGGAACGGAAGAAGATCATCGCGTCGTCGAGGTTCTCGATCGTGGTGACCACGACGTCCGCCGCCGCGGCCCGCACCCGCTGCTCGACCGGCTCGTCGGCGTCGGCGAAGGCGTCCAGCCGCTCCTGCTGGACACGCAGCACGCGCGCGTACACCTCGTGCAGCAGGTCGTCCTTGGAGCCGAAGTAGTGGTACAGCGCCCCCTTGGTGACGCCGGCCGCCTCGACGATCTCCTGCACCGAGGTGCGGTCGTACCCCTGTTCGGCGAAGAGCCGGGTGGCGGCGGCCAGCAGCCGCTGCGGCACAGGGGTCCCGTCCCCGTCCGTCGTCCTGGGCACTGCCGCCACCTGCCTTTCCGTGGTTCTACTGACTGTCGTGCGCGCGGGAACGCAGTTCCCGACGGAGGATCTTCCCACTTGCCGTCTTGGGCAGGTCGGGCAGGATCTCCACCTGACGCGGGTATTTGTAGGCCGCCAGTCTCTCCTTGCAGTAGGCGGCGAGCGTATCGGGGTCGGTCTGCGCGTCGGGGCGGAGGCTGATGTAGGCCTTGACGGTCTCCCCGCGGTACCCGTCGGGCACCCCGACGACGGCCGCCTCACGTACCGCCGGGTGCGTGTAGAGCACGTCCTCGACCTCACGCGGCCACACCTTGAAGCCGGACGCGTTGATCATGTCCTTCTTGCGGTCGACGACGTACAGCCAGCCCTGCTCGTCCATGAACCCGATGTCGCCGGTGCGCAGTTCGCCGTCCGGGAAGGTCTCGGCGGTGGCGTCGGGACGGCGCCAGTACCCGGGGACGACCTGGGGGCCCCGTACGACGATCTCGCCCTGCTCGCCGAAGGGCACCTCCTCGCCCGCGTCGTCGACGATGCGTACGACCGTGTCCGGGCCGGGCACGCCGACGGCCAGGGTTCCCGAGACCGGGTCGACGGGTGCCTCCCGGCCGGGCGGGACGGAGGCGCAGGGGGCGGTGCACTCGGTGAGGCCGTAGCCGTTGCGGATGTACGGCCCGAAGTCCGCCCGGAACTTCTCCACCAGCGCGGGCGGCAGGGGAGCTCCGCCGGAGGCGATGATCCGGAAGGAGGAGAAGTGGTCCGGGGTGACGGACGGGTGGGCGGTCAGCGCCATGAAGGCGGTCGAGGGGCCGACCGTGTAGTGCGGCCGGTGCTCGGCGAAGGCGTCCAGGACCACCCCGGGCTCGAAGCGGTAGGCCAGCACCAGCGTGCCCGCGCTGTTCAGACAGGCGCCGAACTGGCAGACCAGGCCGGTGATGTGGAACAGGGGCGCCAGCGCGAAGTAGACGGGCGCGGTGGGCAGATCGAGGCCGGTCCGCTGCCGCTCGGCGTTGTACATGATGTTGCCGTGCGTGTTGGTGGCGCCCTTGGGTGTGCCGCTGGTGCCCGAGGTGTAGCTGACCAGCGCGATCCCGGAGGGGGCCGGGGCGCGGCCCTCGGGGGCCTTGTTGCCCTGCCGGGCGACCGTCACCAGGTCGTCGGCGTCCCCGGCCTGCGGCAGCCGCTCGAAGGACAGCACCCGCGCGTCGTCGCGGGTCTGGAAGTCCAGCTCGCAGCCGGTGAGCACGATCCGCACCGGCGAGTCGGCCGCCGTGGCGCGCAGATACGCCTCCCAGGCCCGGTCGGAGCAGATCAGGGCGGCCACCTCACCGTCGCGCAGGACGTGGGAGACCTCCCCCGACTTGTACATCGGGTTGACGGGTACGACGGTCGCGCCCGCCTTCCAGGCGCCGAGGACCGCGAGCACGAAGTGCGGGGAGTTCTGCAGGAGGACGGCGACCCGGTCCCCGGGCTCCAGGCCGCGTGCGGCCAGGTGGCCGGCGATGGAGTCGCTCAGCTCGTCCACCTCGCGGTAGCTCAGACGGGCGTCGAAATAGGCGAGGAAGGTGCGCTCCGGTGCCTCGGCGACCGCGCGGCGCAGGGCGTGTACGAGGGAGTCGGCGGGGTCGACCGGGGCACGCTGGTCGTCGCTGAGCGTGGCGAGCCAGGGCCTGGCCGCGTAACGGGAGGCGGTCACCGGATCTCCTCCCACTTCTGCTGGAGGTGGTTCATGCTCGTCAGCCAGCGGTCGGGGTCGGTGGCCCGGGCCCGGTAGAACCCGGCGACCTCGGGGTGCGGCAGGATCAGGAAGCGGTCCTCCGCCATGCCCTTGAAGAGCGCGTCGGCCACGTCCTCCGGCTCTATCGCGGTCGGCCTGAGGACGACGTCTCCCGCGCTGCCGGTCGCGGCCAGCATGTCGGTGCGCACGCCCTGGGGACAGATGGCGTGGACCTTGATGCCGCGGTGACGGTAGGTCAGCGACAGCCACTCGGCGAATGCGTAGGCGCCGTGCTTGGTGACGCTGTAGGGGGCGGCGCCGATCATGGTGAGCAGCCCGGCGGCGGACACGGTGGAGACGAAGCGGCCGCTGCCGCGCTCCAGCCACGCCGGAAGCAGCGCGTGGGCGGCGCGGACGTGGGCCATCACATTGACGTCCCAGGCGCTCGCCCAGACCTCCTCGGCAGCCGCCTCCGAGCCGCCCGAGCCCAGGCCCGCGTTGGCGCAGTAGACATCGACCGTGCCACCCAGCGCGTCCCGGGCCTCGGCGACGACCGCGGAGGCGTCGCCCGGAACCGCGATCCCGCCGATCTCCGCGGCGACGGCCTCGGCCCGCCCGGCGTCGAGGTCGTTGACGACGACCCGGGCCCCCTCGGCGGCGAACCGGCGGGCCAGCGCGGCGCCGATGCCGCCTGCAGCTCCGGTGACGACCACTCCGGCACCCTGAACGGCTCCCACCATCGGTCTCCTTCGACACGGCATCGGTACCGGGCCCTTCGGCCCCTCGGCGCCAGACTAACCGGTCGGTATGTAGTGCGGAAGAGGGTGGCGGTAGTGCGGAAGAGGGGTCGCACCTCCGGGAGCGGTCCGGTTCGTTCCGTGACACCTGGCCGCACGCTAGCGTGCGTGAGCATGACACCCGCCGCGATCACGGAGGTCACCGCATGAAGCTCACCAGACGGAGCCTGCTCGCCGGCACGGCCGCGGCCGCGGCCGCGGGGACACCGACGGCTTCCGCGCAGGCGTCACCGAAGCGGGACGGCCGGGTGCGGACCGGGTTCGACCGTCTCGCGGCGGACGGCTACGCCCTGCTCGACGGGCAGCGGGTGGGCATGGTGACCAACCCGACGGGCGTCACCGCCGACGTGCACCACATCGTGGACGTGATGCACGCCGACCGCCGCGTGAACCTGACGGCCGTCTTCGGCCCCGAGCACGGCTTCCGCGGCACCGCGCAGGCGGGCGGCTCCGAGGGCCGCTACGACGACCCGGCGACCGGGCTGCCGGTCTACGACACCTATCTCAAGAGCGGGCAGCCGCTCGCCGACGTCTTCACCGCCTCCGGCGTGGACACCGTCGTCTTCGACATCCAGGACGTGGGCGCCCGCTTCTACACGTACATCTGGACGCTGTACGACTGCATGGAGGCGGCCCGGCTCGCGGGCAAGCGGTTCGTGGTGCTCGACCGGCCGAACCCGGTGACCGGGCGCGAGGCCCTCGGACCGGTGCTGCACAAGGAGTTCGCGACCTTCGTCGGACGGCAGCCGATCGCACAGGCGCACGGGATGACGGTCGCGGAGCTGGCCCGGTTGTTCAACGGGGAGTTCCTCACCGATCCGGTGCCGCTGGAGACCGTACCGATGACCGGGTGGAAGCGGTCGGACTTCTACGACGCCTCCGGGCTGCCGTGGGTGCCGCCGAGCCCGAACATGCCCACCCCCGACACCGCCCTCGTGTACTCGGGGACGTGTCTGTTCGAGGGGACGAACCTGTCGGAGGGCCGCGGGACCACCCGCCCCTTCGAGCTTCTCGGGGCGGACGGCATCGACGGTCGGTGGGCGGCCGCGGCCAACGAACTCCGGTTGCCGGGCGTCCACTTCAGGGAGGCCTACTTCGCGCCCACCTTCTCCAAGTTCCAGGGCAGGACCGTCGGCGGAGTCCAGATCCACGTACACGACCGGGCCGCCTACGACCCGGTACGCACGGGTATCGCCCTGCTGGTGACCGCCCGACGGGTCTGGAGCGGCTTCGCCTGGCGCTCGGACGACTGGATCGACAAGCTCACCGGCTCCGCCCGCGTCCGCACCGCGATCGACGCGGGGGCCGGCCCGGACGAGGTGGTGGCCGACTGGCAGGAGGAACTGGCCGCGTTCCGGAAGGTGCGCACGGAGTATCTCCGCTACGGGTGAGCCGCGACCCTGGCGGAGCGACATCGTGCACCGGGAACTCGCCCGGGTGGTACTGGCGGCGGGCCGCACCGGCCGACCCGCCGCCGTCGGGGTCACCGGTGCGAGGTGTACTCCACCACCTGCTGGAAGGTGGGCCGGTTCTGCCAGCTGATCTTGTAGTGCTTGATACCCCCGAGGGTGCGCTGGACGATCGAGTCGGCGCACCACTGGTCGCCCGCCGAGCACTGGTCGTCGCCGGGGTAGACCTGCGCGGCGGTCTTGCCGGCCGCCTCCTTCAGGGTGCTGATCAGGAGATCCCGGCAGGCGCTGAGGGCGCCGCCGCCGCAGTACTTCTGCGCGAGCGGACCCTGCACCGGCTCACCGAGCACCGCCCGGATGTCCTTGTCGACATAACTCCACCACCCGAACTGGAACGAACTGCCGGCGTGCGCCCCGGTCGGACCGTGCCCGGCCGACGGGGACTCGTCGACCGGCAGGCTGCCGGTGAACGCGGTGTACACGTCGGTGCCGAGGCCCGGTTCGAACTCGGCCTTCACCAGCAGCGGCCACCAGGCGTCCAGGATGCGGATCGCGTCGGCGTCGGCGTACGTCTTCGAGCCGGAGGAGGTCTCCGTGCGCCGGGCGCCCGCCGCCACCCACGCCTGCAGCTTGTTCACCGCCGCCGCGGCGGTGGGGTCCGTCACGGCCGAGCTGTTGACGACCTTCAGCAGTTCCGGCAGCACGTCCTCGGCCCGCAGATCGGCGAGGGCCGCGTCCGCCATCGCCTTCACCAGCGAGGACCGGGTCACTCCCCCGGCCGCCACCAGCTTCTTCACCCGGTCCTCCAGCAGGTTGCCGCGGTGCACCGACCCGTCACCCCAGCCGGCGGTCGTGTAGTCCTTGGCCTGCTTGTTGTTCCAGGAGATGTAGTAGTCCTGGTCGATGGAGTTGGGGTGGGCGGACGCCGGGGTGTAGTCGGCCGTGTTGGTCGCCGGGTCCCAGTTGCGCCACTCGTACGCCGCCTGCGCCCACACCGGGAACTCCGCGTCCGTGCCGGTGGCCCGCACCGGGTTGTCGCCGCTGTTGTAGTACGCGGTGTGCTGGGAGTCGGCGTAGAACCAGTTGAACGTGTAGTTGATGTGCTGCACCGCGCTCTGGAAGGTCTGCGGGCTCTTGACGTAGTCCGGGTCGTTCAGCATCTGGAAGCCGATGATCGAGTCGGCCTCGTGCAGGAAGGACGAGCGCAGCGTGGTGTAGGCGACCTTCTTGCCGCCGACGGTGGCGCGGTACTCGACGGGGCCGTACTTGGTGCGCCACACGCGCATCGTGTACGAGCCGGCCGCCGTTCCGTCGGCCACGGTCGGTGACCAGGCGTTCCTCTGCTCGATCTTGTCCATCGCCGTGCAGGTGCCGTGGAAGAGGTAGTGGTAGTCGTCCTGGCACAGCTCGACGGCGTAGGTGTCGATGATGTCCTGGCCGGAGGTCGTGGCGCTCCACGAGTAGTCCTGGCCGCGGCCCAGTTCGACGTACATGCTCAGCCCGGCGAAGGAGGCGCCGCGGGCGCTGATGCCCGGGCCCTGGATCTCCTGCAGCATCAGCAGCTGGGGAGCGAAGTAGCCGGTCTGCGGGCCGAAGACGGCGATCGGGTGGCCGCTCGCGGTGTACTTGCCGCTCACCACGAGGGCGTTGGACATACCGCGCCGGGCGGAGCCGAGGGCCGTCCGGTCGGCCGTGGCCGAGGCGCTGGTCGCCGCGGAGCCGGCGGCGCTGCCGGTGCGGTCGTGGACGAGCGGCTCCGAGGTCACCGAACCGGCGTCGGGCAGCGCCTCGCCCTGCGGCGAGTGCGGCTTCGAGGCGTACGGGAAGCTCCGGCCGTCGTGGACGGTGAGGACGGCCTCGGGGTCGTTGCGCTCCCGGAAGGAGTCCCAGACCTTGGTACCCTCCGCGACTCCGTACTTGGCCTGGGCGGCCAGCAGGGACAGGGCGTTGTTCACCTCGCCGCCACCACCGGCGCCGAACAGCGCGCCGACCACGGAGCCGAGCGCCACCAGGTCGGTGATCTTGAAATGGTCAATCGTGCCTGCGTTGGTGATCGCGTTCTTGTGACCGGTCAGGACGTACTCCCCGGGGAAGTAGCGACCGGAGTCGGAGGCGTCGATGTAGGCGTTGATGCCGGCCAGGTAGGCGTTCGCGTCGGCGAGGGCCTGCTGGCCGCGGGCGCCGTTGTGGGCGACGGCGTTGTCGATCTGGGCCTGCAGGTCGGCCTCGGTGTACGGGGCGTTGCGCCAGAACTGCTGCTCCAGACCCTGGTTGGCGGCCGCGCCGCCCGCGAAGGAGGTGAGTTGGCCCCGGCCGACGTGCCGGAAGACGTCCATGAGCCACAGCCGGTCCTCGGCGGCGGCGTAACCGGCGCCGAACTCGGTGCCGTAGCGAGTGGTGCCTGTGATGTGCGGCACACCCGCCTTCGTGTCGCGGACGATGGTGACGTCGCCGCGGCCGGCCGGTTTCTCGGTGGAGGCGACCTGGTCCGAAGGGACCCCGAAGGAGGCGTCGTTGAAGAAGGTGTTGATCTTCGCGTCGGTGAGCCCCGACCGGCCCGTGGCCAGGTCGGCATACAGGCCGAGCTGGTCCTCGGCGTGGGAGGGCTGGGTACCGAAGACCTGGTTCAGGAGGATCTGGGCGAGGGTCGCGTTGCCGTTCTCGCCGGGCGGCAGGATGTCGGAGCACTGGCCGCCGCAGTAGTCGTTCACATCCGCCGTACCGGCCGCCGCCGCTTGGGAAAATGGCGACAAAAGACCAGCGACCAGGACGCATACGGATGCGGTCTTCAGGAACCCGTGGAATCTGTGGGGAGTTCTCAGTCTGACGAGCGCGCTGCGTGGGGTGCGCCGTGGCATGGCAGCTCCTCCCGACGGGGGTGGGGGCGGGGACGTTACCGCCGGTACCCCCGAGTTGGAAGATGAGCATGCGTCACTTTTTGGAGTCGCGCAGTGGAGGTCAACCAGGGTGGGCTTATGGAGGGCATCGGAAAACGGATGGAGCCGAATCGCATGTCGATACGTCTACTCGGCGACGTCCGTACGACGACTCCGTACGACGACGCCGAAGGGACCGAAGTACAGCTGCAGATGTGACGGAGGTGCAAGGCGATGGCCGGTTTCCGGAGTCTGGCGAGACAGGTGAGGGATCCGCGGTGCGATCTGGCGCTGCGGCGCTACTCGTTGCGCAAGTGCCTTGAGCGGTTCGCTCCTTATGGGCACAGGGCGACCTGGGACCATCTGTGCTCCCGGGCCGGGTACGGTCCCGAGGACAGGTCCCCCGATCCGGCGCGGCTCGTGGCCGCGTTGGAGGAGTTGGAGGAGGCGCGTTCGGTATGGCTCGACTACGAGGTCGAGTTCGCCCGGCGTCGCAGGAAGGAGAAGCACGACGGGCTGCGCAGGCCCGGCAGTGTGGACGACTGGCACCGGCTGACCTGGGGTGGTTTCGGGGTGGCCTGGTGCGACGACCCGAGGGTTCACCCTCATGAGCCGCTGGCCGAGGTGCTGCGCCGGCTGATCGAGGCGCTGGAGCGCGAACCGGGCTCGAGCTGCCCGGTCTGCGACGGGGAGCGCCTGATGTGGAAGTACGACCTGGACCACGAACCGTCGGCCGGTCCGGTCTGCACGGACTGCGGAATCCTGGTGCCGCGGCCCGTACTCAAGCCCGAGGCCCTGGCGTACGCCAGGCGCGGGCGGCTGCTGGTGTCGGCCTGAACACGCGGGGGTGCGCCGGGGATGCCGCACCCCCCCTCCTGCCCTCGTGGTAGCACCGCGGCGGCCGACCGTAGCAGGCGTTAAACCGGTCGCTCCACCGTTTTCGGATCCGCACAGTGGGAGGCGATGACACACCCCTGAGGAAGCCGAGGAGCCCCGATGTCGACGCTGCGCGTCACCGCCGAAGTGCTGACCGTTCACGAGCATCCGAACGCCGATGCGCTCGAACTGGCCCAGGTGGGCCTGTACCGGGCCGTCGTCGCCAAGGGCGCGTACCGCACCGGCGAGGCCGCCGTCTACATCCCCGAGCAGTCCGTTCTCCCGGCCGGGCTGATCGAGGAACTCGGCCTGACCGGGCGGCTGGCGGGCGGACACCACGACCGCGTCAAGGCGGTGCGGCTGCGCGGCGAGCTGTCGCAGGGCATCGTGTGCCGGCCCAGGGCGCTCGCGGACGTCGACCTGGCCCAGGCGGCGGCCGAGGGAACCGACTTCGCCGAGCGGCTCGGCATCACCAAGTGGGTGCCACCGATCCCGCCCACCATGGACGGCGAGGTGGAGTCGGCGCCGGACCTGCTGCCCTGGGTCGACATCGAGAACATCCAGCGCTACCCGGACATCTTCGCGCCCGGCGAGCCCGTGGTCCTGACGGAGAAGCTGCACGGTTCGGCCTGCCTGCTCACCTACGTCGCCGACGACGGCCGCGTACAGGTCTCGTCCAAGGGCTTCGGCGCGAAGTCGCTCGCGCTCAGGGAGGATCCGCGGAACCTGTACTGGCGTGCGGTCCGCGGTCACGGCGCCGTGGAGGTCGCGGCCCGGCTCGCCGAGCGACTGGGCGCGCGCCGGATCGGGATCTTCGGCGAGGTGTACGGGGCGGGGGTGCAGGACCTGACCTACGGCGCGGACGGCCGGCGCGACACCCTGGGATACGCCGTGTTCGACGTCAGTGCGGAGATCGACGGGGCGGTGCGCTGGCTGGACGCGGCGGAACTGCTCACCGGAGAGCTGCCGCTGGTGCCCCGGCTGTACGAGGGGCCGTACGACGTCGAGCGGGTGCTGGAGTTCGCGACCGGGCGGGAGACCGTGTCCGGGGGCCGGCTGCACCTGCGCGAGGGCGTGGTGATACGGCCGGCCGTCGAGCGCTACAGCCCGGTCACGGGGGGCCGGGCCATTGCGAAGGCGGTCAGTCCGGCGTACCTGACGCGCAAGGGCGGGACCGAGTACGAGTGAGCGGGGGGCCGGCTCTCCGGCCGGCCCCCCGCGGCTACGCGGACTTCGCTCGTCCGCCGTTCCGCCGCCCGCTGCCCCGCTCCACCATCAGGCGCGATCCGGACCGCTGTTCACCGAAGACGTCGTCGGGGTTGGACAGCACGCAGGTGCTCAGGGACAGGCACCCGCAGCCGATGCAGTCGGTGAGGTGGTCGCGCAGACGGTTGAGCTGCTTGATGCGCTCGTCGAGCTCGGAGCGCCACGCCTCGGACAGACGCGCCCAGTCGTCCCGGGTGGGGGTGCGTTCCTCCGGGAGTTCGGCGAGCGCCCCGCGGATCGTGGCCAGCGGGATGCCGACCCGCTGGGCGGCACGCACGAAGGCGACACGGCGCAGCGTGTCCCGCGAGTACCGGCGCTGGTTGCCCGTGGTGCGGCGGCTGCTGATCAGGCCCTTGGACTCGTAGAAGTGCAGGGCGGAGACGGCGGCACCGCTGCGCGCGGACAACTGGCCGACGGTCAGCTCGTGGATCTTCTCGGGGATCTGGGGCACCCCGCAGAGCCTACCCATCGCGTCACACGCCCGGCCCGTTGACATGAGCCCCCCACCCGAGCATGCTAAGCAGTTGCTTAGACATTACGCGCGATGCGAGAGGCCGGACACATGGCAGAGCCGAGGATCTTCACATCCATCGACGAGCTGAGGACGGCGGTGGGCGAGCAGCTGGGGTACACCGACTGGCTGGAGATCGACCAGAAGCGGATCGACCTGTTCGCGGAGGCGACCGGCGACAACCAGTGGATCCACGTCGACCCCCGGAAGGCGGCCGAGGGCCCCTTCGGCACGACCATCGCACACGGCTACCTGACCCTGTCGCTGCTGCCGCTGTTCGGCCCGCAACTGATCGGTGTCGAGGGCGTCAGGATGGGTGTCAACTACGGGACCAACAAGGTCCGTTTCCCCGCTCCCGTCCCGGTCGGCTCCCGGCTGCGCGCCACGGCCACGATCAGCGGCGTGGACGAAGTGCCGGGCGGTGTGCAGGTCACCGTCGCCTTCACCGTGGAGCGCGAGGGCGGCGACAAGCCCGTGTGCGTCGCGGAGTCGGTGTCCCGGTACTACCTGTAGGCCGGGCGCCGCACCGCTTCCGGGCAGGCGCCGGCTACTTCGCCCCGACCATCCGCAGCACGAGGTCGGCATAGAGCGTGCCGACCTCCTCGGGGGTGCGCGGGCCGTCGACGTTGAACCAGCGGGCGACGTCGATGCACAGCGACAGCACGGCCAGCGTGGTCCCGTTCAGGTCCAGCACGTCGAACTCGCCGGCCGCCACGCCGTCCTCGATGATCTGGCGCACCTCGGCGTCGACCTGGCGGCGCAGTGCGAGGATCTCGGCGCGGGCGTCCGGGCCGAGCGAGTCCAGCTCGTACTGCACCACCCGAGCGGTGGTGCGTCCGCCGGCGTGCCAGCGGACGAAGGAGCTCACGGCGTCGGCGAGCCGCTCGGTCGCGGTGCCCTCGCGGCGGGCCGCGGTCCGCAGGATCTCCAGCGCCTTCTCGTGGCCGATGCGGCTGATGCGGTGAAGGAGTTCTTCCTTGGTCTTGTAGTGGATGTAGAGCGCGGCCGGGCTCATGCCGGCCCGGCCCGCGATGTCGCGGGTCGTGGTCGCGTGGTAGCCGCGCTCGGCGAAGGCCTCCACGGCGGCCACGAGCAGCCGCCGGGCCGCGTCAGGCGTGACCTCGCCCCACGGCTGCACCTCGCCGCCGGCCGTCTCCTCCGCCGTAGTCATCGCTCGCTCGCCCCTCTCTGCGTCAGGGGCTCCACCATACCGCCGAAGGTGAGCGGCCGCTTAGAGTCCCGGGTGGGCGGAGTGGCGGGAAAGGCCCCCATGGTGTCACGGCTTCGCCGCGTCACGGCTTCTCGAATTCACCGCGTCACAGCTTCTCGAAGGGGTCGTGCTCGGCGAGCAGCTTCTCCAGCCGCGCCTGGTCGACCCGGCTGACGATCCGCCCCGCCTCCTGACGGTCCCGGATCACCTTGGCGAGGGTGAAGGCGGAGGTCACCAGGTAGAGGACGGCGATGGCGAGGAAGGCGCGTACCCAGGCGTCGGCGTTCAGCCGGAAGATGCCGATCGCGGTGGCCGCCATGGCGACGGAGAAGGAGGCGACGGCCTGCCCGTGGAAGGCGGCCGTGCTCTGCTGCTTGACCGGTGTCTCACTCATGCGGACAAGCCTCGGCGGATGTGGTGGCGGCCACATCCGCCGGGATACTCAGCCGGATACTCAGAACGGCCGCAGAACGAGGCAGACCCTAGAACGCCGAGACTCCGGTCAGCGCGCGGCCTATCACCAGCTTCTGGATCTGACTGGTGCCCTCGTAGAGGGTCATCACACGGGCGTCGCGCAGCAGCTTGCCCGCCGGGTACTCGTCGATGTAGCCGTACCCGCCGAAGACCTGCAGGGCGTTGTTCGCCGCGCGCACGGCGGCCTCCGAGGCGAACAGCTTGGCCTTGGAGGACTCGACCGTGAACGGCAGCCCCCGGTCGACCAGGTCGGCCACCCGCCAGGTCAGCAGCCGGGCCGCGTCGACGTCCACGGCGATGTCGCTGATCAGCTCCTGAATGAGCTGGTGGTGGGCGATCGTCTTCCCGAACTGCTCGCGTTCGCCCGCGTACCTCACCGCCGCGTCCAGTGCGGCCTGGGCTATGCCGACACAGCCGGCCGCCACCGACATCCGGCCCTTGGCCAGCGCCGACATGGCGACGGAGAAGCCCTTGCCCTCCGGCGCCAGCATCGCCGAGGCGGGCACCCGCACGTCCTGGAGGACCAGCTCGGCGGTCGCCTGGCCGCGCAGGCCGAGCTTGCCGTGGATGGTGCGGCGGTTCAGGCCGGGGGTGTCGGTGGGCACGAGGAAGGCGGAGACGCCCTTGTGGCCCGGGGCGTCGGTGGAACGGGCGAAGAGCAGGACGACGTCGGCCCACGTGCCGTTGGTGATGAACATCTTGGTGCCGTTGATGACGTAGTCACCGCCGTCGCGCACGGCCCGGGTGGTGAGACTGCCCGCGTCGGAGCCGGTGCCGGGCTCGGTGAGTCCGAAGCAGCCGACCAGTTCGCCGCTGGTCAGACCCGGCAGCCACTGCCGCTTCTGCTCCTCGCTCCCCCACGCGGCGATCGTCTTGGCGACCAGGCCCAGCGAGACGGACACGATGCCGCGCACCGACGAGTCCCCGCGGCCCAGCTCCTCCGTCACCAGGCAGTACGCGAGATGGTCGCCACCCGAGCCGCCGTACTCCTCGTCGACGGTGAGCCCGAGGAAGCCGACCTCGCCGAGCTTCTTCACGAGGCTGCGGTCCACCTCCTCGGCGCGGTCCCAGGCGACGGCGTTGGGGACGACCTCGCGCTCCACGAAGTCCCTGGCCAGTTGCCGGACCGCGAGCTGTTCCTCACCGAGTCCGAGGTTCACGACGGATCACCCCTCATGTCGCCCGTACCGGGCGGACCTTGAAAGCCGTACATTTAAATTATCACTGCTAGTTTTACCTCGCAGCCCTACTATGTGCGCCATGGCCAGACCGCGCAAGCCCCTCCTGAGCGCCGACCGCATCGTCGAGACGGCGCGCGACCTGGTGGACGCGGACGGCCTGGCCGCCGTCTCCACGCGCCGGCTCGCCGCGGAACTGGGCGTGAGCGGGCCCTCGCTGTACAACCACTTCCGGACGAAGGACGAGATCCTCGAGGCGGTCGCGGACTCGGTGAGCGCCCAGGTCGACCTGTCGATGTTCGAGGACGGCCGGGACTGGCGGACCGCGCTGCACGACTGGGCCGTCTCCTACCGGGCGGCGCTGCGCGACCACCCGAACATCGTCCCGGTCCTCGCCCGCGGCCCCGGGCGCCGTCCCGCCGCGCTGCGCCTGGCCGACGCCGTGTACGGCGCCATGGTCGACGCGGGCTGGCCGCCGGCACAGGCCACCTCCATCGGCGCGCTGATGCGGTACTTCATCATGGGTTCGGCGCTGGGCTCCTTCGCCGGGGGCTTCGTGGACGACGCGAGCGCCTACGACCCCGCCGACTATCCCCATCTCGGTCAGGCCCACCTGCTGGCCGAACAGCAGGAGAAGATCGACGAACGGGCCTTCGAGGCGGGGCTGACGGCGCTGCTGGACGGCCTGGCGCAGCAGTACGAAGAGGTCGATCAGACCGCGTGATGCCACTGCGGTGCGCCCGGCCGCACCGCGGGACGGCCGGAGCGAGCACACTTCGGCCGTGACCGAAGTGTCCGTGCCCCATGCTGGACGTATGACCACCAGGGATCCGAAGCGTGCGCGGCCCCGGGACGCGCCGGCACCGGGACTGGCCGCGCTCGCCGGGCTGATCGCCGACGAGACACGCGCCGCGTGTCTGCTGGCGCTGCTCGACGGGCGGGCCTGGACCGCCGGTGAGCTCGCCCGCCACGCGGGCGTGGCGGCGTCGACGCTCAGCGAGCACCTGGGCCGGCTGGTCGCCGGCGGGCTGCTCGCCGAGGAACGCCAGGGGCGGCACCGGTACGTACGGCTGGCCGACGCCCGGGTGGCCGAGCTCGTGGAGAGCCTGGCCGCGCAGGTCCTGCCCGGCCCGGCCCTGCCCCCGCGCGGGCTGCGGGAGGCGGGCGCCGGATCCGCGATGGCGCGGGGCCGCACCTGCTACGACCACCTGGCCGGCCGGCTCGGCATCGCGACGACCGACGCGCTGACGGAGCGCGGACTGCTGCGGCAGGACACCGGGTTCGCGCTGACGGACGCGGGCGTGCGGTGGTTCGACGCCACCGGTATCGGGCTGGACCGCGGGGGCCGCCGTCCACTGGCCCGGGCCTGCCTCGACTGGACCGAACGGCGCCCGCATCTGGCCGGGGTCGCCGGAGCGGCCCTGTGCCGGCACGCCCTGGACGCGGGCTGGTGCGTGCGCATCGGCTCCGAGCGGGCCGTGAAGGTCACGGCGACCGGCGAGCGCGCCCTGTCGGACCTGCTGGGCATCGAGCCGGCCCTACTGCGCTGACCTACGACCTCGTCCCAGCGTCGGGTCCGGAATCCGCCGGCCCTGCCCCTCCTTCCCCACCTAGCCTCTGGAGCATGATGAACGCCTCCCCAGGACGTCTGGCCGCCGGTGCGGCCACGGTCACCGTGATGCTGTGGGCCTCCGCCTTCGTGTCCATACGCAGCGCGGGTGCCGCCTACTCGCCGGGCGCGCTGGCGCTCGGGCGGCTGCTGGCCGGGGCCCTGACGCTGGGGTCGATCTGCCTGGTCCGACGGGAGGGGTGGCCGCCCCGGGACGCGTGGCGCGGAATCGCCGTATCCGGGCTGCTGTGGTTCGGCTTCTACATGGTGGCCCTCAACTGGGGCGAGCAGCGGGTGGACGCCGGGACGGCGGCGCTCGTCGTCAACGTCGGCCCACTGCTCATCGCGCTGCTGGGCTCGCGGCTGCTCGGCGATCCGATGCCGCCGCGCCTGCTGGCGGGCATGGTGGTGTCGTTCGCCGGTGCGGTGACCGTGGGACTGTCGATGTCGGGAGCGGGCCGCTCCTCGGTGCTCGGGGTGACCCTGTGCCTGCTGGCCGCGGTCGGGTACGCGGCCGGGGTGGTCGCGCAGAAGCCGGCCCTGGGCCGGGCGAGCGCGCTGCAGGTGACGACCTTCGGGTGTCTGGTCGGGGCCGTGGCCTGTCTGCCGTTCGCCGGCCGGCTGGTCCACGAGGCCGCCGCCGCTCCGTGGCCGGCCACGCTCAACATGGTGTACCTCGGTGTCTTTCCGACCGCCCTCGCCTTCACCACGTGGGCGTACGCCCTGGCCCGCACCACGGCCAGCCGCATGGGCGCGACCACGTACGCCGTCCCGGCCCTCGTCGTGCTGATGTCGTGGCTGGCGCTCGGCGAGGTGCCGGGACTGCTGACGCTGGCGGGCGGGGTGCTGTGCCTGGCCGGGGTTGCCGTGTCGCGGTCGCGGCCGAGGACGGCTCGGACCGCGACCGCGCAGCGGGAGCCCGAACAGGTGGCCTGAGCGGGCGCCCTTGAGGCTGCCGTGACTGCCGGGGCTGCCGGACCGGGTCAGAAGATCAGAAGACCACCAGCGCCCGGCCGCCCTTGCCGGCCAGCATGTTCTCGAAGGCGGCCGGAATGCCCTCAAGACCGATCCGCTCGGTCACCAGCGCTCCCAGGTCCAGGCGCCCGGCCCGTACGTGCTCGGCGAGCACCGGCAGGTCCTTCGCCGGGTCGGAGTTGCCGTACACGCAGCCGGACAGGGTCCGGCCCCAGTGGAAGAGTTCCAGCGCGTTGAAGGTGACCTGCTGGTCCTTGCCTCCGATGCCGACGACCGTCGTACGGCCGCCGCGGCGGGTGGACTCCCAGGCCGCGCGGATGGTGACCGCGCGGCCCACGCACTCGACGGCGGCGTCGACGCCCTGCTTGCCGGTGAGGGCGCGGATCTCGCGCGGGGTGGTGTCGGAGGCGACGACGTAGTCCGTGGCACCGGCGGTGCGGGCGAGCTCCTCCTTCTCCGGGGAGACGTCGACGGCGACGATCCGCGAGGCGCCCGCGATCCGGGCGGCCTGGAGGGTGGCCAGGCCCACTCCGCCCACGCCGAAGACCGCCACGGTCTCGCCCGGCTGGACCTTCGCCGAGTGGTGCACGGCGCCGTAGCCGGTGAGGACGGCGCAGCCGAGCAGGGCGGCGTCGGTGAGCGGAACGCCCTCGGGCAGAGGCAGGACGCAGGAGGAGGGGACCACCGTCTCCTCGGCGAAGGCGGCGACGTTCAGACCGGGGTGCAACTCGGTGCCGTCGGCGGTGCGGGCGTGGACGCCCGCGGCGCCGTCGAGGGCGTTGGCGCACAGCCAGACCTCGCCGAGCGAGCAGGCGTGGCAGGTGCCGCAGGAGGGGGCCCAGTTGAGGACGGCACCGTCTCCGGGCGAGACATGGGTGACTCCCTCACCCACGGCGACGACGGTGCCCGCGCCCTCGTGGCCGAGGACGGCGGGCACCGGCACCCGCATGGTGCCGTTGGACAGCGACAGGTCGGAGTGGCAGACCCCGGCGGCGGCGAGGCGGATGCGGACCTGGCCGGGGCCCGGCTCGGGCAGGTCGATCCCGGTGATCTCCAGCGGGGAGCCGATGGCGGGCAGGACGGCGGCGCGGACGGCCATGGTGGGCAACGCTCCTAGAACTGGAGGGACTTGGTCTGGAGGTACTCGGCGAGGCCGTGCGCGCCGAGTTCGCGGCCGACGCCCGACTGCTTGTAGCCGCCGAAGGGGGCCAGCGGGTTGAAGCGGCCGCCGTTGATGTCGACCTGGCCGGTCTCCATCCGGCGGGCGAAGGCCACCGCCTCCGCCTCGTCGCCGGCCCAGACGGCCCCGGCGAGGCCGTAGACCGTGCCGTTGGCGATGTGCAGGGCGTCCTCGGCGTCCTCGTACTTCAGGATCGACAGGACGGGTCCGAAGATCTCCTCCTGTGCGACGGTCATGCCGGGGGTGACGTCAGCGAAGACCGTGGGACTGACGAAGTAACCCTTCTCGCGCGGGGCTTCGGGCCCGCCCGCCACCAGGCGCGCGCCTTCGGCGACGCCCTTCTCGATGTAGCCGCGCACCCGCGCCTGCTGCTTGGCGTTCACGACCGGGCCGATGCGGTCGCCGTACTTGGCGGCGGCGGCCGCGGCGAGTTCCACCGCCTCCTCGTAGCGGTCGCGGTGCACCAGCATCCGCGTCCAGGCGCTGCACGTCTGCCCCGAGTTGGACATGACGTTGGCGACGCCGACGGCCACGGCCTTGGCGAGGTCGGCGCTCGGCAGGATGACGTTGGCGGACTTGCCGCCGAGCTCCAGGGCGACCTTCTTGACGGCGGCGCCCGCGACGGCGCCGATCCGCCGGCCGACCGCCGTGGAGCCGGTGAAGGAGACCAGGTCGACGTCCGGGTGCTCGGCCAGGGCCTGCCCGGCGACCGGGCCCAGGCCGGTGACCAGGTTGAAGACACCGGCCGGGACGCCGGCCTCGTGCACCGCCTCGGCGAAGAGCTGCGCGGTGAGCGGGGTGTCCTCGGCCGGCTTCAGCACGACGGTGCAGCCCGCGGCCAGCGCCGGGGCGGCCTTGGCGACGATCTGGTGCAGCGGGTAGTTCCAGGGCGTGATCGCGCCGACCACGCCGACCGGCTCGTGGTGGACGGTCGAGTTGCCGACCCGCTCCTCGAAGGCGTACGTCGCCGCCAGGTCGGCGTAGGAGCCCGCGACGGCGATCGGCACGCCCGCGTGGACCGTCTGGGAGAACGCCAGGGGCGAGCCCAGCTCGGCGGTGACGGTCTCGGCGATCTCGTCCTTGCGGGCGACGAGTACGTCCCGCAGGGCGGCCAGGCGGGCGGCCCGTTCGGCGGGCGGGCTCGCGGCCCAGGCGGGGAAGGCGGCCCGAGCCGCGCGAACGGCCGCGTCGACGTCCTCGGCGGTGCCGGCGGGGACGGTGCCGATCACCTGCTCGTCGGCCGGGTTCACCACCTCGATGGTGTCCGGGCCCGCGGCGGGACGCCAGGCGCCGTCGATGTACATGCCGTCGTGTGCCTTCATCGTGCTCCTCCGGGCGGGGTGCGTCGTCCGCGTCTGCGTCCTCCGCGTCACAACCTACCGACAGCCCCATAAACTAGCGCCGATAGTTTTCGGCCTGCCGGGCACCCCCCTTCCTTCGGCCGCGGACGGCTCATTCGTCCAGATCGGGCAGCCGGTCCGGAGACGGGCAGATCCGCTCGCCGTGCTGGTCGAAGACGAACAGGTGGGCGATGTCGACGAGCAGCGGCACCTGCATGCCGTGGCGGAGGCGGATGTCGGGGGTGGTGCGGACCACCAGGTCGCCGGGGAGGCGGGGCTCGGGCGGCGCGGGCTCCGGTTCGGCGTCGGCGGGGTCCTCCAGGACCACGGGCCCCGCCCGCAGCGCCCCGGCCCGCTCCCGCAGACGGTCCAGGACCGTACCGTCGCGGCGACGGCGTCGCCGGGCCGGGCGGCGGCCCGGGCGCGGGGCCTCCAACTCCGGTACGACGGCGGGCCGGGAGCCGGTGTTGAAGTGGACGAGCACCTCGTGGCCCTGGAACTCGACGTGCTCCACCAGACCGGTGATCGGCACCTCGCCCGGCCGGGCCGCCGCGGGCTTGGCAAGCCGCACCGCCTCCGAGCGCAGGCCCACGATGACCTCGCGGCCCTGCTGCACACGCAGCAACTGGTGGTCCAGGCACAGGGGTTCGGGCAGACGAAGGTACTGCTTGCCGAGACTGATGGTCATCGCTCCGTCGAGCGGTGCCCGGACCAGGCCGCGCAGCAGGTTGATGCGCGGGGTGCCGATGAAGGCGGCGACGAAGACGTTGCGGGGCAGCGCGTACACCGAGCGCGGGGTGCCGACCTGCTGGAGGACGCCGCCGCGCAGCACGGCGACCCGGTCGCCCAGCGACATGGCCTCGGCCTGGTCGTGCGTGACGTGGACCGTGGTGACGCCCAACTCACGGGTGAGCCTGGATATTTCGGCGCGCAGATGGTTGCGCAGCTTGGCGTCGAGGTTGGACAGCGGCTCGTCCATGAGGAAGGCCGAGGGGTGGCGGGCGATCGCGCGGCCCATGGCGACGCGCTGGCGCTCACCGCCGGAGAGCTGGCTCGGGAAGCGGTCGAGGAGGTCCTCGATGCCCAGCATCCGGGCGGTGGCGTCGACACGCGAGCGCGGGTCCGCGCCGGGCGACTCGATGCGCAGCGGGAAACCGATGTTGTCCCGGCCGGTCATGTTCGGGTAGAGGGCGAAGTTCTGGAAGACCATCGCCATGTGCCGGCCGGACGGCGGCAGGTCGTTGGCGCGCTCGCCGTCGAGCAGCAACTCACCGTCGGTGATCTCCTCCAGCCCGGCGATCATGCGCAGGACGGTCGACTTGCCGCAACCGGAGGGCCCGAGGAGGGCCAGGAACTCGCCGGGCGCGATGTCCAGCGACAGTCGGTCCACCACACGGACACCCTTGCCGTAGACCTTGCTCACGTCGTGCAGAGAGATGGCGCGTGTCATGAGGGTGCCCCCGGGGGCTCACTGAAGCGCTGGCGCTCCGCGGTCGGACGCCTCGTGCGGTCGTACGGGCGTGTGAGTCACGGAAGTTAACGGAATGTGTGCGGCCGGGGGAAGACACCGGTCGGGATCGGACGCTCCGGTCCAGCAGGTGAGAAAGCGGACGATCGTCTTCGGCCAAGCAGGGACGGGCGGGACCCGTCGGCCCCTCCCGCTCCTGTCGGCGCGCGTGTCATCACCTCGTCGCGGTCAGATGGGCGAACACGACGATGTTGCTGGAGTAGCCCGTCCTGTGGTTGAACAGACCACCGCAGGTGATCACACGCAGCTCGGGACGCCTGCTCGGGCCGTAGACCTCCTTGTCGGGAAAGCGCGCCTTGTCGAAGACCCGCACCTTGTCCACGGTGTAGACGGCGGTACGGCCGTCCGTGCGGCGGGCCTCGATGCGGCTGCCGGGCGCCACCTGGCCCAGCGCGGCGAAGACGGCGGCGCCCGTCCTGGTGTCGCGGTGTCCCACGGCGACGGCCGTGCCGGACTCCCCCGGCGTGGGTCCGCCCTCGTACCAGCCGACGAGCTTTGGTTTGTCGACCGGCGGCGTCTGCAGTTGGTGGCTGCCGTCGAGCCGGACCCCGACGACGGGTGCGTCGACCCCCAGCGAGGGGATGCGCAGGGAGACCGGCCGGGACCGGGGCAGCGGCGGGGGCGGGGGCCCCTGTGGCGCGGCCCGGCCGGACTCGTCCGGGTCCTGGCCGCTGCCGTCCGCGAAGGAGGCCCGGCCGGAGAGCGACGGGTCGGCCGACGCGGCGGCGACCTGGCCGCCCGCCCGCTGCGATGCCGGGTGCTCGTGGTCCGCGCCGCACCGGGTCCAGGCCGTCGCCAGGACGGTCACGAGCAAGGCCGTCCTGGCGAGGCGAAAGGCGCGTCTGCGGTACCAGGGCCTGCGTCTGCGCCTACGCGGCACCATGGGGACGCCGGCGGATCAGCCGGAGGTACACGACACCGCTGACCACGACAAGCCCCACGGCGGCGGTCGCGGTCACCGGCGAGAACGCGTCGGCCGTCCGGGCGAGGCCGCCGCCGCCCGCGTGAACGCCGCCCTTCGGGGCGTCGTGGTCGTCCTTGCCGGACGCCGCTCCACCGCGCTGGTCCTGGCTGCCATGGCCCTGGTCCTCGCTGCCGCGGCCGGGATCCTCGCTGCCGTGTCCGGGGTCCGCGTTGCCGTGTCCGGGGTCCTGGATCTGGCCGCCGGGCCCGAACGCCCCGTCGTGCCGCTCATTGTCGTCGCGGCAGTTGACGCGGAAGATCTTCTCCTTGGGTGTGCCCGCCACGGTCCACATGAGCCGGTACTGCCCGTCGGCCAGGCCCAGCGGGTCGGTGTGGCCGGCACCGGCGGCCAGGGCGATGGTTCCGGTGACGGTCGCACTGGTGGGCAGCGGGGGCTGCGCCTGGATGGTGTAGCCGATGGTCGGCAGGGTGTCGAAGTTGACGGCGTCGAGGTAGAACCTGCAGACCACCGGGTCGTCCTTCGAGACGCCGAAGGGCACGCCCACCCGGTGGATCTTGATGTCGCCGGCTTCCCCCTGGGCCACGGCGGCCGGCGCCGCCAGCCACGTGGCACCCGCCGCGGTGAGGGCCGTGAGGGCGGCGGCGGCGCCGACGCGGGAGGCGAAGGTGCGTGGGACTGTCAGGGTGGGCATGCGCATTCCTCCGAGTCAGACGATTTTCATACAAATCGCTCTTTGACCTGACTCTCTTTCACACATCCACCCGGCGACGCGGCACCCGCGCCCGACGCGCCGCCGGACATCACCGGTCCGGCGCAACCGAGCACCGCCGCCCCGCGGGCGCGGCGGCCGCGGCGACCGCGGCGACCCGGCCGAGCCGGTTGCCGGGCAGCGGCGGCGCGAGCCTTTCGGCCGTCACGGGGTCAGTTCGACGGGCACGCCGTTGAGGACGGCGTTGCCCGACAGCGGGTCGAGCAGACTGCCGTCGAGGAGCTGGTTGACGTTGACCCCCGGGTCGGTGGAGGCGTGCGTCAGCCGGGTGCCGGGCCGGTCGTGGCCCCAGCCGTGCGGCAGGCTCACCACACCGGGACGCACGCCCTCGGTCACCTCGGCCGGAGCGGTCACCTCTCCGCCCGCGCCCTTGACCCTTACCGGGGCCCCGTCGCCTATCCCGAGGCGTTCGGCGTCCTCGGGGTGGATCTGCAGGGTGCAGCGGTTGGAGCCGCCGGTCAGGGCCGGGACGTTGTGCATCCAGCTGTTGTTGGAGCGCAGATGGCGGCGGCCGACCAGGACGAGTCCGTCCGCCCGCTCCCGCACCGCCGCCCTCAGACGCGGCAGGTCGTCCGCGATCGGCCGCGGCAGCAGCTCGACCTTCCCGCTCCTGGTCCTCAACGGCTGCGGCAGACGCGGGCCGAGCGGACCCAGGTCGATGCCGTGCGGCTGGGCGAGGAGCCGGTCCAGGCTCAGCCCGTCCGGCCGTACGCCGAAGCCGTCGCCGTAGGGGCCGAGGCGCAGCATCATGTCCAGCCGCCGCTCGGGACCGTTCTCCCCGGTGAGCCGTGCGGCGAGTTCCCTGGGGTCGCGGCCGTGCACCGGGGAGTGCGGCTCCGTCACCGCCTTGCCGAGGGTCTGGTCGATGACCATGGTGTCCACGGCGGCCGGGTCCGCCCCGTGCATGCCGCTCGCGGCCAGGATCAGCCGGGCGAGGATCTCGGTCTCCGCCATCCGGCCGGGCTCCAGCGGCACGGCGGGGCGGGTGTAGCGGACCTGGTTGCGCACGGCGAGGGTGTTGAACGCGAAGTCGTGGTGCGGGCTCTGCGAGGGCGGCGGCGGGGGCAGCACGACGTGGGCGTGGCGTGAGGTCTCGTTGAGGTACGGATCGACGCTGACCATGAAGTCGAGCGAGGCCAGTGCCTGGTCGAGCCGGTCGCCGTCGGGGGCGGACAGCACGGGGTTGGCGGCGACGGCGACAAGGGCGCGGACCGGCTCGCCCTCCTGCGTGGCGGTGTCGATCTCCTCGGCGAGCGCGGAGAGCGGCAACTCCCCCTTCGCCTCCGGGTGGCGGCTCACTCGTGAGTGCCAGCGCCCCAGGGCGAAGCCGCGGCCCGGTCCGGCGGGCCGGGGCGTCCTGTCGGTGGCGGCCTGGGGGAACAGGGCGCCGCCGGGCCGGTCGAGGTTGCCGGTGAGGATGTTGAGGACGTCGACGAGCCAGCTGGCCAGGGTGCCGTGCGGGACGGTGCAGCTGCCGATGCGGCCGTAGACGGCGGCGGTGGGCGCGGCGGCGAGCTCGCGGGCGAGCGTGCGGATGGTTCCGGCGTCCACGTCGCAGGCCCCGGCGACGGCCTCTGGTGCGAAGTCGCCCACGGCAGCGCGTAGTTCGGGCAGACCCTGCACATGGGGCGCGAGGTCCCCGAGGTCCACGAGGTCCTCCTCGAAGAGCACGTACGCCATGGCCGCCAGCAGCAGGGCGTCGGCGCCGGGGCGTACGGCGATGTGCCGGTCGGCGAGTCGGGCCGTGCGGGTGCGGCGCGGGTCGACGACCGTGAGCGTGCCGCCGCGGGCCTTGAGGGCCTTGAGCCTGCCGGGGAAGTCCGGGGCGGTGCACAGACTCCCGTTGGACTCCAGGGGGTTGGCGCCGATCAGGAGCAGGTGGTCGGTGCGGTCGAGATCGGGTACGGGGATGGCGCCCGCGTCGCCGTAGAGCAGTCCGCTGGAGACGTGCTTGGGCATCTGGTCGACCGTGGAGGCGGTGAAGATGCTGCGGGTGCCCAGGGCGCCGATCAGGAGCGGCGGGTAGAGGCCGCCGGCCATGGTGTGCACGTTGGGGTTGCCGAGGACGACGCCGACGGCGTGCGGCCCGTACCGCTCGACGACGGGCCGGATCCCGGCGGCGACCGCGTCGAACGCCTCCTCCCAGTCGGCCTCCCGCAGTACACCGTCCTTGCGCACGAGCGGGGTGCGCAGCCGGTCGGGGTCGCCGTCGACGGCCCCGAAGGAGGCGCCCTTGGGACAGATGAATCCCTTGCTGAACACGTCCTCACGGTCACCGCGGGCGCCGGTGACCCGGGTGCCGTCGATGGTCAGCGTGAGCCCGCAGGTGGCCTCGCACAGGGGGCAGATGCGCAGAGCGGTGCGGGACACGGGTCCTCCCGGTGGACGGCGGCGGCGGAAACTGGGGGGAGCATACCGACCGGTTGGCATGGAGGGGAGGGGGCACGGCGACTGCGTCGAAAAGCCGCCGCTTCAGTCCAGGACCCGGCTCAGATAGGCGCGCAGCACCTCTCGTGTCTCCTCGATGATCTTTTCGTCGCCCTGCGGGTCGACCCGGAAGGCGAGATGGACGAGGGTGTCGGCGGTTTCGACGGCGATCAGGAACGAGCGGCGCAGGTCGTCGTCGGGCGTGCGGCGCAGGTAGCCGGAGAGCAGGTCGGTGAGGCGGTCGGCGACCCGGTGGTTGGGTTCGGCGTGGCGGGCGCCGACCGGGACCTGGTTGCCGAAGTCGACGAGGGAGAAGCCGGGTGCGGTGCGCTTCATCGCCAGGTACTCGTCGAGCACGGCGTCCATGGCCACCCGCCAGTCCACGTCGTCGGCCTGCTTCAGGCGTTCGGTGACGCGCTCGGTGTACCGCTCCAGATTGCGCTGGGCGAGCGCGTCGACCATCGCCCGCTTGTTGCCGAAGAAGCGGTAGACCGAGCCGATCGGCACGCCCGCGCGCAGGGCGACGGCCCGGGTGCTCAGCGCGTCGTAGCCGATCTCGTCGAGGAGGTCGGCGCAGGCGTCGAGGATCCTGGTCAGCCGTTCGGCACTGCGCCGCTGCACGGGCGCACGGCGAAGCGAGGTCGCATGGGGCACGGGCTTCATGATGCCTTTCCGTCGCGGTCCGGTGAAGCTCGCCCTCCTGTACGCGGTCGGCCGCCCGGTGCACTCAGCGCGGACCCGCCACGCCCGGCTCTCGTGCCGCGCGGGGACGCGGTGACCGTCGGCTCCGACGCCGTGATGTCCGCGGTGCTCTGGACCGGCTTGCCGGCGACGGCCCAGGCCGTGTCGTCGTCGGCGTACAGGCGGGCGGTGACGTGATGGGTACCGCGGGGCACGAGGCGGGCGGACAGGTGGTACTCCCGGGCGCGCAGGCGGGAGACGAGCCGCCCGTCCACCAGCAGGTACGCGAGGCCGCGACCGGCCACCGGGCGGGCCGCCGCCCCGGCCGGGGAGAAGCGGATGCGGCGGACGGTCAGGCGTACGTCCCGGCTGCCACCGGCATCGGGCTGCACCTCCAGGCCGACCTCGGGAGCGGCCTTCCGGTCCACCTGGCGGTAGTGCCGTCCCTGCTCGTCGGTGCGGACGAGAATCGTGCCCACCGGCGCGGGCGAGGCCCGCCCGGGCCGCCCCTGTGCACCGCCGCCGCAGCCCGCAGGCCGGGTCGGCAGCAGGACGCAGACCGCGAGCGCGGCGACGACTGCCCGCGTCGACGACGACATGCCCGGGAGCCCAGTGCCCCGGCGGCCGGATCCCCCTGAAGTCCGGTTCTCGCCCTCCCCCGCAAGGAGGGCGCCGAGCCCCCTTGCGCCCGTGAAAACGCAATCCTACGGTGTTGCATAGGAATCGGACGCAAGGGAGCGATCATGAGCGGGGACGCACGCAAGACCGCCGAGGGGCTGACCTATCTCTGCGGTTTCGGCAACGAGCACAGCTCGGAGGCGGTACCCGGCGCACTGCCCGAGGGCCGCAACTCCCCCCAGCGCGCTCCCCTGGGGCTGTACGCGGAGCAGCTCAGCGGCACCGCGTTCACCGAGCCGAGGGCCCACAACCGCCGCTCGTGGCTGTACCGCATCCACCCGTCGGCCGCCCACCCGGCGTTCACCCGCACCGACAACGGCGCGATCGGTACGGCGCCCTTCGCGCAGACCGTGCCCGACCCCAACCGGCTGCGCTGGAACCCGCTGCCGGAGCCCGCGCAGGGCACGGACTTCGTCGCGGGCCTCTGGACGCTCGGCGGCAACGGCGACGCCACCCAGCGCACCGGCATGGCGGTGCACCTGTATCACGCCAACTCCTCGATGGAGCGGGTCTTCAGCGACGCCGACGGCGAGCTGCTGATCGTGCCGGAGCGCGGCGGGCTGCTGCTGCACACGGAGTTCGGACTGCTGCACGCCGAGCCGGGGCACGTGGTTCTCATCCCGCGCGGGGTGCGGTTCCGGGTCGAGCTCCTCGACACCGCGTCCGACGGCGGGCAGAGCCCGACGGCCCGGGGTTACGTCTGCGAGAACTACGGCGCCCCGTTCCGTCTCCCCGACCTCGGTCCCATCGGCGCCAACGGCCTGGCCAACGCCCGGGACTTCCGGGCGCCCGTCGCCGCCTACGAGGACGTCGAGGGTCCGGTGGAGGTGGTGAACAAGTTCTGCGGCAACCTGTGGACCGCCACGTACGACCACTCCCCGCTCGACGTCGTCGCCTGGCACGGAAACCATGTGCCCTACGTCTACGACCTGCGCCGGTTCA
The DNA here is from genome assembly GCF_040646295.1 of Streptomyces sp. NPDC046197. Taxonomy (NCBI): domain Bacteria; kingdom Bacillati; phylum Actinomycetota; class Actinomycetes; order Kitasatosporales; family Streptomycetaceae; genus Streptomyces; species Streptomyces sp. NPDC046197. The sequence goes on along the minus strand of NZ_JBEYZY010000036.1, from coordinate 40,104 downwards.
ATGTGATCGGCACCATCTCGTACGACCACCCGGACCCGTCGATCTTCACCGTGCTGACCTCGCCGTCCGACACCCCGGGGCTGGCCGGCATCGACTTCGTCGTCTTCGCGCCGCGCTGGCTGGTGGGTGAGGACACCTTCCGGCCGCCGTACTTCCACCGGAACGTGATGAGCGAGTACATGGGCCTGGTCGAGGGTGCCTACGACGCCAAGGCGGAGGGCTTCGTACCGGGGGGCGGCTCGCTGCACAACATGATGTCGGCGCACGGGCCGGACCGGGAGACGTTCGAGCGGGCGAGCGCCGCGGAACTGCGCCCGCAGAAGGTCGACGACGGGCTGGCCTTCATGTTCGAGACGCGCTGGCCGGTGAGGCTCACACCGCACGCGGCACGCGCGGAGCACCTGCAACAGCGTTACGACGACGTGTGGCAGGGCCTCGAGCGGCACTTCCGGCCGTTGCGCTGAACGGTCCCGACCGGTACGGATAGCCCGTGACCTCCTTCGCCCCGGATTCGATCGTCCTGAACCGCAAGCTACCGCTGTGGTACCAGGTGTCGCAGTCGCTGCGCGCCTCCATCCTCGGCCGCTCGCCTCAGGATCCGCTGCGCCTGCCCACCGAGGAGCAGCTCGCGGGGCACTACGGGGTGAGCGTGCTGACCATGCGCCAGGCACTGAAGGAGCTGGAGGACGAGGGGCTGATCACGCGCCACCGCAGGCGCGGCACGTTCATCGAGCCGGGGGCCCGAAGAGGCGCCCCGGTACGGCTGCTCGGCTCGGTGGACGCCATCGTGGCCCAGCAGTCCGGCATGGCCACCGAACTGCTGGAGCACGGCACGGCGCCCGTGCCCGCCGAACTCGCCGAGTTCTTCCCCGATCTCGGCGAGGTGGCGACGTTCCACCGGCTGCGCAGCGACGAGAAGACCGGGGAGCCGACCAACCACGCCCGCAACTACGTCCGTCCGGAGCTCGCCGGGCGCATGGCCCCGGACGACCTGGTGCGGTGGCCGATGACCAAGGTGCTTCGGGACGTGGTGGGTGCGGAGATCAGCCGTATCACGGACACCGTGGAGGCGCGGCTGGCCGACCCGGAGACCGCACGGCTGCTCGAAGTCCCGCTGCTCAGCCCGATCCTGCACTACACGGGGGTCACCTACGACGCGTCCGGGCGGCCGTTGGACGTGGTGGTCATCCACTACCGGGGTGACCGGTTCTCCTTCACGGTCACGCTCGATGCCACCTGACCCCCGCCCGCGGTGCGCGTACCCCGTCGTACGATGCCCGGCGTGACGCACGACGACGCTCCGCTGCTGGCGGACCTCATGCCGTGGTCCGTCGCACCGCCGCGGCTCGGCCGGGCGTGGCCGGCGGGCCCCGACGCGGCTTCCCTGAAGGCCCGCTGGGACACCCTGATGAAGGCCGACGGCCCCGGGCGGGAGGCCCTGTTCGAGCCGACGCGGCCGCGCACCCTGCACACGGCCGTCGGCCAGCTGCCGGGCCAGTCCAGCGGCACCCAGAAGCTGATCCGCGCCTCGGGCCCCTGCCCGGAACCGCTCCGCGTGCTGGCGGCGCCCTACGACGAGCAGTGGCTGATCCCCGACCACCGGCTGATCGACGCGGCCCGCCCGGAGCTGTGGCGGGTCGCGGACGACCACCAGGTCTTCGTGGCGGAAGTGCCGGACACCGTGGGTTCGCAGCTGCTGGCCACCTCTCTCCTGCCCACCCTCCGTCTCGGCCGCGTCCGCCCCCTGTACCGCCGCCCCGGCGGTGCGGAGCCCAATCTGGCACCCGGCCTGCTGGACCACCTGGCCGCCCGCCTCGGCCACCTGCCCGCCCCGCCGGACGTCCTGGCCTGGACCCTGGCGGCGGTTCGCCCCGACCTCACCGTCCCCCTGACCGGCGACCCCGGCCTGTGGTCGCGCGGCGTCGAGCTCGGGCACCGCATGCTGTGGCTGATGCGCCGCAATGGCGAACGCCCCAAACTCCCCGGCGGCCGCCGCCCCTACGTCCGCGCGCCGCTTCCCGCCCGCCCGCTCACCCTCCACTACGACCACGAGGAGGAGACGCTCCACCTCGACGAGGGCCGTGTCTCACCGGTGCCGCCCCAGGCCTGGGAGTTCGAGGTGGGCGGAGTCCGCGTCCTGGAGCAGTGGTTCACGGCCCGGACCACGGAGGGCACCCCGGGCACGCTGACGGCGATCCGCCCGGCGACCTGGCCGCAGGCGTGGACCTCGGAGCTGCTGGAGCTGATCACGGTGCTGGCCCTGCTGGCGGAACTGCGGCCGCAACGGGACCGGTTGGCGGTGACCGCCCCGGTCACGCGCGCCGAGCTGCACGGCGCGGGAGTCCTTCCCGTGCCGGAGGCGGCCCGCAGACCGGCGTCCGTGCTGGACCACCGCGAAGAGGGACCCGAGGGGCAGTTCGCGCTGATCTAGGGGATGTCGTTTGGTCACCGCGGGTCCGCGGTGACCAAACAACCCTCCTCCCTGGGTCCAACGCACCTAGCCTCTGCCGGGATCGAAGGCGTCCAGGACCTTGTCCAGCGTCGTGTCGAACAGCGCGTCCAGATCGATCGGCCCCGGGTCCTCCGCGAAGGCCGCCGCCATCCTCGGGTACGCGCCGGTGGCGACCCGGCTGCCCAGGTAGGCGATGCGGACCGCGTTCTCCTGCTCCTCCGACCAGGGCAGGGAACGTGTCCGCTCGGCGGTGGCCAGCTCGTTCGACACGTACATCGTCACCACGCCGTTGAGCAGCCCGACCAGCTGCATCTTCGTGCCGTAGGAGGCCTCCACCGGGTCCAGGCAGGCCAGGCAGTGCTCCAGATACCGCAGGGCGTTCGGGCCGAAGCCGTACACGGGGGACATCAGGCGGGGCAGCCAGGGGTGCCGGTGCAACAGCGTCCGGGTCTGGTGGGCCACCCGGAGCATGTCGGCGCGCCAGTCCCCCGACGGCTCCCACAGCTCGTGCTCACCACCGACGGCGTCCACCATCAGCTCGTACAGGTCCTCCTTGCGGGGGACGTAGTTGTACAGCGACATCGTGCCGCAGCCCAGCTCCGCGGCGACGTGCCGCATCGAGACCGCGTCCAGCCCGCCCGCGTCGGCGAGCCGCACGGCGGCAGCCGCGATGTCGGTCCGGCTGTACGCCGGCTTCGGACCCCGCCCCGTCCGCTCGGGACGGGTCCAGATCACTTCGGGTACGGCCGCTCGGCCCGCCATTGATCATCACCTCGCCCCACCATCGTAGTTACGTACACCGTACGTAGTGCGCTACGGTGCTCCCATGACAACTACGTACGCTGTACTTAGTGAGGGGCTCGAGAAGCGGTTCGGGGATGTGCGGGCCGTGTGCGGCCTCGATCTGGCCGTCGCCGAGGGCACGGTCTGCGGGGTGCTCGGGCCGAACGGGGCCGGGAAGACCACGGCCGTGCGGCTGCTGACGACACTGCTGCGGCCGGACGCGGGATCGGCGCGGGTCGCGGGCCACGACCTCGTCCGGGAGGCGGCGGCCGTGCGCGGCCGGATCGGCGTCACCGGGCAGTACGCGTCGGTCGACGGGGACCTCACCGGACGGCAGAACCTGCGGCTGTTCGCCCGGCTGCACCGAGTGCGGGACGCGGCGGCGCGGGCCGACGAACTGCTGGAGCGGTTCGGCCTCACCGAGGCCGCCGGCCGGCCCGCGTCCACCTACTCGGGCGGGATGCGCCGCCGCCTCGACCTGGCGGCCAGCCTGATCCGCCGCCCGGAGGTGCTGTTCCTGGACGAGCCGACCACCGGCCTGGACCCGGCCAGCCGCAACCGCATCCGGGACGCGGTGCGGGACCTCGCACGCCAGGGCACGACCGTGCTGCTGACCACCCAGTACCTGGAGGAGGCGGACCAACTCGCGGATCACATCGCCCTGGTGGACGGCGGCCGGGTCGCCCACACCGGCTCGCCGGCCGAGCTCAAGGCGCTCATCGGCTCCCGCGCCGAGGTCGTCGTCGCGCAGACCGACGCCATGGTGAAGGCGGCCGGCGTGCTCGACCGGCTCACGGGCGCCGAGCCGGTCTTCGACCACGACCGGAACACCGTCGGCGCGGTCACCACCGACCCGACGCTCACCCTCCCCCGCCTGGTCCGCGAACTCGACGCGGCCGGCGTTCCGCTGCTCGACGCGAGCCTCAGACCGCCCAGCCTCGACGACGTCTTCCTCCGTCTGACCGGAGAGTCCGCCCACGACAAGGAGCTGATGACATGAGCGCGTTGGCCTACGACGGCATGGCGCTGGTGGGCCGGCAGCTGCGCCGGGTCCGCAACAGCCCGGGGCTGGCGATCCTGACCCAGGTGATGCCGATCAACATGCTGCTGTTCTTCGGTTACGTCTTCGGCAGCGCGCTGGCGATGCCCGGCCGGGAGTACCGGTCCTTCCTCGTCCCGGGGCTGCTGGTGGCGACCGCGGCGGGCGGGATCATGACCGGGATGTTCCAGGCGGCGGCCGACTCGCACCGGGGCGTGATGGACCGCTTCCGCGCGATGCCGGTGAGCCGGGCGGCCGTGCCGCTCGGGCAGGCGGTCGCGGACCTGATCGTCACGGCCGTCGGGACGGTGCCGCTGCTGCTGGTCGGTCTCGCGGTGGGCTGGCGGGTGGAGGGGTCGGTGCCCGGGGCGGTGGGCGCCGTCGGTCTGCTCCTGCTGTTCCGCTTCGCCTGCACATGCGTCGGCGTCTTCCTCGGGCTGCTCACCCGGAGCGAGGACGCGGCAGGGCAGCTCGGCGCCTCGTCCTTCGTGCTGCCGCTGCTGTCCAACGCCTACATTCCCACGGACAATCTGCCCGGCCGGCTGCGCACGCTCGCCGAGTGGAACCCGATCAGCGCGGTGACCACGGCCCTGCGCCACCTGTTCGGAAACGCCCCCGTGCCCGAGCGGGCCGCCTGGCCCGTGGCCCATCCCGTCGCCGGATCACTGGCCTGGTGCGTGGCGCTGATCGCCCTGTTCGCGCCGCTCGCCGTCCGCCGGTACTCCCAGGGCAAGCGGTGACCGGCTGCTGACAAGGCAGCCGGTCACGGGACATGATCCACCCCATGGACCATCTCCCCCTGCCCCTGGAGGGCATCACGGTCGTCGCCGTCGAACAGGCCGTCTCGGCCCCCTTCGCGACCCGCCAGCTCGCCGATCTCGGCGCCCGGGTCGTCAAGGTCGAGCGGGTCGACGGCGGCGACTTCGCGCGCGGCTACGACACCGCCGCCGACGGACTCGCCTCGCACTTCGTGTGGTGCAACCGGGGCAAGGAGTCCATCGCGCTGGACCTGAAGGACCCGCGGGGCCTTCAGGTCGTACGGCGACTGGTCGCGGACGCGGACGTGTTCGTGCAGAACCTCGCCCAGGGCGCGGCGGCCCGGCTCGGCCTGGACGCGGCCACGCTGTGCGCCGCGCACCCGCGGCTGATCGCCGTCGACATCTCGGGCTACGGGGCCTTCGGTCCGTACGCGGACAAGCGGGCGTACGACATGCTCGTGCAGTGCGAGGCAGGGCTGGTGTCGGTGACCGGGACGCCCGATCAGCCGGTGAAGGCGGGGATCCCGGCGGCGGACATCGCGGCGGCCATGTACGCCTTCTCGGGTGTGCTGGCGGCGTTGGTGCGGCGCGGCACGACCGGGCGCGGCGGGCCGGTGGAGGTGTCGATGCTGGAGGCGCTCGCGGAATGGATGGGACATCCGCTGCACCACGCGATGCACGGCGGCACGGCCCCGGCGCGCACGGGGCTCGCGCACGCCGTGATCGCTCCCTACGACGCCTATCCGACGGCGGACGGCGGGCGGGTGCTGCTGTCGGTGCAGAACGACCGGGAATGGCGGCGCCTGGCCGAACAGGTGCTGGAGCGGCCCGACTTGGGCACGGACCCCGCGTTCGCCACGAATGCGGCCCGGGTCGCGAACCGGGAGCGCACCGACGAACTGGTCAGCAAGGCCTTGGGGGCACTGGGCGCGGACGAGGCGCAGGCGCGACTGGAGAGCGCGGGCATCGCCTGCGCGCGCCTGAGGGACGTGCACGAGGTGGCGGAGCATCCGCAACTGGCAGCCCGGGAGCGGTGGCGGGAGGTGGGGACGCCGGTCGGGCCACTGCGGGCACTCCTGCCGCCGATCACACTGCCGGGCGGGGCTTCACCCCGTATGGGGGACGTGCCCGCGCTCGGACAGCACACCGAGACGCTGCTGCGTGCCGTGGGGATGACGGACGGCGAGATCGCAGCGCTGCGCCGGGACGGCGTGGCGGCCTGAACGCGGGCCGGAGAAGGGCCTCGGGATGCGCCGGTGGCGCTCAGCGCCCGCCGAACAGCGAGCGGCGCAGCCGGCGCAGCGGCGCGAACAGCGACACCCGGCGGACCCGTGCGCCCCTGCCCGTGCGGTCGTGCGCGTCACGTGCGGTCAGCTCAAGCATCAGCGAGGTCGCCTCGGCCGCCTCCCGCTGCGGGACGGCGGGACCCGCCAGCACCGAGAGATGGCGGTCGAGGCGCGAGCTGGTCGCGCTGCTCCCGCAGGTGATCGCAGGGACCCTTGCCCTGCTGCGCACTGTTATCTGCTCCATGTCACTCCCCACCCGTACGAGTCCACCCGGCCCGGGCAGAGTAACCCTACCGTTCCCCCGGGGCACTCGTGTATCTCGGTCACAGGATTCACCTTCCCTGTAAGGGTGTTGACGACTACCCTCCGAATCCGACCGATTTCAAGGCGAGTTGAACAATCGGCTGGCTGGTGGGCTGAACTGACCCGCCGTCGGGTTCGACGGTCACGGCGAGTGACGTGGCGGACTTCGCGAGATCGGAGGCCACCAGGGGCGTGTCGCCGTCGAAGAGCCCGAGGGAGCGCGGTTGCGCGCCGGGGCGCATGAGCCAGAGCTGGCGCACCCGGCCGCTCGGCGGGGCACCGTATCCGCGCAGGGTGACGACGGCCTCCTCCTCGGAGGCGGAAGCGATCACTCCGATACTGCGGCCCTGCGGGTCCCGGCCGGTGGTGGCCCGTGCGTCGGCCGCCGCCAGAACGTGGGCGATCTCACGTGTCCGGTCCCGCTGGGCGTCCAGCTGGTGCTGCGTCCGGTTGGCCTGGACGGCGAAGAGCGCGGCCACGACCAGGGCCGCGGCGGCGGTCACCGTGGCGAACGGGACGAACAGGGGGCGCGGCCGGGTCGCACGGGTGCGCGCGGGCGGCGGCTGGGTGCCCCAGACATGCGGGGGCAGTTGGGGCGTGTGCTCCGGTGCGCCGCGGCCCGGGGCGGGGTCCTGGGGCATCGTGCGCACGGCGGTCAGCACCCGGTCGCGCAGGGCGGCCGGGGCCGGCGCGGCCGCGGACCAGGCCAGGCGCACCGCGTCCTCGGACAGCGCGCGCACCTCGGCACCGCAGCGGTCGCAGTTCTTCAGGTGCCTCTCGAACCGGATCCGCTCGGCGGGCTCCAGGGCGTCGAGCGCGTAGGGGGCGGCGAGGGAGTGCAGGTCCTCGCGCCGCAGGAAACGGCCGAACAGGCTCATGCCGTGCCTCCTCGGCGCGGGAGGCGCAGACGGCTGCGGGCACTCATGCGACACCTCCCAGGCACTCGCGCAGCCGGGTGAGTCCGTCGCGCATCCGCGTCTTGACCGTACCCAGCGGCAGGGAGAGCCGCTCGGCCACTTCACGGTACGTATAACCGTCGTAGTAGGCGAGGGTGACGGACTGCCGCTGGAGTGCCGTCAGACGGTCCAGACAGCGCCGTACCCACTCGCGCTCCAGTCCGGCCTCCACCTCCTCCGCCACATGGTCGAAGGCGGGGAGCCCGGCGCGCAGCGCCTCGCGCTGCTCGCGTTCGCCGGCGGCGCGGGCACTGCGCACCCGGTCCACGGCGCGGCGGTGGGCAAGGGTGAGGACCCAGGACAGGGCGCTGCCTCGTCCGGGGTCGAACCGGGCGGCCGAGCGCCACAGTTCGAGCAGCACCTCCTGGGCCACCTCCTCGGACTGGGCGGGGTCGCGCACGACCCTGCGCACCAGCCCGTACACGGGCCCGGACACCAGTCCGTACAGCTGCTCGAATGCCTTCTGGTCGCCCCCTGCCACGAGCACCAGAAGTTCGTCCGCCTCCACTCGTGTCCCCCTCTCGGCCGGCCGCGCCGGGTCCGTCACGTCACGCGAGGCCCGCGCAGTGGGCGCACCTCCGGACGTTGTTACGGATCAGCGGGTGGAAAACGCGGGTCGAGCAGGGAGAAAAAGATTCTTCCCGTCCGACCAATCCGCCCCCGCAGCGTCTCCGAATGCCCGGTCGACAGGCAAGTCGGCACTGAGGACGGATCGGCATGACACCTTTCTCCAGTCTCTCCGGGAGCAACGGGGGCGCCCCCAGGCGCAAAACTCTGGGGGAGGGACGCAGGGGCCTCGCCTCCCTCATCTGCGCGGCGCTGGCCGCCGGCGGGCTCACGGCCGCCGGAGTGGCCACGCTGGCACCCGGGGCGGCCTCCGCCTCCAGCCACCGGGAGGCCCCGCTCATCTCCGGGACCCCGCAGTACGACAACACGGACGTGTACGCGTTCGTCAGCCCGGACAAGCCCGACACCACGACGATCGTGGCGAACTGGATCCCGTTCGAGGAGCCGGCCGGCGGACCGAACTTCTACACGTTCGCGGACGACGCCCAGTACGACCTGCACGTCGACAGCAACGGTGACGCGCAGAGCGACATGATCTTCCGCTACACGTTCAAGACGCATGTCAAGAACAAGAACACGTTCCTGTACAACACGGGGCCGGTCAACAGCCTCAAGGACGCCACCCTCAACGTCACGCAGACGTACGACATCGACCTGCTCAAGCTGCACAACCAGAAGCTGGTGTCCAAGACGCGGCTGGCGGACGGCGTGCCGGTGGCACCGTCGGACGTCGGCAAGGCGTCGATGCCGGACTACGGCAAGCTGCGGTCGCAGGCGATCTACAAGACGGCCGGTGGCGCGACGACCTTCGCCGGGCAGGCCGACGACCCGTTCTTCCTGGACCTGCGCGTCTTCGACCTGCTGTACGGCGGGAACCTCTCGGAGGTCGGCAACGACACGCTCAAGGGCTACAACGTCAACACGATCGCCCTGCAGGTGCCCAACGACCTGATCCGCGAGTCGGCGAAGCAGCCGGTGGTGGGCATCTGGTCGACCACGCAGCGCAAGAACGCCCACGGCGACTGGACGCAGGTCTCACGCCTGGGCAACCCGCTCGTCAACGAGGTCGTCAACCCGCAGAAGGACAAGGACAAGTTCAACGCCTCCTCGCCCTGGGACGACGCGCAGTTCCTGAAGAACGTCACCAACCCCGAGCTGCCGAAGCTGATCGAGCAGATCTACAAGATCAAGGCGCCCGCCGAGCCGCGCAACGACCTGGTCGACGTCTTTCTCAAGGGCGTCAAGGGCCTCAACCAGCCGCCGAACGTACGGCCGGCGGAGGAACTGCGGCTGAACACCTCGATCAAGCCGGCCATGCATCCCAAGCGGCTGGGTGTCCTCGACGGCGACAACGCCGGCTTCCCCAACGGCCGCCGGCTCACCGACGACGTGGTCGACGAGGCGCTGCAGGTGATGGAGGGCGAGCTGGTCGGCGCCAAGAACGACCTCGGCGACGCCGTCAACGAGAACGACAAGAAGTTCGAGAAGTACTTCCCGTACGTGGCCGAGCCGACCTCCGGTTCGCGCGGACCGCTGGCCAAGGGCACGAAGAGCGGCACGGACGTCCGCAGCCAGCTGGGCGACGCGCTCCAGCCCGCGAGCGCGTCCGCCGGCTCGGACAACACGGTCCTGATCGCCGGGTCGGCGGCCGCGGGCGCGGCCGGAATCCTGCTGATCGGCACGGCCCTGGCGTGGTGGCGCCGCCGTATGCAGCGCCCGTACTGACCCCCGCCCCACCGACTGGCGCGGCCCGCGCACCCCATCCCCCACGGCGCGGGCCGCGCCACCCCACGCGACGACGGTCATGAGCGACAAGCACGTTGAACCACCTCAGGTGACAGGAGGGGGCATGTCCCCGCGTACCAACGACAGCGAGGCCGACGAGCAGCCCGTCGTGGCGGCACAGCCCGACGTAACGGACCTCACGCCCGCCCCCTCCGTCCCGGAGGCCACCGACACCGACGCCGGCCAACAGGCGGCCGCCGAAGCCGACGCCAACGAACAGGCAGTCGTCGAAGCCGACCCCGGCCAACCGGCGGCCGCCGAAGCCGACCCCGGCCAACCGGCGGCGGCCGGTTCGGACGCCCGCGAACGGGCGGCCGCCGGATCCGGCGTCGACGAGCGGGTGGCCGCCGTGCGGCGAGCCGCTGCCGCCGGACGGCGGTGGCGGGCCACGCGCTTCGCCGGGTCCGCGCTGCTGCTGGCGGTGGCCCTCACCGGCGGGGCCATCGCGTTCGGCGCGGCGCGGGACGGAGGCGGCGTCTCCGTCGCGGCGGCGGCCAGTGCGGTGTCGCCGGAACTGCTGGCCGGCGGGAGCCTGGACGCGAGCATCGCCTCCCTGCAGGCTCATCTCCGCGGACAGCCCAGGGACTACGGCGGCTGGGCCACCCTCGGCCTCGCCTACGTCGAGCAGGCGCGGACCAAGGGCGACCCGGCACGCTACCCGCAGGCGGAGAAGGCGCTGGACCGGTCCCTGCAGCTCGCGCCCGACAACGACCAGGCCCTCGCCGGGCGCGCCGCCCTGGCCGCCGCCCGGCACGACTTCAGCGGCGCCCTCACCTCCGCGGACGCGGCCCTGAAGCAGAACCCCTACAGCGAACGCGCCCTGTGCTCCCGTATCGACGCGCTCGTCGAACTCGGCCGGTACGCCGACGCGGCGAAGGCCGCCGACACCGCCGACGCCAGGCACCCCGGCGTTCCGGTCTTCACCCGGTACGCCTACGTCCACGAGCTGCGCGGCGACGTCACCACCGCCCGCCGCGTCCTGGAACAAGCCCTGGCCACCGCCAAGTCCCCGGGCGACATCGCGTACGTCGCCGGCCAGCTCGGCCAACTGGCCTGGAACCAGGGCGACTACAAGGCGGCGCTCGGCCACTACGCGCGGGCGCTGGCCGCCGACGAGAACTACCTGCCCGCCCTGGAGGGGCGCGCCCGCGCCCAGACCGCGAGCGGTGACCGGGCCGGTGCCGTCAAGGGAATGGAGAACGTCGTCTCCCGCTACCCGCTGCCCGGCCCCCTGGTCGAGCTCGGCGAGCTGTACGAGGCCCGTGGCGCCGAGGGCGACCTGGCCAGGGCCCGCGACCAGTACGCCCTCGTCGACGCCTGGATCGCCCTGGCGCGCGCCAACGGCGTCGACGCCGACCTGGACACCGCGCTCGCCGCCGCCGACCACGGCAACCATGCGTCCGCCCTGCGCGCCGCCCGCGCCGAATGGGCCCGCCGCCACACCGTGCACACGGCGGACGCCCTCGCCTGGGCGCTGCACGTCAACGGCCTCGACCAGGAGGCTCTCCCCTACGCCCGCCAGGCCACGGCCACCGGTTACCACAACGCGGCCTTCCTCTACCACCGTGGAATGATCGAACGCGCCACCGGCCACGCCGAGGACGCCCGCACCCACCTCACCGCGGCCCTGAGGCTGAACCCCGGGTTCTCCCCGCTCGGTGCCCGTACGGCCCGTTCGGCGCTGAAGTCCCTGGAGGCGGCCCGGTGAACGTCCCCCGTCTGCTCGCCTCCGCCGCGGCCACCCTCACGGCCGCCTGCGCGCTCGTCCTCGTCCCGTCCGGCACCGCCGGCGCGCACCCCCTCGGCAACTTCACCGTCAACCGCTACGACGGCCTCGTCGCCGCCCCCGGCACGCTCCGTGTCGACCATGTCGAGGACCTCGCCGAGATCCCCGCGACCCAGGCCAAACCGGACATCGAGCGGCTGGGCATGACGGCGTGGGCCCGGCAGCGGTGCCAGCGCGCCGCGCAGGGCAGCAGGGTCAGTATCGACGGAAGCGCGGCCGCCCTCACCGTCGGCGGCAGCCGCGCCGACCTGCGGCCCGGCCAGGCGGGGCTGAACACGCTGCGGGTGGAGTGCCGGCTGACGGCGCGGCTGCCGCAGGGCGACACGGTCACCCTCCGTTTCCACAGCGCGGGCACGTCCTCCGGGCCCGGCTGGCGCGAGATCACCGCCCGCGGCGACCGGATGACGCTCACCGCGTCCGACGTTCCGAAGACTTCCGTCTCCCGCGAACTGACCAGCTATCCCAAGGAGTTGCTCTCCTCACCGGCCGACACCTCGGCCGCGTCCCTGCGGGTGCGTCCCGGCGGACCGGCCCTCGTCGACGAGCACCGGGACGCGCCCGCCGCCTCGGTGCTCCCCCGCGGCGCCGACCGCTGGACCCGCGCCCTGGACGACCTGGTCGCCCGTCACGACCTCACCCCCGGCTTCGCCGCTCTCGCCCTGGCCATCGCGGTCGGCCTCGGCGCCATGCACGCCCTCGCCCCGGGCCACGGCAAGACCATCATGGCGGCGACGGCGGCGGCGCGTGGCGGCCGGGCCCGTCTGAAGGACGTGCTGCCGCTGGCCGCGTCGGTGACCGTCACCCACACCCTCGGCGTCGTCGCCCTCGGCCTCCTGGTCACCGCCGGCTCCGCGGCCACGCCGTCGGTGATCGCCTGGCTCGGCATCGCCAGCGGTGTCCTGGTGACCCTGGCGGGCGCGAACCTGCTCCGCCGGGCCTGGCGCAACCGCGTCCACATGCCCGGGCACACCCACACGCACGGACACACCCACACGCACGGACACACCCATACGCACGGACACACCCTCGACCACGGGCACGACCACGAGCACGGGTCCGACCAAGGGCACGACCACGAGCACGGGTCCGACCACGACCATGCACACGGCCACAGCCACGACCACGACCACGCCCTCGACCACCCCACGGAGCACCCCCACGACCACCCCGCCGAGCACACCCACGGTGGCGTCCCGCACACCCACCCCACCGCTCCAACCCTCCGCGGCACGCTTCTCCTCGGCTTCGCCGGTGGGCTCGTGCCCAGCCCCTCGGCCGTGGTCGTGCTGGTGGGCGCGGCCGCGCTGGGACAGGCCTGGTTCGGGCTCCTGCTGGTCGTCGCCTACGGCCTCGGGCTCGCGCTGACCCTGACCGCGGCCGGGTTCGCCGTCGTCCGGCTGGGCAGCGGCATGAGCCGGGTGCTGGACCGGCGCCCGCGCTGGACGGCGGGTCCGGCGGCGGCCCTGGTGCGCAGGGCCGCGCCGCTCGGCTCGGCGTTCGTCGTCGTGGCCCTGGGAGCCGGAATGATGCTCAAGGGGGCGGCATCAGCACTGGGCTGAGCTACTTTTGGGGAGAAATCGCGCGAGTCAGGTGGGGTGGAGACATCGCCCGGATGCGAATGGGGGGCGCCGGTGTCCGAAGAACCGGGCCGTGAACGTGTGATCGCGGGCCGCTACCGTCTCCTGTCCCCGCTCGGCGAGGGCGGCATGGGAACCGTGTGGCGCGCCCGTGACGAAGTGCTGCACCGCGAGGTCGCCGTCAAGGAGGTGCGCGCCCCGGCCGGGCTGCCGGCCCCGGAGGTCGAGCGGATGTACACCCGGCTGGAGCGGGAGGCATGGGCCGCCGCCCGGGTCGCCAGTGGCAATGTGGTGACGGTCTACGACGTGGCCACGGACGGCGGCCGCCCGTGGATCGTGATGGAGCTGGTGCGTGGCCTGTCGCTGGCCGACCTGCTGGACGCCGAGGGTCCGCTCAGCCCGCAGCGCGCGGCGCAGATCGGCGCGGAGGTGCTCGCCGCGCTGCGCGCCGCGCACGCCGCCGGGGTGCTGCACCGTGACGTCAAGCCGGCCAACGTGCTGCTGGCGAACGACGGCCGGGTGGTGCTCACCGACTTCGGCATCGCGATGGTCGAGGGCAGCTCCGCGCTCACCATGACCGGCGAGGTCATCGGTTCCCCCGAGTTCCTCGCCCCGGAGCGGGCGCTGGGCCGCACACCGGGCCCGGAGTCGGACCTGTGGTCGCTCGGCGTGCTGCTGTACGCGGCGGTCGAGGGCGACTCCCCGTTCCGGCAGAACACCCCGCTCAGCACCCTGCGCGCCATCGTCGACGAGGAGTTGCCGCCCCCGCGCCGGGCCGGTGCCCTCGCGCCGGTGATCGAGGGCCTGTTGCGCAAGGATCCCGCCGAGCGGCTGCCGGCCGAGCGGGCCGAGCGGGACCTGCGGGTGGTCGGGGCGGGCGGCACCCCGCGCGCGGACACCGCGGGCGCGTCGGCGTATGCGCCCACGGTCGCCGCGATTCCGCAAGGGCTGTCGCCGACCCCGCCGATGCCGGTCCCGACGGCGCGGACCGCCGGGCCCGTCCCCGGCCCGGGCGCGCCCGGCTCCCGCCGGGAGCGCAACCGCCGTGCGGCGGTCGTGCTGGTCGCGGGCCTGGCCGCGCTCGCGCTGGCGCTGGCCGGACTGACGTACGCGCTGGTGAACCGCCACCACGGCGGCAAGGGTGGTGCGAGCACCGCCGGTGGCCGCAGCGCCGGGCCGCCGTCACCGGCTGCGAGTGACAACCGCACCGACACGGGCGGCGGTTCGAGCCCGTCGCCGGGCGGCGGCTCCTCCAACGCTCGCCCGCCGCAGTCCGTGACGGTGACGCTGACGGGGTCGCACACGACGTACTCGGGCCCGTGCCCGCCGCCGGGCGCGCAGGCACCGGCCTTCACCGCGACGTTCACGGTGGGCCGGCTGCCGGCGAAGGTGGCCTATCGCTGGGTGCTGCGGAACGGGGAGTTCTCCGACCCGGGCTGGAAGACACTGTCGTTCCCGAAGGGCGACGGGAAGTCCAGGCAGGACACGGTGACGGTCACGACGCACTCGGACAGCGGCACGTTCGGCAACGCCATCAGTGTCGAGGTGCGTTCTCCGGTGCGCACCACGTCGAACGCGGTGCCCTTCTCGGTGACGTGTGCGACGGAGACCCCGACGGGCGGGGCCTCCCCTTCGCCTGGCGATTCGGCCTCCCCGTGACGGTTCAGGCCGCGTTGGTCAGCACCGGAAGGTAGCCGCCGGACTGGCCGGCCGCCGTCGGGTGGTACGACTCGCCGATGTCGAGCCAGTTGACGCTGTGCAGCCAGGAGCTGCCGGAACAGATCTCGTGGCCGGTGAACGTGGTGCGGACGTCGCCGAAGGTGAAGCCGTGGTCGGCGGCGGCCTTGGCGATGGCGGCGTCCAGGTAGTCGGCCGCGCCGTTGATGGCGGAGCGCTTGGTGTCGGAGAGGCCGAGGCAGGTCTGGCCGAGCTTGTAGAAGCGGGGGTAGCCGAGCACGACGACGTGGGCGGAGGGCGCCTTGCCGCGGATCGTCGAGTAGAGGTTGTCGAGCTTGCCGGGCAGGGTCGTGTCGACGTACGCCTTGGCGGTGTTGATGCGGGAGACGCAGCTGCTGTCGGACTGGAGCACACAGGTCGTCATGACGTCGGAGAATCCGGCGTCGTTGCCGCCGATCGTGAGGGAGACGAGGGCGGTGGCGGAGTTGAGGGGGCCGAGCTGGTTCGCCAGTACGTCATCCGTTCGGGCGCCCGAGCAGGCGGTGAAGGCGAACGACGACGGCGCGTGGGCGGCGTTCCAGAGGTAGGGGTACGCGTTCGTGCTGCGGTCGCAACTGCCGCTGGAGGCGATGTAGCTGCCGGCGCCCACCCCGGAGGAGTAGGAGTCGCCGAGTGCGACATAGCCGCCGGTGGCGGCCGGTTGGGATGCCTGGGCCGACGCCGCTCCGGTGAGGGCGAGACCGAGGGCGAGGAGGAGGGAGCCGACATGGGCGGCAAATCGGGAACGTCTCATGGAACCTCCCTTTAGCAGGATCTCTGCCATAACCGTCGTAGCAGCGACGCGTGTTGACAGGAAGTGTCCATGCCAAAAAAACTTCGGCCCTCAACAGAACCGGTTCCAGCTCACCCAGCACCCGGGTGACGCGACACGCCACCTGAGTGACGAACGGGTGACGAGCCATCAGGCCACTGACCCGGGGAACACACGTTTGAGGCCGGACAAAAAGCGATGCGGGGCCGTTTCCGCGTCTTGACGGCCCGCGGGCGGCTGCGCGACATTGAAGCCCGGCATCCGGCGCTTCGGGGGGCAAAGTCGCCAATGCAGACCATCCACATCAAGACAGCTTCATCGGACGACACCGAGCGGGCGGGACCGGGCCTCGGAAGGAACCTGTCGCCGCTGCTCGCGGGCGCCGCGACGGCCTTCGGGACAGTGGGTGCGCTCCTCGCGCTCACCGACTCGGGCTCACCGTTGCGCGGCCCGCTGACGCTGTTCTTCCTGCTCGCCGCGCCGGCCGCCGCCATTGCGGCCGCCCTGCGCGGGCTGGATCCCTTCGGCCGCGTGCTCGCCTCGCTCGCGGGCGCGGTCGTTCTCGACATGCTGGTGGCCCAGGGGATGCTGGCCGTGCACCGGTGGTCCGTCCGCGGCGGGGTCGTGGCCGTGGCCGTGCTCAGCCTCCTCGTTCTCCTGCCGGTTCCGGTACGGCGGCTGCGCGACCGTACAGCGAGAAGACAGGGCTCATGACGTGGACATCAGCGTGTACCGCCCCGGCGAACTGAGCGCCGCCGACCGGGCAGCATGGACGGCGATGCAGTCCAAAGCCCATCTGCACGGCTCGGAGCAGCTGGCGAATCCTTTCCTGGCGCCCCAGTTCACGCTCGCGGTGGGCCGCTGCAGACGCGGTGTGCGGGTCGCCGTGGTCCGTGAGGACGGCGACCCGGCCGCGTTCTTCCCGTTCATGAGAACCGCCGCCGGAGTCGGCCGGGCCGTCGGCCTCGGCGTCTCCGACGCCCAGGGGATGGTGCACCGCCCCGGCTTCACCTGGGAGGCCCGGGAGCTGCTGCGGGCCTGCGGACTCGCAGTGTGGGAGTTCGACCACCTGGTCACGGGCCAGGAGCCGTTCGAGGCCGGAGCCTCCGGCACCTTCCCGTCCCCGGTCATGGACGTCGACCAGGGGTACGACGTCTATCTGAGCCGGCTGCGCGCGCAGTCACCGAAGTTCACCCGCAGCACTCTCGCCAAGGAGCGCAGACTGGGCCGGGACACGGGCTCGGTGCGGTACGTCCACGACGAGCGCGATCCGGACGTGCTGCGCATGCTGATGGCCTGGAAGTCCGGGCAGTACCGTCGCACAGGGCGCAGCGACCGCTTCGCGCACGAGTGGATCACCCGCCTGGTCACCCAGCTGTTCCACACCCGCTCCGACTCCTTCGCGGGGATCCTGTCGGTGCTGTACGCGGACGGCAGGCCGGTCGCCGCCCATTTCGGGCTGCGCACCGAGCGGGTGCTGGCGTGCTGGTTCCCCGCGTACGACCCGGCGTACGCGAAGTACTCCCCCGGACTGATCCTGCATCTGCGCATGGCCGAGGCGGCCGCCGCCGACGGCGTCGCCCATCTCGATCTCGGCCGGGGAAAGAAGGAATACAAGGACTCCCTGAAGACACGTGAACTCATGGTGTCCGAAGGGCTGGTGACTCGACGTCACCCCATTGCGGCCGGACACCGGGCGCGTCGCGCTCCGGTGCGGGCACTGCGCAACACGGTGCTGTCCCGGCCGGAACTGTTCGAGCCGGCGGACAGAATTCTCAAACGGATGGGAAAAATCCGTTCCAGGCACTGAACGCCGCCGGACAAAGTAGAGTAACGGTCAAACCAACAAAAAATGTGAGGCCTCGTTCCAGGTCTTGCCATAGAGGTTCAATCGTCAATACCGTCGTACATCTCACCCGCATCGGTCCGTCAGTACGCGGCTCCAGGGGAGGGCTCAGGGACCGCGACGTTCCGGCGTGGGGCGCGGTAGGGGGGTGCCGTGCCCGGTGACCACTGGTGACCGGGTCGTGCCGCGCGACCGGCTGCCGTTTTTCGGCACACCGGCCAGCTTTGCCAGCTCACCCGGCGTGCACGGAGGTCCATTCCGTCGTGCTTCGAGTGAGAACCCCCCTTTCGAACCGGACACATAGCCGGGCCACCCAGGGGCGGGCGGTCCGCCGGACGAGAGGGACAAGACTCATGAGCTCAGTTCTGCGCACGCCGGCTTCGGGCCAAGATCCGTTAAGGGACAGCCCCTACCGGCCGATCTCCTCTCACCTGGCCATTGCGCCACCGGTGAGCGTGGTGATCCCCGCCATGAATGAGGCGGGGAATCTGCCCTACGTCTTCAAGACACTTCCGGACTGGATACACGAAGTCGTTCTCGTGGACGGCAATTCCATCGACAACACCGTCGAGGTCGCCCGCGGGCTGTGGCCCGACGTCAAGGTCGTCGAACAGCGGGGCAAGGGCAAGGGTGACGCCCTGATCACCGGCTTCGAGGCCTGCACGGGCGACATCATCGTGATGGTCGACGCCGACGGCTCGGCCGACGGCAACGAGATCGTGTCGTACGTCTCCGCCCTGGTCTCGGGCGCGGACTTCGCCAAGGGCTCCCGCTTCGCCAACGGCGGCGGCACCGACGACATGACCTTCATCCGCAGGCTGGGCAACCGGGTCCTGTGCGCCGTGGTCAACCGCAAGTTCGGCGCCCGCTACACCGACCTGTGCTACGGCTACAACGCGTTCTGGCGGCACTGCCTCGACAAGATCGACCTCGACTGCACCGGGTTCGAGGTCGAGACACTCATGAACATCAGAGTGGTCAAGGCCGGGCTGAAGGTGCAGGAGATTCCCAGCCACGAGTACCTGCGCATCCACGGCGCGAGCAACCTGCGTGCCGTGCGCGACGGGTTCCGCGTCCTCAAGGTGATCCTCAAGGAGCGTTCCAACCGGCGGGCCCTGCGCCGCCGGGAGCACCACTCGCCGATGCTCGACTCGGTGCGGGGAGAGGTGTCTTGAGCGATCTCGGCATCTCCGTCGTGATCTGCGTCTACACCGAGGACCGCTGGGAGGACATCCTCGCGGCGGTCTCCTCGGTGCGGGCGCAGTCCCGGCCCGCCCTGGAGACGCTCCTGGTGGTCGACCACAACCGGGCGCTCCTGGACCGGCTGGCCGAGGAGTACAAGGAACACCGGGAGAGCGGGGAGGTCCGGGTGCTCGCCAACGCGGGCCCCCGCGGTCTGTCCGCCGGACGCAACACCGGTATCGCCGCCGCGCGCGGCGGGATCATCGCCTTCCTCGACGACGACGCCGTGGCCGAGCGGGACTGGCTGCGGCGCTTCGCCGAGGGGTACGAGGACCCCCGGGTCATGGCCGTGGGCGGCCGGACGATGCCCGTCTGGGCGTCGGGCCGCCGGCCCGCCTGGTTCCCGGAGGAGTTCGACTGGGTGGTGGGCTGCACGTACCGGGGCCTGCCGCCGGGCCGGGTCCGGGTGCGCAACGTCCTGGGCGGAAACGCCTCCTTCCGCCGTACGGCGTTCGACGCGGCGGGCGGCTTCGCCACCGGCATCGGCCGGGACGGCGACAAACGGCCGCTGGGCTGCGAGGAGACGGAGCTGTGCATCCGGCTCACCCGCGCCCGGCCCGACGCGGTCCTGCTGATCGACGACCGGGCCGTCATCCACCACCGGGTGCCCGAGGCGCGCGAGCACTTCCGCTACTTCCGTACCCGCACCTACGCCGAGGGCCTGTCCAAGGCGCTGGTGGCGCGCAGTGTGGGCGCGGACAAGGGGCTCGAGTCCGAGCGCCGGTACACCACCCGTGTGCTGCCCGCCGGGGTCGCCCGCGGGCTGCGGGACGCGCTGCTGGCCCGTCCGGGCGGCGCGGGCCGGGCCGGGGCGATCGTCGCCGGCGTGCTGACCGCGGCGGGCGGGTACGTCGTCGGGAGCGTCCGGGCACGCCGGGGCGGAGCCGGGTTCTCGCAGGTGCACGTCGCGCGGATCGCGGACGGCGAGGGGGGAAGAGCCGGATGAGCGCACCCGTGCCGGTGCTCATGTACCACGCGGTCGCCCGGGAACCGAACGAGGCAACGCGCGGCCTGTCCGTGAGCCCCGAGGCGTTCGCCGCGCAGATGGCCGTGCTGAGCGACCTTGACTTCACCCCGGTCACCACGGCCGGACTGGCCGCCCACTGGCGCGCCGCGGGCAGCTCGCCGCTGCCCGGGAATCCCGTTCTGATCACCTTCGACGACGGCTACGAGGGCGTGCACCGGCACGCCCTTCCGGCGCTCGCCGAGCACGGTTTCCCGGCCACGCTGTTCGTCTCCACCGGCTGGATCCGGGGCGCCCACGACACCGGCGGCGGCCTGGACACCATGCTCGACTGGAAGCAGGTGCGCGAACTGGCGGCCGCCGGGGTCGAGATCGGCGGGCACAGCCACACCCATCCCCAGCTCGACCAGCTCGACGACGACGCCCTGTGGCCGGAGCTCACCCGCTGCAGGGAGATCGTCGCCGACGAACTGGGCACCGTCCCGGCCTCCTTCGCCTACCCCTACGGCTACTCCAGCCGCCGGGTGCGCGAGCGGGTCCGGGAGGCGGGTTTCGCCCAGGCGCTCGCCGTCGGCAACGGTCTGGCGCGCCGCCGGCAGGGTCCGTACGCCCTGCAGCGGCTCACCGTGCGCCGCAGCACCACCGTCCAGGAGTTCGAGCGGCTGGTCCAGGGCCGCGCGATCGCCCGGAACTTCGCCAGGGACCGCGCCCTGACCAAGGGGTACGCCATGGTCCGCAGAGCACGACAGGTCCGCCGGAAGGCCAGCTGCGCCCGTGTCTGACACGACGACCACCACCGAGGCCACAGCCCCCGCGACCGAGGCGCCCGCGCAGTCGGGGCGCCGTCTGCGCCTGCCCGGACGGGGCCGGTCCGGCGGCAACCAGCTGTTCCGCAACGCCTACGCGCTGATGCTCAACACCGGGATCTCCGCGGTGCTGGGCCTGGGCTACTGGCTGGTCGCCGCCCGCTACTACTCCGAATCCGCGGTCGGCCAGGGCTCGGCCGCGATCGCCGCCATGAAGCTGCTCGCCGGGCTGACGGCGGTGACGCTCACCGGCGCGCTGGCCCGGTTCATCCCGATCTCGGCCCGCGCCACCGGCCGCCTCATCGCCCGTACGTACGCGGGCAGTTCGCTGGTGGTGGCGGGCGCGGCGGGCATCTTCCTGCTCACCCTGAACATGTGGGGGCCGTCGTACCGCTTCCTGCACGGGCTCGCCCACGGCCTCGGCTTCATCGTGGCCGTCATGGCCTGGAACCTGCTCACCCTGCAGGACGGGGTGCTGACCGGGCTGCGCAGCGCGCCCTGGGTCCCGGTCGGCAACACCGTCTTCTCCGCGGTGAAGCTGGCACTGCTGATCGGGCTCGCCGCCGCGATCCCGACGACGGGTGTCTTCGTCTCCTGGGTCGTGGCGATCGCCACCTCCGTCGTGCCGCTCGGCTGGCTGGTGTTCCGGCGGCTGGTGCCACGGCACGTCAGGGCGACCGAGGAGCACGCGCAGCCGCCGACCACGCGAGAGCTCGGAAGGTTCCTCGCCGGTGACTACACCGGATCGCTCTTCTCGCTCGCCGTGGTCTACCTGGTGCCGGTGATCATCGCCTCGCAGGTCAGCTCCGAGGACAACGCGTACTTCTACATCACGACGACCATCGGCGGCACGGTCAACCTGCTGGCCATCAACATGGGCGCCTCACTGACCGTCGAGGGCTCGCACGACCCGGCGCGGCTGGCCGCCAACACCCGGGCCGCGCTGCGGCGGATGGCCCGCATCATGGTGCCGATCTGCGGGCTGCTGTTCCTCTGCGCCCCGTTCATCCTGCGGGTCTTCGGCGAGGGCTACGCGCACGCCGCTACCGGGCTGCTGCGCTGGTTCGCGGTCGGCGCGCTGCTGCGGGTCGTGATGGAGACGTACTTCGCGGTGCTGCGCGCGCAGAGCCGTACCGCCGGGCTGGCCTGGCTGCAGGGCCTGTTGTGCGTGCTGGTGCTCGGACTGACGCTGCTGTTGCTGCCGCGCATGGGGCTGACCGGCGCGGGCGTCGCCGAGATCTCCAGCCTGACCGTGATCGTCGCCATCGCCGCGCCCAGGCTGTACAAGACCGTCAAGGCCGCCCCGGCCGCCGACGTCCCCGAGGACGCGGCACCCGACGGGGACCTCGCCGACCTGGGGGCGCGCGAGGTCCCCGCCGGGACCGCGCCGCACCGGCGTCCCGCCTGGGCACTGGACTCCGACACCCTCGCCCTCGGCATCCACGTCGACTTCGACCACCAGGAACGGCGGCCCGACGTGCGCCCCGGCCCCGGCACACCGCCCGCGGGCACGGCCGTGGTGCGGGACGACCCCCGGCCGACGTGGGCGCTGCGCCCGCATCGGCC
Source organism: Streptomyces sp. NPDC046197 (assembly GCF_040646295.1). NCBI lineage: Bacteria > Bacillati > Actinomycetota > Actinomycetes > Kitasatosporales > Streptomycetaceae > Streptomyces > Streptomyces sp. NPDC046197. The sequence continues at coordinate 17,900 of NZ_JBEYZY010000036.1, read as the reverse complement.
GGAGGCGCTGGGCCTGCCGGTGGAGGCGCGGGAACCCGGCTCGGAGGCCTCCCTGGGGCCGGCCGAGCACGAGGTGGACGCCCCCTTCGGGGCACAGGAGCGGGGCCTCGTCCCAGGCGGCCCGTCCGGGACCGAGGAGCGGGCCGTCGTCCCGGACCTGCTGTTCGGTGCCGAGCGCAGGGCGGTACCCGAGGAGCCGGTCGGGGCGGCGGAGGCCGGCCGGGAGGAGTCCCCGGGCTCGCGGCCCGAGCCACGGCGGCCCGGCGCGCCCCCGCTGTCGTGGCGGCAGCGGCTCGTGCCCACCCGGCTCGGCGTCCTCCTGGGCTGTCTGCTGACAGCGGCGCTGCTGCTGTACTGGGTGCCCGCACTGCGGCTCGACGACTCCGACCTGGACCGGATGGGCGGGCTCGGGCTGGTCTCGGTGCTGCCGCTGCCGACCCTGGTCGGGGCGGCGCTGCTGGTCACCGTGTTCGCGACGCTGCTGTGGCTGCGGCGGGAGCACAGGGCACTCCTGCTGGTGACCCTGCTCGCGACCGTCGTCTCACTGCACGCGCTGCCCGCCGTGATCGAGACCGAGCCGCGGTTCCCGACGGCCTGGCAGCACCTCGGCTTCATCGACTACATCGACCGCACCGGGTCGGCCGTACCCGACCTGGACGCCCGCTGGAGCTGGCCGGGCTTCTTCGCGGCGGCCGCCTTCCTCGCCCGGGCCTGCGGGCTGTCGGACTTCACCGAGGTCATCCGCTGGTGGCCGCTGACCGTCCAACTGATGTACCTGGCGCCCATGTTCCTGCTGACCCGGTCTCTGCGGGCGAGCTGGCGGGCCAGGTGGACCGGAGTGTGGATCTTCGTTCTCAGCGGCTGGGTGGGCCAGGACTACTTCTCCCCGCAGGGCTTCACCTACCTGCTGTACCTCGCCTTCGTGGCGATCCTCCTCGTGTGGTTCCGGGCGCCCGGGGTGATCTGGGCCAAGGCGCGACCCGGCGAGGCGGAGGTCGAACCGGCCGACCGGCGGCAGCGCGCCGTGCTGCTGGCGGTGCTGATCGGCCTGTTCGCCGCCAGTGTTCCGGCCCACCAGCTGACCCCGTTCGTGATGCTGGGCGTGCTGGCCGCGCTGGTGCTGGTCGGGCGCTGCGAACTGCGGGGCCTGCCGATCCTGTTCGCGGTGCTGGTGGCCTTCTGGCTGGGCTTCATGGCCGAGCCGTACTGGTCCGGGCACTTCGACGAGCTCTTCGGCGGGGTCGGCGGCGTCGGCAGCAACGTGTCGACGTCCGTGTCCGGCCGGATCCAGGGCGGCGACTCCACGCACAAGCTCGTCCTGTACACCCGGGTGCTGCTGGCCGGCGCCGTGATGGCCTTCGCCTGCTGGGGCTGGTGGCGGCGGCGCGGGCACCGGTACCGCGAGCGGTCGCTGCTGGTGCTCACCTTCGTGCCGTTCCTCGGCTTCGGCATGCAGTCCTACGGCGGCGAGATGGCGCTGCGCGTCTTCATGTTCGCCCTGCCCGGCGCGGGCCTGCTCGGCGCGCTCGCCCTCTTCCCGCGTACCGGTGTGACCGCCGCGGAGCGCGAGAAGGACCGGGTCAGCCTGGCGCCGATCGCGGCCCTGATGGCCGGGCTGCTGCTCATGGGCGGCTTCCTGGTGGCACGTTGGGGCAACGAGCCCTTCGAACGGATCCGCCCCGGCGAGGTCGCGGCCATGGACTACGTCTACGCCCACGACAGGCCGACGGTACGGCTGCTGTGGCTGAGCAACGACACCGTCAACGACGTCACGCCGGCCATGCCGTGGGGCACGAAGGACATGGAGCGCGTGAACTACGTGCCGACGCTCGCGCCGGCCGACCCCGTGCTGGTGTCGGGACTGGTCAAGGCGCTGAAGGACGCAGGCCCGAACTCGTACCTGATGATCAACCGGGGTCAGGTCACCTACCTCCGGATGGACGTGGGCTATGCGCCCACCTGGGTGTCGCGGCTCGTGCACAATCTCGACAACCGGCAGGAGCTGAAGAAGGTCCTCACCAACGACGACGTGACCATGTACGCGCTGCGCAAGCAGCCCACGGGCGCCGTGCCGCAGCCGCATCCCGGGCCGATCGGGCCGAAGGTGACCTGGACGCCGTGGTCGGTGGTCGGCGGGCTCACGGCCCTTGCGCTGATCCTGATGCTGACCGCCCGGGAGGTCGTACGGGTCGCGATGCGCCCGAGCGTGCGCCAGTTGGGGTGGCTGCAGAGCAGTTTCTGGTTCTCGCTGCCGCTGCTGGCAGTGCTGTTCGCCTCGCTGGTGCAGCGGTTCCTGACGATGGGGCGCGGCTAGGGGTCACGTCGTACCTCCCGTGAAGTGGCTCGGGCGGCCCGTCGCTCGGGCCACTTCACCTGGCGGTCTACCGCTTGAGCCACTTCACTTCGTAGGCCTTCATGTCGAACCGCTTGCCGTCGACCTGCGCGCTGATCGGCCGGTCGAGGGTGTTGACCACCAGGACGGTCCTGTCGGTGGCCAGCACGCGCACGTTGGGCACGTCGTCGGGGGCGACGGACACCGACGCGTAGCTGCTGCCGGGCGGGAAGGCCTGGTTGAAGCGGGAGACCAGGTCGAGCATGGGCAGGGGCCGGCCGCCGTCGCCGCCGTCGGTCGGCGTCCACAGGCAGCCGGCGCAGCCCGCGCCCTTCTCCTCCTCCGGGTTCCAGTAGAAGCCGGAGGAGGCACCGCCCTTGACCAGGGCGATCAGGCCGGCGGCCTGGACGGCGACGCGGTGGGGTTCGGTCCAGGTCCTGCGGTCGTCGTGGCCGTCGGCCGGCTCGACGTAGTACTCGGCCCACCACAGGGGCAGGTCGTGGGTCTGCCGGCGCACCCACTGGCCCACGGCCGTGAGCTTGTCGGTGGCGCCGAACTCGTTGGGCAGCAGGTCGTCGTCCTTGGTGTAGCTGGAGCCGTCGACGACCACGAAGTCGGCGCCGGCCCTGTGCCGGTTCCAGTAGCCGAAGGCGTCGAGGACCCGCTGGTCCATCGCGCCCCAGGTGCCCTTCAGGACGGCGGAGGCGTCCTGTTCGCGCGGGTCGACGCTGTCCATCACCAGGTACGGGCCGCCGACCATGATCTTGTCGTTGACCTTCTTCAGCGCCCCGTACACCAGGTTGTACAGCTGGGTGTATCCCTCGTAGTCCCAGCGGGCCCGGGCGTCGTTCCAGAACCCCTTGAACTCGTTCCAGACGATGAAGTGGGTGATGTCCGGATAGCGCCTGGCGACCGTCGCGGCGAGGGCGGCGAAGTCCTTGTAGTGGTCGGGGGTGGGGGCGGTCTCCAGAGCGGCCTGGCTCCAGTCGGTCCTGTCGACGCCGGCCCTGCCGCCCTTCATCCAGTCCGGGGAGCAGCACAGGGTGATCACGGGCGTGCCGCCCGACTTCCGGATGAAGTCCACCCGCCGGTCCATCGCCGCGAAGTCGTAACGCCCCTTCACCGGCTCCGGGTTGTCGGCCCCCCAGCCCATGATGTGCTGGTTCTGGGGCAGGCTCCCGGCCTTGGACAGCAGTCCCTCGACCCGCTCGGTGGCGGCCGGGTCGCCTTCGTCGGCGCTGTACTGCGTGTGCGTGAAGCCCCAGCCGACGTCCGGCTTGTCCGCGTTCGGCGGGGTCGCGGGCGTGCCGTGCACCTTGGCGCCGTCACGCGTCGTGCCTGCGGTGCTGCCACTGCCGGGCAGCGTGTTGATCAGCGTCACCACCAGGGCCAGAGCGGCCACGCCCACGCCGAGCAACGCGGTGAGCCGCCACCGCCGTGCCCCCGGTTCCCACCCATGACGTCCCATCAAAGGCAACAGTAACGGTGGAAATCACCCGCGGGGCAGGGTTCGCGGATGCACGACTTCGTAACCGGGTGGACGGAGTGCGAGGGCCGCGGCATTCATGCGCACGGTGTGGACGTGCCCCGTGCCTCCCACCCGGGTGCCACGCGGAAAGCGGGTGCGCACGGCGCCCGCGTGCCGGATCATGGCGGCATGTCTGCGAACCCACACGACGCACTGCCGGTACGGCTCACCGTCGACGACTCCGACTCGCCGTCCGATGTCGTCGACCTGCTGTTCCTCGGCCGCTTCGCGACGGGCGAGCAGCCGTTCTCGCACGCGGTGAACATCGACCGCGTCCGCTCCGGCGCCACCCTCCTGCCGCCCGGCGCCCGGGTGCTGCGGATCGCCCGCGACGACGACCGCAGCGCCACACTCGCCGAGGGCGACGGCTGGACGCTGCTGATCTCCCGCTGGAACCGGGGCGCCGACGTCACGGTCACGGCGACCAGCGCCGAGCTGGCCGCCGACGTGCTGGACGAGGCGACCGACGGAGCGGCCGACGAGCCGGAGCCGCAGCCGGAGAACGTGACGATGGGGTTCTGGTACGTCTCCCCCCGGCGCGGCCCGCACCGCACCACCCGCCAGATCTCCGCGGGCACCTGGGAGGAGGTCCGGCCCAACTACACGGCGCCGGTGGCGGACGCCATGGACCGCCTGATGAAGACGACCCCGGAGGACATCGCGGGCCGGCTCCTCCTGCTGCACGGCCCACCGGGCACGGGCAAGACCTCGGCGCTGCGGACGCTGGCCCGCTCGTGGCGGGACTGGTGCCAGGTGGACTGCGTCCTGGACCCCGAGCGGCTCTTCTCCGACGTCGGCTATCTGATGGACATCGCGATCGGCGAGGAGGACCCGACGGGCAAGGGCCGCTGGCGCCTGCTCCTGCTGGAGGACTGCGACGAACTGATCCGCGGGGAGGCCAGGCACACGGCGGGCCAGGCGCTGTCCCGGCTGCTGAACCTCACCGACGGACTGCTCGGCCAGGGCCGCAACGTGCTGGTCGGCGTGACGACCAACGAGGACCTGGAACGCCTCCACCCGGCCGTGGTCCGCCCGGGCCGCTGCCTGGCCCGCATCGAGGTGGGCCCCCTGACCCGTACGGAGGCGGTGGGCTGGCTGGGCACCGAGGAGGGGGTCGGCCGGGAGGGGGCCACCCTGGCCGAGCTGTACGCCCTGCGCCGGGGCACGTCCCCGACGACGCTCCCGGAGCCGCGGGGCGGGGTGGACGCGGGCCTGTACCTGTAGGGATACGGGTACTCCGGCGGCGGGCCCGCGGGGCGCGCCGGTGCTTTGATGGGCGTATGACCCTGTTCGTCGGGACGTCGGGCTGGCAGTACAAGGACTGGCGGGGCGTGCTGTACCCGCAGGGATGCCCCACCCGGCTGTGGCTGGAGGAGTACGCGGCGCACTTCGCCACGGTGGAGGTCAACAACGCCTTCTACCGGCTGCCGGCGCGCGAGACCTTCGAGGCCTGGCGGGAACGGGTCCCGCCGGACTTCGTGGTCGCGGTCAAGGCCAGCCGCTACCTGACCCACATCAAGCGGCTGAAGGATCCCGAGGAGCCGGTGCACCGTCTGATGAGCCACGCGGAGGGCCTCGGCGGCCGGCTCGGACCGGTGCTGCTCCAACTGCCGCCGACGCTGGGCTGCGACCCGGGCCTGCTGGACGCCTGCCTGGCGTGTTTCCCGGCGGGCACGCGGGTCGCGGTCGAGCCACGGCACGATTCGTGGTGGACGCCGCCGGCGCGCCGGGTGCTCGAAACACGCGGGGCCGCGCTGTGCTGGGCCGACGCCCACGCCCGTCCGGTCACACCGCTGTGGCGGACCACCGACTGGGGCTACGTCCGTTTCCACGTGGGCCGCGCCCGAGCCTGGCCGCACTACGGCCGCCGCTCCCTGGAGACCTGGGTCGACCGCATCGCGACCACCTGGGCCGACGACCACGACGTGTACGCGTACTTCAACAACGACCCGGCGGGAGCGGCGGTCGGGGACGCGGTGGTGTTCGCCCGGGCGGCGCGGCGGGCGGACCTGACGGTGACCCGCACCCCGGACCAACTCGCGGCACGCCGGTGACCATTCGGGCCAGGTGTACTGTCCGGCGGATCAGGCCCTACTCCTCGTAGGCCGCCCGCAGGGCGTCGCGTACCGCGGCAAGGGCCGCGTCCTCGTCCAGCCCGAGCCGCCGCACCCGCTCGGCGTACGCCTGGGCGGCCCCCGCCGCCTCCCGCTCCGCGGCCGAGCCGGCCGCGGCCACGAACGTCCCGTTGCGGCCGCGGGTCTCGATCACCCCGTCCGCCTCCAGAGCCCGGTACGCCTTGGCAACGGTGTTCGCCGCGAGACCGAGCGACTCGGCCAGTCCTCGTACCGTCGGCAGCCGGTATCCCACGGGCAGCGCGCCCGATCGCGCCTGCTCGGAGATCTGCGCCCGTACCTGCTCGTAGGGCGGTGCGCCGTCGTCGATCCGGATCTTCAAGGTCACCCGGTGATTGTCCCGTACCCGCCGGAAAATGAGAGGCAGCCCCGGCGGGTCTTCCGTAGCGTGCGTCCTCATGACTGTGATCGTCCGTGACCTCCGCCCGGACGCCCGGGCCGACCTCGAGGGCTTCGCCCGCGTCCGGCATCTGGCGCTGCCGTTCATGTTGTTCACCCCGGACTCCGTCGCCTACGACCTCACCCACATGCACCCCGACGCCCACTACCGGCCGCTCGTCGCCGTGGAGGACGGCGAGGTGATCGGCACCGCCCAGGTGCACCGCGTCCACGACAGCCCCGAGCCCGGCCAGGGCAACGTCAATGTGTACGTGCACCCGCAGCGCACACGCCGCGGCGCCGGTACGCTCCTCGTCCGGGCCGCCGAGGAGCACTTGAGGGCCCACGGCGCGCGGAAGCTGTTCGCCTGGGTGCTGGACGAGCCGGGCAACCGTGTCTTCGCCGAGCGGCACGGCTACCGCCCGAGCCGCTCCGCGCACTTCCTCCGCCTCGATCTGGCGGGCGGCACGCTGCCGACGCCGCAGGACCCGCCGCCGGGCGTGGAACTGCGCAGGGGGTCGGACTTCGCCGCCGATCCGCGCCCCCTGTTCGCGCTGGACGCGGAGACCTCCGCGGACGAACCGAGCGATGTGGACTCGGAGTTCACGGACTACGAGGCCTGGCTGGAGGAGACCTGGCGGCACCCGCTGTTCAGTCCCGAGCTGACGTCGGTGGCCCTGGTGGACGGGCGCCCCGCCGCGTTCAGCGCGGCCCGGACGGACGGGGCCACCCGGTACGGCACCGTCATGACCGGCACCGCCCGTGCCTTCCGCGGCCGGGGCCTGGCCAAGCTCGCCAAGAACGACTCGCTGCACCGCGCGCGGGCCGCCGGATACACGGAGGCGTTCACCGGGAACGACACCGGCAACGGACCGATGATCGCGATCAACAAGTGGTTCGGGTACGAGATCTGCGCGACCGAGGTGCGGCATGTCCGCGAACTCGGCTGAACCGGCAGGGCTGCTGAACGTCGTCCTGGTCAAGGGCGGGCGTACGAAGATCGGTTATCCGGCGGAGCTGCTCGCCGACGACGGTACCCGGATCGCGGTCCGTGCCGCGTGGGCGGGCGGGGGCGTCCGCGACTTCGGCTTCGTGCGCTTCGAGCCGGGTGACGTCTTCACCGAGTACTACTGGCGCGACCGCTGGTACTCGGTGAAGGAGGTCCGTGGTGCCGAGGGCGCGCTGAAGGGCTGGTACTGCGACATCACTCGCCCCGCCACGCGCACCGGCGCCGAACTCGTCGTCGAGGACCTCGACCTGGACCTGTGGCGCTCCGCCGACGGCAGGGACGTACGGCGCCTGGACGAGGACGAGTTCGCGGCCGGCGGCCTGCCGGAGAGGGACCCGGTGGCCGCGGCCGCCGCGCTGGCCGCCCTCGACGAACTGGAGACGCTGGCCCGCGAGGGCGGCTTCGACGCACTGCTGACGTGACGGCGTCACCGGCGCACGCTCAAGCGGACGCGGCGCGGCTCACACCGTCGCCACCACCGCGTACCGCTCGTCGTCCACGGCCTTCCCCCACAGCCGTGGGTCGCCGGACAGCCGCTCCACCCGTGTGTCACGCGCGAGCGGCGCAAGGAGAGTGACGAGCCGGTCCGTGGGTATGCCCACGGGGGTGACCGTGCCCCACACTCCTTCCACCAGGACCAGCCGCCCGGCCGGCCGCAGCAGCCCCCGCCAGTGCCGCAGGGCACGGCCGGGATCGGGCAGCGCCCACAGCACGTGGCGGACCAGGACGACGTCGAAGCGCTGCTCGCCCACCGGCGGCGCCGCCGCGTCACCGACGAGGAAGACCGCGTCACGGCCCGCGAGCTTGGCGCGCGCCCGCTCCAGCATCGGCGGGGACAGGTCGACCCCGGTCACGCGGTGCCCCTGCTCGGCCGCGAGGAGCGAGAGGCTGCCGGTGCCGCAGCCGAGGTCCAGGACGTCGCCCGCCCGCTCCGGCAGCCAGCCGCGCAGCCGCCCGGCCCAGGCGGCGCGCACCTCCGGGTCGCGCAGCCCGTGGTCCGGCTCGTCGTCGAAGACGGCGGCCTGCGCGTCCCAGTCCACGTAGGCCGGGGCCGGCCCGTCCTCGGTTGTCGTCGGTTCACTCATGCGCCCCAGGGTGACACCCGCCACTGACAGCCGGTTCGTGACAGCCGCCACAGACAGACCCGCACCGATGAGGAACTCTCGCCCGACAGGTCTACCCCCGTGAGAACACGGAACCCGGTAGACGTCGAAGGAGGCAGCCATGCGCCGCGTGACAGTGCACAAGCCCCTGAGGAGGACGGACGCGCGCCGGGTCCGTGAGGAAGCCGACGAGCGTCCTGCCGGGCGCCCGGAGGTCAGAAAGGACATCGCGCGCACCTGGTGGCCGGACGTATAGCCGGGCGGGTGGGGTCATGAGACGCGTCGGACGAGTCGCTTGCGGTAGTGGATGCGGTCGTAGGGCCCGTCCACGCGACGTTCCACGGCGTGGTAGCCGAACTTCGGGTAGATCCTCTGGTTCTCCCACATCATCGCGTTCGTGTAGAGCCTGATCTCGGGCAGACCCAGCGCACGCGCGCGTGCGTCCACGAACTCCAGCAGCCGCCGCCCCACGCCCCTGCCGTGTGCGTCGGGGTGGACGGCGATGCTGTCGAGGAAGAGATGGTCCGCACGCGCCTCGATCACGACGAGGCCGATCACGCGAGCCGTGGCGGGCTCCTCCGTGACGAACACCCGTCCCGCGGCCACGTCGGCCGCGTGGTCCGCCTCCATGGGCACCGGCACCACCCCGAGGCGCGCGATGTAGGGGCGGTAGGCCGCGTCGGTCACGGCCTTCACGGCCGGCATGTCGGCGGCGGTCGCCGCCCGGATCTCCTTGGTCTCCATGCCGCGCACGCTACCTACCTGAGCCCAGCCTCAGCACTCCCTTAACGCGAGCATAAGGATCTCCTTCCACCGCCTCCAGCAGGGGATTTCGCCGTGCGCCGGGGCTAGTTTCGGATCACCCCCCCACGGGAGCCGCACGCGGTCGGCGGCGCGGCCGCCCTGGCGCTGGGCTCGGCGGCGCTCTTCGCCTCGGTCCGCCGGCGGGCGGCGGGCGGCGGCAGCAGGCGGTGAGCACCGGGGACGGCCGCTGAGGCGGCCACGGAGCGCGGGGCCTGTCCGGCGGCTCAGGTCGGACAGGCCCCGAAGTACGCGTCAGCTGAAGGCCGACGCGCAGGTGGTGGCGGTGGCGTGCGCCGGGTCGAGGGCGTTGGCCACCTCGTGGAACGCGATGCGGTCGAAGAGCCCTATCGCCACGTGTTCCGACAGGTCGAGCGGGCACAGGTTCTGCAGCAGGACGTTGCGCACGTCGGAGCCGGTCAGGTACTGCGTGCGCCACGGCGTGGCCACCTCGTCGTACTTGGTGGCGATGACGGTGTAGTGGACGCCGGACACCGTGTCGCCGCCGTCGTTGAGCTTGGTGAGGAAGTCGGAGCCGGCGATCTGGTCGGCGAGTCCGGGGGTGGCGGCGGAGATGAGGTCCTCGGCACCCGGGAAGTACGGCAGCAGGTTGGTCAGGCCGCTGAGGGTGGTGCCGTGGTTGTCGGGCGCGAGGCCGACGAGGGCGTTCACCTTGCCGGCACCGCCGAGGAACTTCAGGTAGTAGCGGGGCATCATGCCGCCCTGCGAGTGGCCGACGAGGTCGGCCTTGGCGGCTCCGGTGGCGGCGAGCACCTCGTCGACATAGGCGGACAGCTGCTCTGCCGACTTGTCGATGGGCCCGAGGCCGTAGAAGAGCGGGACGCCCTGCAGTTGACCGTAGTCGACGGAGAAGACACAGTACCCGCGGCTCGTCAGGTACGGCGCGAGGGCCAGCCAGTTGTCGACGGAGTTGCCGAGGGTTCCGTGGACGAGGACGACGGGGCGGGGGTGCGCGGCGGACGGCTTGCAGGAGAAGTCGTTCCAGCCGTGGTCCGAGGTCACCGCGGCGGCGGAGGCGTGGGCGGTGGCGGCCGGGACGGTGGCGACGGCGGCGGCCAGGAGCAGTGCGGCCAGTGGTCTGAGGGCGCGCTTGAAGGGCAGCATCGGGTGATCTCCTTGCGGCTCAGGGGAGGTACGACGGCACTAGGCCCTGTGATCCGGATCACGGGATGCTGTTCACTCGTCAAGTTACGGGCGAGTAGTCAAAGTGAGAAGTTACGCGTCAGTAAAAACTTCCAGTGATAGCCGGAAGTTGCCGCAGACTTCCGATATAGCGTCACCACGCGGGGCGGATCGGCCCGTACGGCGCGATCCGCGCCAACTGCCGTCCCAGCGCCCGGACTTCGGCATCGCCGATCACATCGACCCAGGCCCGCACCGCCTCGGCGGCCGACTCCTCCGCCGCACGGGTGCAGGCCCACCCCCGCTCGGTCAGCACGACCAGCCGGGCCCGGGCGTCGCCCGGATGCGGCCGGCGCTCCGTATAACCCTTGCGCACCATCTCGTCGACGAGCTGACTGGCCGCCTGCTTGGTGACACCCAGATGAGCGGCGAGTTCGGTGACGGTCGCCCCGTCCGGGGCGAGCCGCGCGAAGGCGAAGCCGTGGGCGGGCCTGAGGCCCTCGAAGCCGCGGGCCACGACACCGTCGTGGATGCGCTGGGTGAGCTCACCGGCGACGGCGAGCAGGGCGGCGGACAGGGCCATGGCTTCGGAGTTCTGCACGGAGGCATTGAAACACCCTTGACGGATTGGTCAAGCAGCTTGACCATAGAGGCGAGCAATGTAGTCAAGTAGCTTGACCATATGCACGGAGGAGAGCCATGCCCATCGTCCGCCCGTCCGAGGCCGTGACTCACGAGATCCACGGCGCCCGCTTCATCTCGCACGCCACCCCGCTGACCGGCTCCGCGGAGCTGTGCGCATGGCGCGGTGAGATCCCCGCCGGCACCAGGGCCCCCGCCCACACCGTCAACCGGGAGGAGATCTTCCACCTCCTCGACGGCGAGCTCCTGATCACCCTGGACGGCCGCACCGACCGGGTCACCGCGGGCGACACGGTGATCGTCAATCCCGGTGCGACACTCACCGTCGAGAACCCCACGGACCGCACCGCGGTCTCCTGGGTCACCACGACCATCGGCCTGGAGGCGGAACTGGCCGACGGCACGCGCATCACTCCGCCGTGGGCCAACTGACCCCTGCGCCGCGGGTCGGCCGACCCCTCCGCCACAGCAGTCAGGCGGCCAGCGCTCCACGAATCACCGCACGCGGGCCGAACCTGGCCCGCGCGCGGTCGGCGACCTCCTCGACGCGGCGGACCTTCTCGTCGACGGGATCGAAGGTGAGCTGGTAGGAGGCCTGTTCGGCCGGGGTCAGGCCCTCGGCGCGGAGGGCGAGCGCGCGGACTCGGGCGCGCTGCAGCCCCAGGGCCTCGTACAGGCCGTAGGCCGTCGAGGTCAGCGCGGCGGAGTGGGCGGTCGGTTCCGCGAGAGTGCGGCTGCGGGTGGTGGCGGACCGGTCGGCGTAGCGCACGGTGAGGGTCAGGGTGCGGCAGACCTGGCCCAGGGCGCGCAGCCGGGCGCCCAGTTCCTCGGTCGCCGACAGCAGTGCCCTGCGGTGCCGGCCCGGGTCCAACTCGTCGCGGTCGAAAGGGCGTTCCGTGGCCAGCGAGCGGGCGACGGCGTTCGGGACGACCCGGCCGCGGTCGATGCCGCCGGCCCTGTCACGAAGTTCGCGGCCGACCCTCGCGCCGAGCAGGCGCTGCAGCGTCGGCAGCGGCGCGGCGGCGACCCGGCCCAGGGTGTCGAGACCGTACTCGCCCAGGGTGCGGGCGGTGACCGCGCCGACGCCCGGCAGCGCGGCGACCGGCCGCTCGGCGAGGAATTCGGCAACGGCCTTGGGGTCGTCGGGCACCACGTGCGTCACCCCGGGCCGGGCGTCGCGCAGTGCCATACGGGCCAGCATCGGGCCCGGCCCGGCGCCGATCGCGCAGTCGACGCCGTGCAGCGCAAGGGCACGGACGCGGATCACCGACGCCAGTTCGACCGCGCTGCGCCCGAAGTACCGCTCGGCGCCCCGCAGATCGGCCAGCGCGCCGTCCGGCGGCAACGCCTCGACGACCGGGGTGAACTCCTCGAGGAGGCCGAGCAGCCGGGGAAACGCCGCCTCGCACCTCTCAGGCAGCTGGAAACGTACGCAGAGGATGGTCATCCCGCACTCCCCGGACTCTGGTGCCACAACTTCCTTCCACTCGCGGGCCCTTCCCCCGCAGGGCGCAGATCCGCCCATGGATGCATCTCGTAACCGGTGGGCATGCGGATGCGGCGGTCGCGAGCGGCCTCCATCGGGTCCTGCGCCGCGGAGCCGGCCGGCGCCGGGCTCCCGTCCGACCCGGCGAGCCGGGCCCGCCGGGCACCGCCGTCCGGGACGTCCGCCCCTTCCGGGTCCCCTCCCGTCTGCGCGAGGCATGCCGCCACCTCGTCCAGGCCGCCCTCGGCGCGCAGTTCGACCAGCTCGGCGAGGTTCCAGGCGGCGGCGCCCACCACGCTGAGGCTGCGCGGGCCGCGCCGCTGCACCACCCCGCGCACCAGCAGCAGCCAGGAGTGGAAGACGGTGTGCGCACAGGCGTCGTGGGAGTCGTCGAAGAAGGCGAGGTCGACCAGGCCCGTGCCGTCGTCCAGCGTGGTGAAGATGACCCGCCTGCCGGACCGGATCGGCGGGGTCTGGGTGGCCGCCTTGGCGCCCGCGACCAGCACCGTCTCGCCGTGCCGGGCCTCGCGCAGCCGGCGCGCCGACACCACTCCCAGCTCGTCGAGGAACGTGCGGTAGTCGTCCATCAGGTTGCGCGAGGCGTCCATGGACAGCACGCCCAGCTCGGCGCTGAGCCGCTCCGCGGCGGACAGGTCCGGCAGCCCGGCCGCCGCGGTCTTGCGTCCGCCCGCCAGAGGGAGCTGCCCGCCGCCCGCGCCCCTGGTCCCCCGGTGCAGCTCCGTCAGGTGCAGTTGCAGGTCGCGGCGGTTGGCACCGAACGCGTCCAGCGCGCCGACCTGGGCGAGCCGCCCGGCGACCGGGCGGCTCGGCCGGGCCCGCTCCCAGAAGTCCAGCAGTGAGGCGTACGGCTGCCCGTCCGCGATCCGCGCCGCCTCCGCCTCGCTGATGCCGTGCACGTCGGAGAGGGCCAGCCGCAGCCCCCAGACCTTCCCGGGCCCCTTCCCGGGCCCCTGCCCGGGCCTCTTCCCGGACTCCTTTGGTTCAGACACCAGTTCGATGCGGTGGGCGACCCCCGACACGTTCACGTCCAGCGGCAGGATCGGCACCCCGCGCCGGCGCGCGTCCGCCAGCAGCAGCCGCTTCGGATACATACCGGGGTCGTGCGTGAGCAGTCCCGCGTAGAAGGCGGCCGGGTGATGCGCCTTCAGCCAGGCGGACTGGTACGTCGGCACGGCGAAGGCGACCGCGTGCGCCTTGCAGAAGCCGTACGAACCGAACGCCTCCACGATCTCCCAGGTGCGCTGAATCGTTTCCGCGTCGTAGCCCTTCGCCGCCGCGTGCTGCGCGAACCACACCTTGATCCGATCCTGCGACTCCGGGTCGGACAGCCCGCGCCGCACCCGGTCCGCCTCGTCGCGCCCGCAGCCGGTCATGATGTCCAGGATGTGGATGACCTGCTCGTGGAAGACGACGACCCCGTACGTCTCCCGCAGCGGCTCCTCCAGGTCCCGGTGCGGGTAGCGGATCGGCGCCCGCCCGTGCCGCGTCTCGATGAACGGCCGCACCATGTCGGCGGCGACCGGCCCGGGCCGGAAGAGGGAGATGTCGACGACCAGATCGTGGAAGGTGGCCGGCTGGAGCCGTCCGACCAGGTCCCGCTGCCCCGGCGACTCGATCTGGAAGCAGCCGAGCGTCTCGGTGGAACGGATGAGACCGTACGTCGCCGGGTCGCCCGGCGGCACCGCGTCCAGGTCGATCCGCTCCCCCGTGGCCCGCTCCACCTCGGCGACCGCGTGCGCCATCGCCGACTGCATCCGCACACCCAGCACGTCCAGTTTGAGCAGCCCGAGGTCCTCCACGTCGTCCTTGTCGAACTGGGACATCGGGAGGCCCTCGCCACTGGTGGGCACGACCGGGGTACGGGCCAGGAGCGAGGCGTCGGAGAGGAGCACACCGCAGGGGTGCATGGCGACTCCGCGCGGGAGGGCGTCGAGGGCCTCGACCAGCTCCCAGAGCCTGCCGTACCGCTCCTTCTCCCCCGCCAGCCGCCTCAGCTCGGGCAGTTCCTCCAGCGCCGCGCGGGCGTCGCGGGCGCGGATGTGCGGGAAGGACTTGGCGATGCGGTCGACGTCGGCGGGATCCATGGACAGGGCGGCGCCCACGTCACGGATCGCGTGGCGCACCCGGTAGGTCTCCGGCATCGCGACGGTCGCGACCCGCTCGGTGCCGAACCGGTCGATGATCGCGCGGTAGACCTCCAGCCGGCGCGCGGACTCCACGTCGATGTCGATGTCGGGCAGGACCATGCGGCGCTTGGACAGGAAGCGCTCCATCAGCAGCCCGTGCTCCACCGGGTCGGCGTGGGCGATGCCGAGGAGGTGGTTGACGAGAGAGCCCGCGCCGGAGCCGCGCGCGGCGACCCGGATGCCCATCCTCCGTACGTCGTCGACGACTTGGGCCACGGTCAGGAAGTAGGAGGCGAAGCCGTGGTGGGCGATGATGTCCAGTTCCTCGTGCATCCGCTCCCAGTAGCGGCGCCGGCCGGCGTAGCCGCGCCGCACCATCCCCGCCGCCGCCCGGGAGGCGAGCGCGCGCTGGGCGGTGCGGCGGCCGGCGCCCACCAGGTGCGGCTCCGGGAAGTGGACGGTGCCGATGCCGAGGTCGTCCTCGGGGTCGACCAGGCACTCGGCGGCCGTCGCCTGCGTCTGCTCCAGCAGACGGTGGGCGGTGTCCCGGCGGTAGCCCGCGGCCTCGACGATCCGCTCGGCGGCCTGGGCCATCAGCCCGGCGTCCTTCAGCCAGGCCTCGCCGGAGTCCAGCTCCCCGGTCGCGTCGACGGGGACCAGGCGGCGGGCGGCGTCCAGCACGTCGGCGACCGGGCCCTGGCCGGGGTCGGCGTACCGGACGGCGTTGCTGAGCACGGGCCGGATGCCCTGCTCGGCGGCGAAGCCGACGGTGCGGGCGGCCAGACGCAGCGAGCCGGGCCCGGTGCCCGTGCGGCCATGCCAGACGGCCTCCAGGCGCAGGGCGTCGCCGTAGACCTCGCGCCAGGGGCCGAGGAGCTTGGCCGCGCGGTCGGGGCGGCCCGCGGCGAGGGCGCGGCCGACGTCGGAGTCCGGGCCGAGCAGGACGGTCAGGCCGTCGGCGTGGTTGTCGGCCCAGGTCAGCAGCGGAGTGCCCGGGGACGGGGGTCCCGCCTGGGAGTGGGCGGCGGTGACGAGCCGGCACAGGCCGGCCCAGCCGCGGGCGCCGTCACGGGCGAGGAAGGTGACGCGGGGGGTCGATTCGTCGGCGAAGGCACCACCGCGCACGGGCGTCCGCCGGCGCTCCCGCCGGACGGACGCGTCCGCTACCGGCTCGGGCCCCGCCACCGCCAGCTCCACGCCGAACAGCGGACGGACCCCCGCCCCGGCGCAGGCCTTGGCGAAGCGGACGGTGCCCGCGAGGGTGTCGCGGTCGGTGAGCGCGAGGGCGTCCATGCCCCGCTCCAGGGCACGCTCGGCCAGCCGCTCCGGATGCGAGGCGCCGTAGCGCAGGGAGAACCCGGAGACGGTGTGCAGATGCGTGAAGCCCGGCACCCGCACCTCCCGCACTCGTGAGCCACACCGGCTCTCGAACATCAGTTCCCAATACTCCCACCCCCACCATAGACCAATTCCCGAACATGTGTACGACAACCGTTCGAGCGCGCCCCACCTGCACAAACACCACCGTGCCCCTTGTGCCCGCACCGGCTCCCTCGCGCGGGAACGCGAAAGCCCCGCCCCCTCGCGCGCGGGGGCGGGGCTCTGCGGATCCCGTGGGGGTTCGCGCCGCTCCGGCTCAGCCGATCAGGCTCAGCGAATCCGGGCTCAGCGGCTTCGGCCCAGCCAGTCGCTCAGCCGATCTGGCTCCCGGTGGCCGAGAGCGCCGCGGTGACCGGCTGGAAGAAGGTCTCGCCGCCCGAGGTGCAGTCGCCGCTGCCGCCGGAGGTGAGACCGATCGCGGTGTCGCCGTCGAAGAGCGAGCCGCCGCTGTCACCGGGCTCGGCGCACACGTCGGTCTGGATGAGGCCGCTCACCGTGCCCTCCGAGTAGTTCACGGTGGCGTTCAGGCCCTTGACCGTGCCGGTGTGCACATGGGTCGTCGAACCACTGCGGGTGACCTTCTCGCCGACGGTCGCCTCGCCCGCCTTGGTGATCGTCTGTGCCGAGCCGTTGTAGAGGTCGACCGCGCTCGGGTGGTCGACGCCCGCGGTGTACTTGACCAGGCCGAAGTCGGTGCCCGGGAAGCTGGACTTCTCGTTCTGGCCGATCTGCTTGCCGCTGGAGTCGGACCAGGTGGAGATCGCGTGGGTGCAGTGGCCGGCGGTCAGGAAGTACGGCTGGCCGCCCTTGACCACGTTGAAGCCGAGCGAGCAGCGGCCGCCCGAGCCGGTGATGGCGTCACCGCCCGCGACGAAGGGCTTGAACTCCCCCTTCGAGCGCTTGAGTTCGGCCTTGGCGCCGAGCCCGTCGACGACCTTGGCGAGCTTGGTCCACTCGGCCTGCGAGACCGTCTTGTCGGCGGTGACGACGACCTTGTTGGTGACCGGGTCGGTCGCCCACGAGGTGCCGGGGATGGTCGCGTCCTTCTGCAGCGTGGTGCGGGCACCGTCCAGCGCGGCAAGGGAGTTCGCGACGATTCTGGCCTTGGCCCCGTGCTGCCGCACGGTCTTGGCGGCGGCCTCGTCGAGCACGTTGACCACGAGGTTCTTCGACTTCGCGTCGTAGTACGTGCCCGCCGCGTCGGAGCCGAGGTCCTCGGCCAGCGTCGAGGCGAGCGTTCCGGCCGCCGTGGACGACAGGGTCGCCGCCACGGGGGTCTTCGCGGGCTCACTGGCATTCGCAGTCTGGAAAGTGACTCCCGCGGCAACCAGTGCGGCGATGCCCGCACCTGCCACGGCCGCACGGCGCCCGGGTATGCGTCGATGCTTCAACTCTTGTCCTCCTGTGGGGGGTCGGCCCGGGAGGTTGTGGGGACCTCACGAACCGGAAGGCGGTTGAACTGCACCCACTATTCCGAGCCTCACAGGGAGTACACAAGGTCGACTTCTGGACGCGTGTACGTCAACTGGCGTACGCCCCCCGCACGTTGGCCGTCCGAGGTCGACCCGGAAGGCTTCACAGGACATTCACAGCGCAAACACTACGCATGGGTAACCGGTGGGTGCTCCGTAAGGTCTAGTCCTGTCTTGAACCTGCCCCTTGTGTGCCCGGGTCGACGGCGGTTTCCGACCTCCTGGACGACGTGGGCGGTTGCTGCTGGGCCTTCTCCAGGAAGCGCAGCAGTTCGACGGGGAAGGGCAGGACGAGGGTGGAGTTCTTCTCGGCGGCGACCGCGACCACGGTCTGCAGCAGCCGCAGT
>NZ_JBEYZY010000035.1:0-71989 GCF_040646295.1 Streptomyces sp. NPDC046197 | reverse complement strand
CACGAACACGATCGCGGCCAGCACCTCCCGGTCACCATGCCGACGACGGCCACCACCCTGAGGCCGCACCGGCGCCTCAGGCACCACTCGCTGGAACAGCTCCCACAATTCGTCCGGCACCAGCCGCTCAACGATCCCCACCACGGCCGACAGCCTACCTAGGCAGCCAAATGAGATGACGTCTTAGGGGAGAGGCTGGAGGCGTCAGGCCGGTGACCTGGTGCATCGCTGGTCGAACTGGCGGTAAATGACCCTGCCAGCCAACCTTGTTGATCACTGCTGACTCCTGTACCTGGCACGGCTGTGGCACGGCGACGGCCTTCGTCCCGTAGCAACTTGGACGGGGACTCTACCTCGGGCTGATGTGCCCATTCACCTGCGCTGATGGTCCGTAGGCGTCCGCACCCATCCACCGTTGTTCGTCGGCGTTGTCACGCAGCCGTAGCTCTATGTGGACGGTCGGTGCAGCTCATACCGGTCGCCCTACGGCTCTAGGAGGACGCTGCTGGACGGGGCTGGTCGCTGAGGTAGCTGTACTTCATCGTGTACTGCGACCGGCTTCGCGGGGGCCCGTCCTTACCACGTCGATTACGGGGAATCAGTGACAGCCATCAACTCGCGGGCCTTGATTGATCGTTCACTGACGCTCGGCGGAATTGCTGATGTACGCGCAGATTGTGATGGATGGCGCTCGAGGCCACTGGTGTCCGGTTTCCGCCCTTGCCTCAGAGCTTTCAGAGACGCGAGCGTGATCACGTCAATCGCGCTTAACTGAGGAAATGAGGTTCTGTGAAGGAATCCGGCCGAGGCCGCAGACGGGCTGTCATAGCACTCCCTGTCGCGGCGCTGGTCTTGTCCCTCCCCTTCGTCGCATCCCCTTCTGCGGGTGCGTCAGCTCAACTACTGGGGGCCACCACAGCAAAAGGCGCAGCCGATCACGGTCGGCCCATCACGGATCCGCGCCTCCTCGCGATCGAGAAGAAGCAAGAGACACTCGACAAGATCGCCGGGCAGGTCACCGAGGGGCTCTCGGAGTCTGACCGCGCCAAAATCCCCGGCTTCACAGACATCGAAGTGGACCCGGTCCGCAACAGCCTGAGTCTCCACTGGAAGGGCAATCCGCCGCTGCGTGTGCGGCGCATCCTGGCCCACCTGCCCAAGGGCGTGACCGCTACGGTCCTTCCGGCCCAATACTCCAAGGCCGATCTGCACGCGGCCCGGAACAAGCTTCTTCGCGGTGGAAAGCCCGCGGATCTGCGCATCGCCGGCACGTCGACCCCCATCCGCATCACCACCATCGGCCCCGCGGTCGACGGCAGCGGACTTCAGATCGGCTACGACGAAGACCGCGGCGTGGGCAAGAGCAATCAGGTGGACCCGCTGGCGTCAGATGCTCGCCAAGGCAGGTCGAGTGAGGTCAAGGCGGTCACAGACCGCGTGACCGGAGTCCCCACCACCGTGGCCTATAAGCCGTTGAGCGTGGACCTCTCTTCACGCCAGGAGGACAACACTCCGTGGTACGGAGGGTCAGCCCTACGCAACCCCACCGGAGGCATCTGCTCCAGCTCCTTCGCGGTCAAGACCTCCGACGGCCAGTACGAGCTGAGCACTGCTTACCACTGCAATGGTGGCGACGGTGTGTGGCACACCTACTGGGGCGGGAAGCTGGTCGGCGCGACCGACAGCGCCCAGCGCCTCGCGTATGACGACGCCCTGGGCATCCACCTGCCGTCCGGAAAGTCCGCGGGGCGTCTGTACGACGGTCCGGCCAATGAAACCGACGGGTACGCCAAGGCCGTCACAGGCTGGGGCCACAACAATAAGGGTGACTACGTCTGCACCGATGGGGCGAACTCCGGCGTGCACTGCAATGTGCAGATCTCCAACACGGACATCGGGGTCACAGGAGCGAACGGCGTTTACCGACCGATCACCGACCTGGCCTATTCAACGTCACTCACCCCGGACCACATCGCAGCAGCGAACGGTGACAGCGGTGGCCCCGTCTTCGCCGGTGTGAACAACTACACCGCCGACGAGGCGCGCGGCATGATCACAGCTCTCGACCGGACCGTGACCTGCCCGTCATCGGAGTACGTCCTGGACAGCGGCGTGAGAACTCCCTGGTGCGTTCAGGGCGTGTACTTCGTGCCGATCTTCCAGACCTTGTACGACATGAACTGGACCCTGGTTACCGCACAGTGATCGGCTAAGTGACCGGTGGGCCGCCACGCTGAAACGGCGTCGGCCCACCACGCTTACCCAATCCACCACGGGCTGGCAGGATCGGTCCGCATACCGGCCGAAGACAGTGGAGCGTGACCATGGCCCAGAAGGGCAAACGGCGTCTGCGCCGCATGATATGGGCTGCTGCGGCATTGGCCTGCCTGGTCGCAGCCGTGGCCGGCTGGGCGCTCTGGGATCGCTCGCACACCTACGACACGTCCGTACCAGGCGACGTGTTGATCAGCAGCGACGGCCGTACGCTCACCACCCCTGCGATCTGGACCGGCTGCGAGGACCGGCCGCGCCTGGTGGCCCACGAATCCACCCACACGGTGTCACTGGCCCTGGAGCGAAAGCGGCACTCGTCTGTACCTAAGAACGCCGCATGCATTGGCGGCGGGGGAGACGACGAGCGACTGCTCACTGCGACCCTGAGCCAACCACTCGGAGCCAGGACGCTCTCCGACGCCGTCTCCCATGACATCATCACGCCCTTCGAAGCCTCCCGCCTCGACCGCCCCCGCTACCTCCCCAAGGGCTACGCACTGTCCGACCGGCCACTCGGCCCAGGCGACGTCACAAAGCCCCCTTACCAGCGCACTCGGGTTCCGGCGTGGACCGTGACCTACCTCCGGAACCCCGGTCAGGGAGGGGACACCGGCTCCCTGAGCATCAGCCAGATCACCGGTCGGCTTCCCGACGGACCGGGAACCCCCGTCTCCGTCCACGGACACCCCGGTCACTTGAAGCACGGCCCACTAGATGAGCAGTCCCTGACCTGGTACGTCGACGGATGCACCATCGATGTCGAAGCAAGGGACCGGCTCCTGTCCGGAGACGAGTTGGTCAAAGTCGCCGATCAGCTCAGCCCGTAGGCCTTACACAGGCGCAATGACCGAATCAAGGCGACGGGCGCCGGCCGATGAGTGGCCGGCGCCCGTATAGGCCAAGGCTTTGAGATCTGGCCTCATCCTTATCAGGTCGATCACGGGGTATCGGTGACATCGGGCAACCGACCACCGCGCTGGGGTAACCGTCCGCCAAGGTCCGGCGCTGACCGTCGTCGCACGGAGCTGTTGGTGTCAGGCGTTGATGTCATCCCTGCGGTTGGGGCTTGACATCCTCCGTGGCCCGCTTCTGCGGGAAGGCGGGGAGGAGGCCCCGACGAGTGAGCTCCTCCAAGATCCACTGCTCTCGCTGCTGGTGCGCCCAGAGGAACTCGGACATACGCATGTCCGCCTTTGCCTCCCTCGTCCTGCTGGCCTGCCCCCCAAGGATCTCGTGAACCGTTTTGCGCAGCTCGCCGAGCTTGCCGCGTGCGTCTTCGTCCTCGGCAGGAGTGCGGGCGTCGAAGGCAGCTAGTGCCTCACCGAGTAGCTGCGCTGTGTAGGCATCGGAGCCCTCAAGCTGCTCGTGGTGTTGAGACTCATGCTTCACCCACTCCAGCGCCTTGTCCTTACCCTCCTTGAGCACGGGCAGTAGGGCCAGAAGAGTTGCGCTGTCAAGAGCCGCGTAGGCGATCCGCCAACCTTCATCTGTTGCCGACATGGCATCACGCTACCGATCCCGCGATCGCGTCGGGTGCGGAATGCCTCGACGGCCAGAGAGGGCAACCGGAAAACCAAGGCCGGCAGACCTGCGTCAGCTTGTCAGGATGTGCTTGACGCATCCTGGTCCGCCCCTCGTGCAGGAGCCACGCCGGGAAGTTGGGCACACGAGGGAGCCCGTGGACTTCAACGACGATTGCTTAATTGGAAGAGGAGCTGTACGGCTGCAGCTACATGGAAGGGGCAGTGTAGCTACACGTGGGTCCATCCTGGCTGGCCAGGCAGGTCAAAGCGGAGGTATTGTAGTAGACAGATTGTCTCGGGCTGGGGCCCTGACCAGGGATTCTCCAGCGAGAACCGTAGACAGAGGGGGTTTGGCCCCGGCGGCAACCAGGACCAAACCCCTTGCCTTAGCGAGTCCGGTCGAGCTGATACCGACCGGACTCGCTGCATTCACAGCTCATCACGTGTCGCCTCCGACCGGCCTGCCTGGCGGGTCAGTGGAACCAACCCGCGTGATCGATGATCGCGAACACTAGTCCGACGACCGCGAGGCTAACCTGCCACCTCTCAGGGCCTGTCCACCTACGCCGTCGACTCTTAGGGCTCTCTTTCATCTAGCCACCTCCCTTCGCTCTCAGAACCGACCCACCGAGAGTCGGAGGCTGCGAACTCGCGCCCCCAAACGCGTAGTTCAGAGAGAGTTCCGTGAAGTAGCTTCGCTCATCTTACCGGTCACCTTTGACAATCTGAGTGTCACTCAAAAACCGCAGGTCAGAGCATCATTCAGCGAGGGTATTCCGCTGGGCAGGGGTGCAACCCAGCCCTCCTCGCAGGACCGAACCGCGCCGAGTTATTAAGAAGATATGTCTACTTTGAACCCGTACGGTTCCATGTGCAGCCAACGGCCTGTGACCTCGTCTCACGGCGACGAGGTCACCAAGCACAGCGCCCGTAGCGTTGCCACCACCCGGACCTCAACTCACCACTCACCCCAGCTCCCATCCCGTACGCCGTCGACCCACACACCGTGGAGCGGGCGTGGTTCAGGGGCGTCAAGGTGGGGCGCGCCACTGTACGAACGACCTTGACGCCCTGGGCCGCGGCTGCTCGGCTCTGCCTGGGTCGATGGCGTACGGGATGGGAGCACCCCGCACACGCCA
Organism: Streptomyces sp. NPDC046197; assembly: GCF_040646295.1. Classification (NCBI taxonomy): domain Bacteria; kingdom Bacillati; phylum Actinomycetota; class Actinomycetes; order Kitasatosporales; family Streptomycetaceae; genus Streptomyces; species Streptomyces sp. NPDC046197. The sequence goes on along the minus strand of NZ_JBEYZY010000035.1, from coordinate 67,053 downwards.
CAACGGACCGGCAGTCGGAAGCGGCGCCCCCTCCCTCCCGGTGCCGGCCGATCCCCCGCCGGAGGCATCGTTCTGACCGGGTCGCGCTATGCGGTGATCGGCTCATGGCCTCCGGCCCTATCCACATGTGGGCGCACGTCGGCGCAGCGCGGGCGGAGCGGGCCGGAGGCAGGAGCGGCGCCCGCAGCAGAGCCGAGAGCGCGCCCGGCGGAGCGGAGCGCAGCCGGGGCTTGAAACCCAGTAGAGGAAGTTGTAACTCACTCTGTGGGGCGGGGCTTGTCCGATCCCGGTAGATGCTTGACAGTTCGGTCCCAGCTGATGGTTGACAGTGGCCGTGATCGGCTTTTCTGTGCGCGTCGTTGCGGTGCGTGTGGGGAGGCCGGGATTGGCGCTGGTGGAGTTGTCGGTTGTCGAGCAGAGATATCGGGCTGTCCTGGCGGTGCTGGCGGGTGCGACGGTGACCGAGGTCGCCGCGTCGCTTGGGGTGTCCCGGCAGACGGTCAGCGGCTGGAAGTCGAGGTATGAGGCCTCCGGTCTGGCGGGGTTGGCGGACCGTTCGCGCAGGCCGGCGTCGTGTCCGCATCAGGCCTCTGCCGAGGTCGAGGCGGCCGTGTGCGAGCTGCGGCGCAAGCACCCGAAGTGGGGTCCGCGGCGGATCGCTCATGTGCTGGAGCGGGCCGGGACGGTGAGCCCGGTGCCGTCACGGATGACGGTGTATCGGATCCTGGTCCGTCACGGGTTGGTAGAGCCGGGGGTGCGGCGGAGGAAGCGGTCGGATTACAAGCGCTGGCAGCGGGATCGGCCGATGCAGCTGTGGCAGATGGACATCGTCGGCGGCGTGATGCTGGTCAACCCGGTCACCGGTGAGCTGACCGAGGCGAAGGTCGTGACGGGGGTGGATGACCATTCCCGGTACTGCGTGATCGCATCGGTGGTCGAGCGGGCGACCGGACGGGCGGTCTGCGCGGCCTTCGCCCGGGCCTTGCAGAGGTTCGGGGTGCCGGAGGAGGTGCTGACCGACAACGGCAAGCAGTTCACCGACCGGTTCGGGCAGGGGGGTGAGGTGTTGTTCGACCGGATCTGCCGGGAGAACGGGATCGCGCACCGGCTCACCCAGCCGGCGTCGCCGACCACGACGGGCAAGGTCGAGCGGTTCCATCAGACGCTGCGGCGTGAACTCCTCGATGACTGCGGGGCTTTCGAGAGCATCGAGCAGGCTCAGGCGGCACTGGATGCGTGGGTGGAGGAATACAACTCCTCGCGGCCGCATCAGGCGCTGGACATGCAGTCTCCGGGAGACCGGTTCGTCCCGGTTGCCGAGGAGGAGCGGGATGTCCTGGGCTTGAAGATCCCTGGAGTGCTGGCGCTGGTGCCCGAGCAGCGGACACCTCAAGAGGATTCGGAGCCGGCTCCGGCCGAAGCCTGCGAGGTTCCTGCCGCCCTGCCTGAGGTGGCCCCGGCAGCGGTGCCGGTGGGGTCCGGTGGGCCGGTGGAGTTCGAGCGGGTGGTGCCTGCGAGTGGGAATCTGCAGGTGGCGGGCAAGCAGTTCTGGCTGGGTCCGGCCCGTTCGGGGCTGACGGTGACGTTCTGGGCCGACACGCAGGTGATCCATCTGCTGATCGCGGGGGCGCGGATCAAGAGTGTGCGGTCGCACCTGTCGGTGGCGGATCTGGGACGGCTGGCGGTCCGGGGCGGACGTCCGGCGGGGCCGGCCCCGCTGCCGGGCGGTGACGGGGCGGCGTTCGAGGTGGACCGGGTGGTGAACAACAGCGGCCTGGTCGGTCTGGGCGGGCACCAGGTGCTGGCGGCGGAGCTCCTCGGCGGCCGCCAGGTGGGCATCCGCATCGACGGCGAGACACTGTCGTTCTTCGATTCGTCCTCGCGGGAACTGCTGCGGGTGCGGCCCAACCCGCTGACCAGTGAAGAAGTCCGCAGGCTGCGGGGCCTGCGTCCGGCCGGACCGCCGCCACGGCCCGGCGTCGAGCCCGTGCGGGTGCAGCGGCGAGTCAGCGCGGTCGGCACCGTCATGGTCTGCCGGCAGGTCGTCTCCCTCGGCCGCCCCTATGCAGGGCAGACCGTGACCGTTCACGTGTCCGACACGACGATCAGCGTCGAGCTGGACGGCCAGGTCCGGGTGATCCGGCGCACGACCGACCTCCCGGTCCGTAACGTGAAAGCGAACAAGCCCCACGGGGCTCCCTACGTTGTCTAGGCCCACGGTCAAACATCACCCGGGACCAGAACGTCAAGCATCAGCTGGGATCCGACACGAGGCTGGGGACACGAGGCTGGGGACCTTACAGATCTAATCGAGCGGGCCCATGCCATCGCACACCCACGGGCCCTCTCCCATCAGGAAAAGAGGCTCGGGGTCGAGCAGTCACGCAAGCCGGGCAGGCCCCTCAGACCCACTCCACCTCGGAAACGATGTACGGGGTACTTCCAGGGCCCGGCAACGGCGTCCGAGAGGGCGCCAGCGGCGGCGACGGGCGAGGGACCGAGGCACCGACTGCAGCCAGCGCAGCCGCCACTTCCTCCTCGCTCACCCCCGCCAGCGCCTCAATCACCCGATCGAGCGCCTCGCTCACCTCAGTGCTCGTGACCACTCGCGGCAGGCGTCGGACCTGCGTTCTTGACCGTCAGAGGCAGCAACTTCTTGCCGGTCGGGCCTAGCCTACTTGTACCCAAGTGTCCATTTGCGGTCACACTACGTAGCCAAATGTTTGATCAAGAATGAGGTTGCATTCACTAAGGTGTTGCTGGCTGGAGCAGGGCCGGCCGATCAACGCCTCCCCGCAGGTGCTGGACGCCGTGGCGCGCACGCTGCGGCTGGACCCGCCGGAGCGCGAGCATCTGTACCACCTGGCCGAAGTGCCGTACGCACCGGCTCCGGAGACCCTCGCCCAGAAGGTCGGCCCGGAGATCCAGGGCAGCATCGACGCCCTCGACCCGCGCCCGGCGGTGGTCTACAACTCGCGGTACGACATCCTGGCCGCGAACGCCGTCTACCGCGATCTGTTCTACCCGGATCCGATGCCGGAGGGAGTGCCCCTCAACGCCATGTGGCGGTTGTTCACGGCCTCGGAGGACAACTGCCCGCTGGTGTTCCGGGCGACGGAGCTGCCGGTGATGGTGGCGACCCTGAGAGCCTCCTACGGGCTGCATGCCGGGGAGCCGGCCTGGGAGGACTTCATACGCAGGCTCTCGGAGGCGAGCCCGCTCTTCGCCCGGCTGTGGGGGAACGGCGACGTGGAACGGCACGCGGGGCGGGTGAAGACGTTCCGGCACCGCGCGGTGGGCGAGCTCCGGATGACGTCGGTGTCGCTGTCGATCAACGGGATGCCGGAGTGCCGGATCGTGGTCTACACGCCGGACGACGCGGAGACGGCGCGGCGGACGGCTCTGCTCAGGGAGCGGCGGGAGAAGCTGTGGCCGCCGTCGACGGAGTCCTGGACGGTGGCCGGGAGCTGACCCGGCCTCACCGGAGCCGACCCTGACCGGAGCCCTCGCCGGCCCCGGCTCGCCGGTTGCGGGCTCATCGACCCCGAAAACGAAAAATCCCGCCCTCGGGGCGGGATCTTCCATCGATCTTTGACAACTCAACAGAGTGCCGATCTGTGGAGCTAAGGAGAATTGAACTCCTGACCTCCTGCATGCCATGCAGGCGCTCTACCAACTGAGCTATAGCCCCTTGTGTTCTTCCCGCTCGGCGGGGCGAACAAGAAGAACTTTAGCCTGCGACCTGCCAGAAAGTGAAATCCGGGTCCCGTCGGCCCCGGGCGGCTCAGTCGTCGTCGCCGAGGACCGGCTCCGGCAGAGTGCCGGCGTTGTGCTCCAGCAGGCGCCAGCCGCGGGCGCCCTCGCCGAGCACGGACCAACAGCAGTTCGACAGGCCGCCGAGGCTCTCCCAGTGGTGGGCCTCCAGGCCGAGCAGACGTCCGATGGTGGTGCGGATCGTGCCGCCGTGGCTGACCACCACGAGCGTGCCGTCCTCGGGCAGCTTCTCCACGTGCCGCAGCACGATGGGGGCGGCCCGGTCGGCGACCTCGGTCTCCAGTTCGCCGCCGCCGCGGCGCACCGGCTCGCCGCGTTTCCACGCGGCGTACTCCTCGCCGTAGCGGACGATGATCTCGTCGTGCGTCAGTCCCTGCCAGACGCCCGCGTAGGTCTCCCGCAGGCCCTCGTCCGTGGCGATCTCCAGGCCGGTGAGGGCGGCGAGCTCCACGGCCGTCCGCGCGGCCCGCTTGAGGTCCGAGGAGACGATCGCGTCGGGCCTCAGGGACGCCAGCAGCCGGGCGGCGCGGCGGGCCTGGCCGACGCCGGCCTCGGTGAGCTCGACGTCCGTGGTGCCCTGGAAGCGGCGGTCCACGTTCCAGGAGGTCTGGCCGTGCCGCCACAGGATGATGCGGCGGCCCCGGCCCGCCGCCCTGCCGGTTCCCTCACCGGCGCCGGTCATCGCCACTCACCGCCCAGCTCCGCCGACTCCTCGGCGGCCTGCAGCCTGGCGTGCTCCTCGGCCTTGCCACGGGTGGCCTTGGCGTCGGCGGGCAGCTCGATCTCGGGGCAGTCCTTCCACAGCCGCTCCAGGGCGTAGAAGACGCGCTCCTCGCTGTGCTGGACGTGGACGACGATGTCGACGTAGTCGAGCAGGACCCAACGGGCCTCACGGTCGCCCTCGCGGCGCACCGGCTTGGCGCCGAGCTCCTTCAGGAGGCGCTCCTCGATCTCGTCGACGATCGACTTGACCTGGCGGTCGTTGGGGGCGGAGGCCAGCAGGAAGGCGTCCGTGATCGACAGTACGTCGCTGACGTCGTAGGCGATGACGTCGTGCGCCAGCTTGTCGGCGGCCGCCTGGGCGGCGGTGTTGATGAGCTCGAGAGAGCGGTCGGTCGCGGTCACTACAAGGCTTTCCGTCGGCGGTCACTTGCCTTCAAGGGTCTCACGGACCGCCGAGCACACCCGAGGTGTTTTGTGGATCACACCTCGGGCGGTGGGCCGGGGACGCTCGCGCCCCGGCCGCCCAGGGGTGTCCGCCCCAGCAGGCCGCCGACACCCCTAGGGGCGTCGTTCGGATCACCGCGGGTCCGCGGCGCATGGCACGGCACCTCGCCGCGTTGCCGCATCACCCGAGTACGCCCGGTACGCGGGTAATGCTCCGCCTTGCGATGCACCGCACCATGCGCCGCGGCCTGATCCGCGGTGATCCCAACGACACCCCCTACTAGGGCTTGTAGTCCTGGCCGAGGACCACCGACACGTCGGCGTTCGCGGCGACCGTGCCCTTCGTCACGGAGCCGGTGGGCAGGCCGAGGGTCTTGGCGACCTCGGTGGCGTTCTGCTTGTCGGCGGCGTCGGAGTAGACGACCTTGGACGCGGACTGGACCGCGGACGCCGTGCCGGCCTCCAGGAAGGTGAAGCCGCCGTTGAGGAGGACGACACGGGCCTTCTCGGCATCGTCCTTGACGCCGGTGGCGTTCTGCACGGAGACGCGGACGGCCGACCCCTGGTCGGGGCTCTTGGCGGTGCCGCCGAGGATGTCCTTGACGACGCTGCCGCTGGTCTGCGCGCTCAGCGTGCCGTCGGCCTGGACGGGCAGCAGTGCCGTCTTGTAGTCGCCGCCCTTGGCGAGGTCGGCGAGCTTGGCGAGGAAGGTGCCGAGGTCCTTGTCGGTGAGCGACGGGTCGAGGATCTGCGCCAGCGTCTGCACGGTCACGGTCGCGGCCTGCGGATCGGAGGAGATCTTGCGCAGCACGCCCTGCATCACCTGGCCGAACCGCTCCAGCTGGGCGTTCTGGGACTCCCCCGGGGCGCGGTAGGTGGCATAGGCGATGGCCGTCTTGCCGCTGAGGGTCTGGCCCCGGCCCTTGTGGACGACGGGCGCGGTGCCCTTCTTCTTCGCGCCCGGGTCCGGCACGTCGGTGTTGGTGTCGAGGTCGATGTTGCCGACCAGGTCGACGAGGTTCTGCAGGTACGGGGTGTCCAGCCGCCAGGTGCCCTGGATGTTCGTGCCGAGGACGGTGTCGAGCTGGTCCCGGGTCCCGGAGGTGCCGTCGTCCGCGACCGACTTGGCGAGGGTCGTCGTGGTGCCGTCGTCGCCCGACAGAGCGAGTGAGTTGGGCAGCAGGACGGTGGTGCCCTGCTTGGTGGTGGTGTTGTCGACGAGCAGCGCGGTGGAGGTGCCGCCCTTGGCGGTGTCGTGCAGGTGGACGACGATCACGTCCCGCTTCTGTGCGCCCGCGGCCGTGGCGGTGCCGGTCTTCGACCCGGACGACGACAGACCGGGCAGCTTCCCCGCGTACCAGAGGTAGCCGACGCCGCCGGCCGCGACCAGCGCCAGGACCACGGCCAGGGCGATCACCCGGCTGCGGGCGCGGCGGCGGGCCTCCTCCCGGCGCTCGGTGCGGTTCTCGGTGAACTTCAGCCAGTCGATGACGTCCTCGGAGTCACCGTCGGGCTCCTCGACGAAGGCGAACTGCTCGGTGTGATAGTCCCGTTCGTCCGGGTCGTGCTGCCTGGACCCCTCCTCGGCCGGGCCGGCCTGCTGCGGGATGTAGGCGGTCTGCTCGGCGACCCGGGGCTGCTGCCCGCTGGTCGCCGCCCGGCCGTAGGGATCGTACGACGGCGGCGGCGCGCCGGGACCGGAGCCACCGGATGCGCCGGACCCGTAGGGGTCGTAGGCACCGCCGGAGCCCCGGGAGCCCTGGGGGCGGCCCTGGGAGTCGTACGAGGGGGGCACGGGCGCCTGCTGACCGGTGTCGTAACCGCCGTAGGACGGCGCCGGCTGCTGGTGTCCGCCCGTCGCGTACGGGTCGTAGCCGTAGCCCTGCTGCCCGTACGCGTCGTACGTCTGCTGCGGAGCCGGCTGCGCCGGGACCTGCCGGTACACAGGCCGGCCGTACTCGTCGTAGCCGACGAGCTCGTACTGGTCGCCCCCGTATCCAGCGTCGTATCGGTCGTTCACCGGTGCCCCTCTCGGCTCACTCGCCGCGGTACAACTCGCGCTTGTCGATGTAGCGCACGACTCCGTCCGGCACCATGTACCAGATGGGATCGCCCTTGGCGACTCTCGCACGGCAGTCCGTGGAGGAGATGGCCAGGGCGGGAACTTCGACGAGCGAGACCCCGCCCTCCGGAAGGCCGGCGTCGGTCAGGTGGTGTCCCGGCCGGGTGACTCCGATGAAGTGTGCCAGGGAGAAGAGCTCCTCCGAGTCCCGCCAGGTGAGGATCTGGGCCAGGGCGTCCGCGCCGGTGATGAAGAACAGGTCGGTGTCCGGGTTGAGGGCGCGCAGGTCGCGCAGCGTGTCCACGGTGTAGGTGGGGCCGCCGCGGTCGATGTCGATGCGGCTCACGGAGAATTGGGGGTTCTCGGCGGTCGCGATGACCGTCATCAGATAGCGGTCCTCGGCCGGGGAGACCTTGCGGTGCGTCTTCTGCCACGGCTGGCCGGTGGGCACGAACACCACCTCGTCGAGGTGGAACTGCGCGGCGACCTCGCTGGCCGCCACCAGGTGTCCGTGGTGGATCGGGTCGAAGGTGCCGCCCATCACGCCCAGGCGGCGCTTGCCCGGCTTCGACGGGCCGCTGCCGGGCCCGTACACCGGGCGCTTCACCGAGTCACTCGCCGGACCGGTAGGCATGTCCTGCTCTCCCATGCGTGCAGACCCTACCGGCCCGGCCCCAGGGCCCCGGCCGACAGATCCCCCCGGGACGGCCCCGCGCACCGGGGCCCGGTCGGGGGACGGCCTTAGGCGTGGCTCAGCGGTCGCGGTTGAAGCGGGTGGTGATCCACAGCAGGAGCAGCAGGATGAAGAGCGCGCTGCCGCCGGTGACGAAGGGGCTGAGGCTCTCGTGGTTGCCGCCTTCGCCCTCGGCGAGGGTGGCCAACTGGGCAACGGTGCTGGGGAAGCTCATCTTCGGCAGGACCTATCCGGTGTGGGCGGGATAAAGACGTCGGCTCATCGTAAGCGGCCGCCTGCGCGCCGATCACGCCGACTCCGCCGTTGGAACTTTCAGGGCGGCTCAGTCGTCGTTCCGTTTGTACCCGCGCAACAGGAACCAGCCGGTGAGCGCACAGCCCACCACCATCACGACCAGTACGATCCGGAGCAGATTCCCCACCCCCTGGTGCTGGGCGGCGGCGATCGCGGCATCGGTGAGCCGGGAGGCTGCGGGATAGTGCTCCATGGCGTGGACTCCTTAGCTGTACTGCCCGTCCACGGTATCTCCGCCTAGGCTGGGCCCTGCTTCGGGGGCACATCGGGACACAGACGCGAGCCGAGGGGCACGCCCCGCAGGCGAACACAATCGAATCGCACATGGGGGACCACATGTCCGAAGACGGTCGCGAGCACGACGGGCACGAGCAGGTTCCGAGCAGGCAGCGCAGGCGCTTCCCGGGGATCTCCTCACGCACCTACGAGCACCCGGCGGACCGCTCCGCCCTGGTGGCGCTGCGCAAGCTGAGCGGCTTCGACACCGTGTTCAAGGCGCTCAGCGGCCTGCTGCCCGAGCGCAGCCTGCGGCTGCTGTTCCTGTCCGACTCGGTGCGCGTCTCGGACCAGCAGTTCGCCCACCTGAACGACATGCTGCGCGACGCCTGCTACATCCTGGACCTGGAGAAGGTCCCGCCGATGTACGTCGCCCAGGACCCCCAGCCCAACGCGATGTGCATCGGCCTGGACGAGCCGATCATCGTCGTCACCACGGGCCTGGTCGAGCTGCTCGACGAGGAGGAGATGCGGGCGGTCATCGGCCACGAGGTGGGCCACGCCCTGTCCGGCCACGCCGTCTACCGCACGATCCTGCTCTTCCTGACCAACCTGGCCGTGCGGGTGGCCTGGATCCCGCTGGGCAACCTCGCGATCATGGCGATCGTGACGGCACTGCGCGAGTGGTTCCGCAAGTCGGAGCTGTCCGCCGACCGGGCGGGGCTGCTGGCCGGGCAGGACCTGCGGGCCTCGATGCGCGGCCTGATGAAGATCGCGGGCGGCAACCACCTGCACGAGATGAACGTGGACGCGTTCCTGCAGCAGGCCGAGGAGTACGAGGCGGGGGGCGACCTGCGCGACTCCGTGCTGAAGATCCTGAACGTGCTGCCGCGGACGCATCCCTTCGCCACCGTGCGTGCGGCCGAGCTGAAGAAGTGGGCCGAGTCCCGCGACTACCAGCGGATCATGGACGGTCACTATCCGCGGCGCAGCGAGGACAAGGACACCTCGGTCGGCGACTCCTTCCGCGAGTCGGCGGCGCACTACGCCGGGCATGTGAAGAACTCCAAGGACCCGCTGATGAAGCTGGTCACGGATCTCGCGGGTGGGGCCGGAGACCTGGGCGACCGGGTGCGGCGCGGCTTCGGCGGCTTCCCGGGGTCTGCTTCGCCCAAGGACCAGCCGCCCAAGGACCAGCCGCCCAAGGACCGGCCGCCGACGGACGCACCGCCGCGGCACGACGACCGGGACAGGGACCGGGACGACGACTGAGCCCGGGTGAGTCGCCCCCGGGTCACACCTTGGGTCACACCCTGGGCTGCGCGTCGGCCGACAGAGTTCCGCACAGGGACGTCGCGCTGCCCGTCGCGTACGGGTCGGTTCCGGCCGGGCCGCCGGCCTTGGCGGTCTGGCCGGCCAGGAGCGGGCGGAAGTGGTTCGCGGAGTCCTCGGCGCACGACAGCGGGCCGGCCTCGGCGTAGGAGGCGACCAGCCGGGCCTGGTGGACCCGCAGGTCGTCGCGGTCGAAGCGGAACTGCAGCTCGCGCCGCACGGTGAACAGCGAGGCCGGGGCGTCGGCCTTGGAGCCGGTCGGCCGCAGTGCGTATACGAATGTGTGGTCGCCAGTGATTTCAAGGGTGGAGGGGTCGACCTCGGTGGCCTGCAGGCTGCCCTGCACCCGCACCTTGCGGTCGGCGAGCTCGGCCCGGGTCGGGTCGAGGCGGACCAGCCATCCGGTGGGCCCGTGCCGGCCGTCCGCGGCGGGGTGCTCGAAGCTCTGGTCGAACTGGTCGAGTTGGTCGGGGTCGAGCAGCGCCCGGGCCGGGTGGACCTGGCCGCCGGTGAGCACCTCCGGGTAGAGGGAGGAGTCGACGAGGTAGTCCTTGGCGATGCTCAGGGCGGCGACGATCTGGCTGTCCGAGAAGTGCGCGGTACGCCGGACCGCGGGCAGCGGTATGCCCTCGGCGCCGACGCTGAACTGCGCGGCGGGGCTGTGCGCGTACAGGTACTCCGGATCGGCGGCCCCGGGCACCTTGCCCTGCGGGGACAGGGGGATGACGGTCATCCGCAGCGGCTCGGCCGGATGCAGGGACTGGGAGGTCTGGTACGGGTGCCGTACGCCCATGTAGATGGCGGTGGCGAAGGCGACGGCGATCAGCAGGACCAGCATCAGCGCCTGCCGGGACAGGCCGCGGTGCAGGGGCGGTCTGCGGCGCACGGCAGGGGTGTGGTCGGTCATGCGCTCGCGCGCGGAGTACTCCTGGAGGCGGGCAGCGCGGACGAACGACTCGTCGAAGACGACGGATCGGTATTCGTCCTCCGCACCTCCGGGGCCGCCCTCGGGTGTCCCCTCAGGTGGGTCTCCAGGCCCTCCCATATATTCAGGGTAGGTCTCCCGGAGCCCGCATAAACGCGCTGCTACACCACAAGTTCTGACAGGTTCTCACCAAGGTCGCGCATGGCTTGTCAGGGCGTGCGCGGCACCGCCGAGACGCGTGGCTGGGAGGTGTCGGCGGACGCCGAGGGAGCCGCGGCGCTGCCCTGTTCCAGGCCGGTGGAGGCGGGCGGCGGAACCCGTTCGCGGCTGCCCGAGGACCCGCCCCGGTAGACCGCCGTGAAGGCCAGCGCGACCATGCCTATGCCCATCACCAGGGCGAGCATCCAGGCGACGGGTCGGTGCCAGCGCACCTGCTTGCCGTACGGTCCCGGGATGCCGTAGCGGCTTTCGATGACGTCGGTGTCGTCCAGGTCATGGAGGTCGTGATCATGACCGAAGGGGTGTGGCTCGGGGCCGTAACCGTCCTCGTAGTGCTCGCCCGCGGGGTGCGCTCTGCGGGCCTCGGCCTCCGAGGCCTCGGCTCTGGCCTGCGCGGCGGCCAGGAGGCGTTCGACGGCGGTCGGCTCGTGGATCACGGCCGCCCGTACGAAGGCCTCGTCGAAGACCACGGAGGCGAACTCTTCGTCCGACACCCCGCGGTCGTGGTCGTCGTCGGGCTCCCAGCCGTCAGGGAACGGCGTGCCCCCCACGTCCTCCGGCACGGATCCAGAGTAGACCTGGGGGGTCAATTTGGGCAGACGGTATGGAAATTCATCCGCCTGGTGAGACGTCTTTTCTGCGGCGCGGAACGAGGGTTGACACCTGCCGGACGCATATGTCCGGACCGCCCGGGGCCGGGAGCGGTGCCGGATGCACGCTGCCGCGCCGTCGTGGCACATGACGGCGGCGCCGGGCGGAACCTGTTCCACCCGCCGCCCGGCACCCGCTCCCCTCGGCTCAGCGCCGGATGTGCCCGTCTCCCGTCAGGATGTACTTCGTGCTGGTCAGCTCGGGCAGCCCCATCGGCCCGCGGGCGTGGAGCTTCTGGGTGGAGATGCCGATCTCCGCACCGAAGCCGAACTGGCCGCCGTCCGTGAAGCGGGTGGAGGCGTTGACGGCGACCGTGGTGGAGTCGACCAGCTGGGTGAAGCGGCGGGCGGCCTGCTGGGAGGTGGTCACGATCGCCTCGGTGTGGCCGGAGCTCCACAGCCGGATGTGCTCCACGGCCCTGTCCAGTGAGTCGACGACGGCGGCGGCGATGTCGTAGGAGAGGTACTCGGTCTCCCAGTCCTCCGGCGTGGCCTCGACGACCGTCGCCTTGGAGTCCTCGGCGTACGCCATGACCCGCTCGTCGGCGTGCACGGTCACCCCGGCCTCGGCGAGCGCGTCCAGGGCGCGGGGCAGGAACTCCGCGGCGATGTCCTGGTGGACCAGCAGCGTCTCCGCGGTGTTGCACACGCTGACCCGCTGCGCCTTGGAGTTGATCAGGATGTCGACCGCCATGTCGAGGTCGGCCTGCGCGTCGACGTAGACGTGGCAGTTGCCGGTGCCGGTCTCGATCACCGGGACGGTGGACTCGCTCACGACCGTCCGGATCAGCGAGGCGCCGCCGCGCGGGATGAGCACGTCGACCAGGCCGCGGGCGCGCATCAGCTCGCGCACGCTCTCCCGGCTCTCGCCGGGCACCAGCTGCACGGCGTCCGCGGGCAGCCCCGCCCCGCCCACTGCGTCGCGGATCACCCGGACCAGGGCGGTGTTCGACTCGTACGCGGAGGCCGAGCCGCGCAGCAGCACCGCGTTGCCGGACTTCAGGCAGAGGGCGGCCGCGTCCACGGTGACGTTCGGACGGGCCTCGTAGATGATCCCGACCACGCCCAGCGGGACGCGTACCTGACGCAGGTCCATGCCGTTGGGCAGCGTGTTGCCGCGGACGACCTCACCGACCGGGTCGGGCAGCGCCACCACGTCGCGCACGTCGGAGGCGATCGCACGGATCCGCTCCGGGGTGAGCGTGAGCCGGTCGATGATGGCCTCGCTGGTGCCGGCCTTGCGGGCCTTGGCGATGTCCCTGGCGTTGGCCTCGACGATCTCGCTGGTCCGGACCTCCAGGGCGTCCGCGATGGCGAGCAGCGCATCGTCCTTCTCCACGCGCGGCAGCGGCGCGAGATCGGCGGCGGCGGCCTTGGCGCGGTAGGCGGCCCGGGTGACCGGGGACATCGAGTCGTACGGCGAGAGCGTGGTCATGAGGGAAGGGTAGTGCGCTGCTCAGGCGCCCCATCGGCCGTCCCACACCCCGAGACGAGGTCAAAAGGGGTGAACCCCCACCGGCCGCGCGGGCGGCGGACCGTAGCCCTCCGCGAGCCGCTGGTGATAGGTCTCGCGGTCGATGACCTCCAGGCCGACGATCTCCCAGGGCGGCAGCTTGGCGCTCTGCCGGTGCTCGCCCCACAGCCGCAGGGCGACGGCGGCCGCGTCGTGCAGGTCCCGGGCCTCCTCCCAGTAGCGGATCTCCGCGTGGTCGTTGGCGTAGCGGCTGGTCAGCAGGAAGGGGTGGTCGTGGGCGAGCTGTTCCAGGCCGCGCCGCACCTCTTTCAGCGGGGCCTCCTCACCGGAGACGCTCAGGGTGACGTGCCACAGCCGGGGCACGTCCCTGGGCTCCTCGTAGCGGTCCCCGGCCGCCACGCTGGTCAGGGCGCGCTCGGCGCGTTCATCGCCCGCCGCGCGGGAGGGGGACCCGCCTGCACCACCGCGGGACGCCGCCGCCCCAGGGCGCACTCGTCTCACGACGGCCTCCTTTACGCAGTGCTCGTGCGGAATCTGTCCCTGAGACAAAGTGGAGCAGGCCGCACGGCTCCGTGGGGCGGTTTTACGGAACGTCCCCCACCTTCAGGGCCGCGACGCCCGGACGTTTCGGACCATTAGGGCTCCAGGATCACCAGGTCGTCCCTGTGTACGACCTCGCGTTCGTACGCCGGCCCGAGCTCGCGCGCGAGTTCACGGGTCGAGCGGCCGATCAGCCGGGGGATCTCCTTGGCGTCGAAGTTGACGAGCCCGCGGGCCACCGCGCGCCCCTCGGCGTCGCGCAGCTCGACCGGGTCGCCTGCGGTGAACTCGCCCTCGACGGCGGCGATCCCGGCCGGCAGCAGGGACTTGCGGCGTTCCACGACCGCGCGGACCGCCCCGTCGTCGAGGGTCAGCGAGCCCTGCGGGGCGGAGGCGTGCTGCAGCCACAGCAGCCGGTCCGCCGAGCGCCTTCCGGTGGGGTGGAAGAGGGTTCCGGTGTCCCCGCCGGCCAGGGCGTCGGCCGCGTGGATCGCGCTGGTCAGCACCACGGGGATGCCTGCGGCGGCCGCGATCCGGGCCGCCTCGACCTTGGTGACCATGCCGCCGGTGCCGACCCCGGCCTTGCCGGCGCTGCCGATGTCCACGCCCGCCAGGTCGGACGGCCCGCGCACCTCGGCTATCCGGGACGTGCCCGGCCTGCTGGGGGCACCGTCGTAGACACCGTCCACGTCGGACAGCAGGACCAGCAAATCGGCGCGGACGAGGTGGGCGACCAGGGCCGCGAGCCGGTCGTTGTCGCCGAAGCGGATCTCGTCGGTGGCGACGGTGTCGTTCTCGTTGACGACCGGGAGGGCGCCCATCGCGAGGAGCTTGTCCAGGGTGCGGGAGGCGTTGCGGTGGTGGGCGCGGCGGCTCATGTCGTCGCTGGTGAGGAGCACCTGGCCGACCCGGACCCCGTAGCGGGCGAAGGAGGCGGTGTAGCGGGCCACCAGCAGCCCCTGGCCGACGCTGGCGGCGGCCTGCTGGCGGGCGAGGTCCTTGGGGCGGCGGCGCAGGCCGAGGGGCGCCAGTCCGGCGGCGATGGCACCGGAGGAGACCAGGACGATCTCCTTCTCCCCGCCGCTGCGGTGCTTGGCGAGCACGTCCACGAGCGCGTCGACGCGATCGGCGTCGAGGCCCCCCTCGGCGGTGGTCAGCGAGGAGGACCCCACCTTGACGACGATCCTGTGGGCCTCGCTCACGGCCTGCCTTGCCCCTGCCACCTTGGTGTCTGTCCCCTCACGTCGGTCCGGCTGCCCGGTTTGAATCTACGCGAAGAGGTACGCAACGTGCCCGCCGGTCCGCTCCTCGGACGGCCCCGCGACGACTCACGAGACGACCACCGCGCCTCCGGGACGGCCACCGCGCCATGGGCGCCTTGGGGACGGACGCCACGCCTCCGGGACGGTCACGCCGCCTCCGGGACGTACACCGCGCCTTGGGACGTACACCGCCTCGCACGGGACGGCCCCGCGGGCGCGTCGCCCGCGGGGCCGTCGGCCGACCCGGGTTCACCGTCCCGGGGCCGCCCTCAGGAGTGGCGGTGACGCCACCCCTGCCAGGCGGACTCGACCATGTCGTCCAGGCCGTGGCGGGCCGACCAGCCCAGTTCCGCATGGATGCGGTCGGCCGAGGCCACCACCCGTGCCGGGTCGCCGGGGCGACGGTCCGTCACCTCGGGGGCCAGGTGCTCGTTGCCGGTCACCTTGAGGATGCGGTCCACCATCTGCCGGACGGAACTGCCCTCGCCACGGCCGATGTTGAGGGTGAGCGCGGTGCCCGCCGGAGCCTCGTTCAGCCGCAGCGCCGCCGCCAGGTGGGCGGAGGCGATGTCCTGGACGTGGATGTAGTCCCGGACGCAGGTGCCGTCCTCGGTGGCGTAGTCGTCCCCGAAGATCCGGGGGGCCTCGCCGGCCTCCAGCCGCTCGAACACCATGGGGATGAGGTTGAAGACGCCCGCGTCGGACAGTTCGGGGGCGGCGGCCCCGGCCACGTTGAAGTACCGCAGCGAGGCGGCCCTGAGGCCGTGGGCCTGCACGGCGGCCTTGATCAGCCACTCGCCGACCAGCTTGGTCTCGCCGTACGGGCTCATGGGCGCGCAGGGGGTGTCCTCGGTCACGAGGTCCACGTCCGGCATGCCGTAGACGGCGGCGGACGAGGAGAAGACGATCCTTTCGACGCCGGTGGCCGTCATCGCCTCCAGGAGGGTCTGCAGACCGGTGACGTTCTCCCGGTAGTAGTGGAGAGGCTGCTCCACCGACTCGCCCACCTGCTTCTTGGCGGCGATGTGCACCACACCGGTCACCACATGGTCACGCATCGTCTGCTGCAGCAGGGAGTGGTCCAGCACACTGCCCACCACCAGCGGCACACCTGCGGGAACCCGGTCCGCACTGCCGGTCGACAGGTCGTCGTACACGACCACGTTCTCGCCGCCCTCGGTCATCGCGCGCACCACATGCGCGCCGATGTAACCAGCGCCACCCGTGACCAGCCAGCTCATCCTCGTGCCTCCTCGGTCTTGGTCATGAAACAGCAGACTCGTCCATGAACAGAGGAAAATCGAGTCCGACATTTCGGGCAGAACCGCAAAGAAGACGGGCGGGGACGACTGTGAGGAAGTTCTCCAGTCGGCCACAAAGCGGTCGGCGAACGCCGCGAACCGGACCTCCAGCCCTTCCTGGCACGGTGGTTGACCAGCCACCTCACCCACGGAAACTTCAAGTGAATCATTTACGCTGAGGCGGCAGCCCCGGTCCCCGTCCCCTGAGTCAGAGGTAACTGCTGCAGTGACCCAGCACCACGACAGAACACCCGACATCAGCGTCGTCGTCATCGTGTACAACGACGCTGAACGTCTGCCGACGGCGGTGCAGTCGGTCCTCGACCAGTCCCTGCGCAACGTGGAAGTCGTCATCGCCGACGACCACTCCACCGACGGCTCCTTCGAGGTCGCGCAGCGACTGGCGGCCGGATCGGAGCGGGTGCGGGCGATCCGGCTGGCCGAGAACAGCGGCGGTTGCGGCGAGCCGCGCAACCAGGGCATCGCCGTGGCCCGCGGGCGCTATGTGATGTTCCTCGACAGCGACGACACCCTTGAGGTCAACGCCTGCCGCAACATGCTGGACGCCGCGGAGCGCACCGGGGCCGATCTCGTGTCCGGGCTCTGCCTGCGCGTCCACGTCGACAGCAGGACGGGCAGGACGGTCAAGTGGTACCCCTGGCTGTACCGGGAGACCCGGACCTTCGAGTCGGTCGCGGAGACACCGGACCTCATGGTCTTCGACACCCTGTCGACGAACAAGTGCTACCGCCGTGAGTTCCTGGTCGACAAGGGCCTGACCTTCCCCCGCGGCATCCACTACGAGGACCTGCTGTTCTCCGCCCAGGCGTACCTGGCCGCGTCCCGGATCACGCTCATACCGAGCACGGTCTACCACTGGAACGTGATCGAGAAGGCCGAGGCCAAGTCGATCAGCAACCGGCGGCACGAGATCAACAACTTCGCCGACCGGGTGGAGATCCACCGCAGGATCGACCGCATCCTCGACCGTGCGGGCCACGACCGGCTGAAGCTGCACAAGGACACCAAGTTCCTGAAGCACGACCTCGTCCTCTACCTGCGGGACCTGCCCTTCCTGGACGACGACTACCGGCACCGCTTCGCGGAGATGGCTCGCGGCTACATCCAGGACTTCCCGGAAGCGGCCTACGCGGAGCTGTCCCCGATCCACCGGCTGTGCGCCTACCTGCTCCTGCGTGAGGACTGGGAGCACCTCATGCCGGCCATCGACACGCTCATCAACCAGGCCAAGGTCTCCAGCCCCCTGGTGGAGAAGGACGGCCGTGTCTACTGGTGCGCGGAGCACCTCGACGACCCGCTGGGCCGCCAGGTCCTCGACGTCACCGACCTCGGGTACCACGACAGGCCGGTCCAGCGCCTCACCCTGCGCAACGTGGTGACCCGGTACACGGAGACCTCCGCGGACGTGACCCTCGGGGGAGCCCTGGTCAATCCGCTCGGTGTGATCTCGCCCGATGCCCGGCTGGAAGCCGAGCTGGAGTTCCGTCCCCGGCGCAAGAGCCTGCGGTCGTCGTTCCGCTTCCCCGTGCAGGAACTCCGGCACGAAGGGGAATCGGTGACCTGGCAGGCCACGGTCCCCCTGGCGAACAGGCTGCGCCCGCTGGGCGTCGTCGACGACGTGTGGGACGTGCGCATGCACCTCACGGTCGACGGGGAGCGCACCACGAGCCGCCTCACCGCCGGGCGCACCGACCTGGAGGGTGCCGGAGCGGTCCGCATCCGGCCGCGCCTGGGCCGGATGATGGCCGACCGGATCCAGCCGCACGCCTCTGCCAACGGGCACCTCGCCTTCCGGCTGACCCAGCACGGCCGGCTGGCCCGGCGCACCTCGCTGCTCCTGCAGCGCAACATGCAGGGCCCGGCCGCCCGGGTGGCCAAGAAGGCGGTGCGCAAGGCCGTCTCGCTGCGCAAGGACCTCCACTCCGGTCCGCGCAAGATCGAGGCGTACCACCGGATGATCCGGCTGCTGCCCGTCCGCAAGGGGACCGTGGTCTTCGAGAGCCACCTCGGCAAGCAGTACAGCGACAGCCCGCGCGCCGTCTACGAGGAGCTGCGGCGCCGCGAGGTGCCGGTCAAGGCGATCTGGTCGTACGCCGGTGACCGTCCCACCGGGTTCCCGAAGGACGTCGAGCTGGTGCGCCGCTGGTCCTGGCCCTACCTCAGGGCGCTGGCGCAGGCGGAGTTCTGGATCGACAACCAGGGTTTCCCGCTGAAGCTGAGCAAGCGGCCGGAGACCACCTACATCCAGACCTGGCACGGCTCCGCGCTCAAGCGCATGGGCTTCGACGAGCCGCAGTACCGCGTCATGCCCGAGCACGAGCAGCAGGCCTACCAGCAGGCGATCGACCGCTTCGACCACTTCCTGGTGCGCGGTGAGCACGACGAGAGGACGCTGGCGCGCGCCTTCCGGATACCGGAGGAGAAACTGCTGCGCACGGGTTACCCGCGCAACGACGCCC
The DNA here is from genome assembly GCF_040646295.1 of Streptomyces sp. NPDC046197. Taxonomy (NCBI): domain Bacteria; kingdom Bacillati; phylum Actinomycetota; class Actinomycetes; order Kitasatosporales; family Streptomycetaceae; genus Streptomyces; species Streptomyces sp. NPDC046197. The sequence continues at coordinate 48,663 of NZ_JBEYZY010000035.1, read as the reverse complement.
TGGTGCGGGCGCGGGAGTCGGCCTCCCCCGACCCGGCGGCCGAGGAACTCGCCCAGCGGCTGGGCATCCGCCGGGACCGCCCCGTGGTGCTGTACGCGCCGACGTTCCGGGCGGAGAACGGGAGGGTGCGCAAGTTCGAGTTCCCGTTCGACGTCGAGGAGTTCGCCGACCGCTTCGGTGACCGGTTCACCCTGCTGATCCGTACGCACTACCTCAACAACGTGACGCTGCCGCCGTCGGTCGCCGGACGTGTGGTCAACGTCAGCCAGGAACCGGACATCACGCCCGTCTTCCTGCTGGCGGACGTACTGGTCACCGACTACTCCTCCGTCATGTTCGACTACGCGCTGCTGCAGCGGCCGATGGTCTTCTACACCTACGACTGGGACGAGTACGTCAGGAGCAGCCGCGGTACGTACTTCGACCTGTCCCAGCAGGCGCCGGGGCCGGTGGCCATGACGACGGAGGCGCTCTTCGACACCCTGTCGGACCTGGACGCGCTCGCCCGCGAACACGAGGGGCGGCTCAAGGAGTTCATGTCCCAGTACGGCGAGTACGACCGGGGGGACGCCGCCGCCCGGATCGTGGACCGCTTCTTCGGCACCCGCACAGAGGCCGGATGACCCGGGCCCGCATTCCTGGAGCGCTGAGCCGCCGGGAGGACCCTGCGTGAACGCCCGGGAGCCGAGGAACGGTCCTCGGCTCCCGGGCGTTTCGGAACGGGGCGTGCGTCAGAAGGGGGCGTGCGTCAGAACGGCTCGAATCCGTCGAACTCCTGCTGCGCCTCGTCCCGTTCCGCCTGCCGGTCCCGGCGGCGCTGCGCGGCCGGGCGGGGGGCCTCGAAGCGGTGGTCCTCGCCGCGGCGGCCCAGCATCTCGGCGCCGGCCATCACGGACGGCTCCCAGTCGAAGACCACCGCGTTCTCCTCGGGGCCGATGGCGACGCCGTCACCGGTCCGGGCACCCGCCTTCATCAACTCCTCTTCCACACCGAGGCGGTTGAGCCGGTCGGCGAGGTAGCCGACGGCCTCGTCGTTGTTGAAGTCGGTCTGCCGCACCCAGCGCTCGGGCTTCTCGCCGCGCACCCGGAACAGCCCCTCGTCCTCCCGCGTGACGGTGAAGCCGGCGTCGTCGACCGCCTTCGGCCGGATGACGATCCGCGTCGCCTCCTCCTTCGGCCTGGCGGCGCGTGCCCGGGCGACCAGCTCGGCCAGCGCGAACGACAGCTCCTTCAGGCCCGTGTGCGCCACCGCGGACACCTCGAAGACGCGGTAGCCGCGCGCCTCCAGGTCGGGGCGGACCATCTCGGCGAGGTCCTTGCCGTCGGGCACGTCGATCTTGTTGAGGACCACGATGCGGGGACGGTTGTCGAGTCCGCCGTACTGCCGCAGTTCCTCCTCGATGACGTCGAGGTCGGAGACCGGGTCGCGGTCGGACTCCAGGGTCGCCGTGTCCAGCACGTGCACGAGCACGCTGCACCGCTCCACGTGCCGCAGGAACTCCAGGCCCAGGCCCTTGCCCCGGCTGGCGCCCGGGATGAGTCCCGGCACGTCGGCGATGGTGTAGACGGTCGAGCCGGCCGTCACCACGCCCAGGTTGGGCACGAGGGTGGTGAACGGGTAGTCCGCGATCTTCGGCTTGGCCGCGCTGAGCACGGAGATCAGGGAGGACTTGCCCGCGCTCGGGTAGCCGACCAGCGCCACGTCGGCGACGGTCTTCAGCTCCAGGACGATGTCCTGCACGTCCCCCGGCTCGCCGAGCAGGGCGAAGCCGGGCGCCTTGCGCCGCGCCGAGGCCAGCGCCGCGTTGCCGAGGCCGCCCCGGCCGCCCTGCGCGGCGACGTACGAGGTGCCGTGGCCGACCAGGTCGGCGAGCACGTTGCCCGCCTTGTCCAGCACGACCGTGCCGTCCGGGACCGGCAGGACCAGGTCCTCGCCGTCCTTGCCGGAGCGGTTGCCGCCCTCGCCGGGCTTGCCGTTGGTGGCCTTGCGGTGCGGGGAGTGGTGGTAGTCGAGCAGCGTGGTGACGGACTGGTCGACGATGAGGGTCACGTCTCCGCCGCGGCCGCCGTTGCCGCCGTCCGGGCCGCCGAGCGGCTTGAACTTCTCACGGTGGACGGAGGCACAGCCGTGGCCTCCGTTACCCGCGGCGACGTACAACTCGACGCGGTCCACGAAGGTGGTCATGGTTCAGTGCCTCCAGGAACGTACGGGAATGTCTTGTCAACAACACGCGAAAGGCGGACCGCCTTCCCGACCGGGAAGTGAGGTCCGCCTCGCGAAAGCGAAACGTTCGGGTCAGGCGACCGGAACGATGTTCACGACCTTGCGGCCACGGTGGGTACCGAACTCCACCGCACCGGCCTGCAGCGCGAACAGCGTGTCGTCGCCGCCACGGCCGACGCCCGCACCCGGGTGGAAGTGGGTGCCGCGCTGGCGGACCAGGATCTCACCCGCGTTGACGACCTGACCGCCGAAGCGCTTCACGCCGAGCCGCTGGGCGTTGGAGTCGCGACCGTTCCGGGTGGACGATGCGCCCTTCTTGTGTGCCATTTCTCCTCAGTCCCTTACTTCGCAGCCGTGGGGATCTCAGTGACCTTGATCGCCGTGTACTGCTGGCGGTGGCCCTGGCGACGGCGGTAGCCGGTCTTGTTCTTGTAGCGCAGAATGTCGATCTTCTGGCCCTTGTGGTGGTCCACGACCTCGGCCTGGACCTTGATGCCGGCCAGCACCCACGGGTCGCTGGTCACGGCGTCGCCGTCGACAACGAGCAGGGTCGAGAGCTCGACCGTGTCGCCAACCTTGGCAGTGGAAATCTTGTCAACCTCAACGATGTCGCCGACAGCAACCTTGTGCTGGCGACCACCGCTGCGCACGATGGCGTACACGCGGATCTCACTCTCTCGCTCGGGAAACGGCACCCCCGCAGGCCAGCCGCCCGGCGAACGGACAGCCTCTCCCGGCCAACCCTGTGCCCGGGAGGATGAGGTTTACGGGGATGTGGCGTGTCAGTGGACACGCCGACGGTCAAGGTTACGGGGCCGCGGCCGAAGGGGTCAAACCGGGCCGGGCCCCGCCGGTGTGCGTCCGGTCACGGCGACCGGACGCACACCCGCGGCGCTGACGGGCGTCAGCTCTCGTCGGTGGAGGCCGAGACGGAGGACAGCGTCTGCTGTGCCGCCGCGGTCTTCTTCGACGCCGTCTTCTTCGTGGCCGCGGCCGTCTTGGCGGTCTTCGCCGCCTTCTTGGCCGTGGCCTTCTTGGCGGCGGTCTTCTTGGCCGCCGTCTTCTTCGTGGCGGCCTTCTTCGCCGTGGCCTTCTTGGCGGCCTTGCGGGCCGTCTTCTTGGCCGGAGCCGCCTCCGCGTCCGCCTCGCCGGCGTCGGTGACGTCGGCGGCCTCCGCCGCCGGAGCCTCGGCCGCGACGGGCTCCTGCGCGGGCGTCTCCACGGCCGCGGCCTCGTCGGCCGCGGCCGCCGGGACGACCACCACGGCCGTCTCGTCGGAGGCGGTCGGAGCGGTCGCCCTGCGCACGGCACGACGGCGCGGACGGGCCGGGGCGGCGCTCTCGGCGGACGCCTCGGGCTTGGCCACCGGGGCGGCCTCGGCCTGCGGCTCGGCAGCCGTCGGCGCGGGCTCGGCGACCGTCACCACGGCCGCCTCGGCGCCTGCCGGGGAACCGGCCGGTGCGGAGACCTTGCGGGTCACCCGGCGGCGGCTGCGGCCCTTGGGCGCGGCCTCGCCGGTGGCGGCGTCGTCGGCCGCCGGAGCCGTGACCGCGGACGCCTCGACGACCGGGTCCTCGGCGGCCACCGGCTCGGCCTGCGCCGCGACGGCCGGCTCCGGCACGACCGGGCGCTCGGTCTCCTCCGCGGCGGTCACGTCCTGCGCGGTCGGAGCCGGGGTGCCCCCGTCCGCCTCGACCTTGGGCGCTCCGCCGCGGGCATCGGCCCCCGACGCGGCCGTACGGCGATCGGTCCGCGGCGCACCCGCGGGCGCGGACGCCCGCCGGCTCGCCCGGCGCCGCGTCCGGCCACGCGTGGCCGCGGCCTCCGCCTCGGCGACGCTGCTGTACAGCTCCTCGTCGGGTGCCATCTCGGGCGCGGGCAGCGCCACCGGCTCGGCGACCTCGGCGACGATCTCCGCCTCGGTCTCGGCCTCCTCCTCGGCGGTCTCGGCGACCACCGTGGCGACGGCCTCGTGCTCGTGCGGCTGCTCCGCACCCGCGCGGGCGCGCTTGCGGCGCTTGCCCCCGCCGCCTCCGGCGGCCGCCGCCTGGTCCATGTGGACGATGACACCGCGGCCGTTGCAGTGGACGCAGGTCTCGGAGAAGGACTCCAGAAGGCCCTGTCCGACGCGCTTGCGGGTCATCTGGACCAGGCCCAGCGAGGTCACCTCGGCGACCTGGTGCTTCGTACGGTCCCGGCCCAGGCACTCCAGCAGGCGCCGCAGCACCAGGTCCCGGTTGGACTCCAGCACCATGTCGATGAAGTCGATGACGATGATGCCGCCGAGGTCGCGCAGCCGCAGCTGGCGCACGATCTCCTCCGCCGCCTCCAGGTTGTTCCTGGTGACGGTCTCCTCCAGGTTGCCGCCCTGACCGGTGAACTTGCCCGTGTTGACGTCGATGACGACCATCGCCTCGGTCCGGTCGATCACCAGCGAACCGCCGCTGGGCAGCCAGACCTTGCGGTCCAGCGCCTTGGCCAGCTGCTCGTCGATCCGGTACGTGGCGAAGGCGTCGACCTCGCTGGTCCACCTCTGCAGGCGCGGCGCCAGGTCCGGCGCCACGTGCGAGACGTAGCCGTGGATCGTCTCCCATGCCTCGTCGCCGCTGACGATGACCTTGGAGAAGTCCTCGTTGAAGATGTCGCGCACGACCCGGACGGTCATGTCCGGCTCGCCGTACAGCAGCGAAGGCGCACTTGAGCCGCCGCCGCTCTTGGACTTCTTCCGGATGTCCTCCCACTGCCCCTGCAGCCGCTCGACGTCCCGGCGCAGTTCGTCCTCGCTGGCGCCCTCGGCGGCGGTGCGCACGATGACGCCCGCGTCCTCGGGGACGATCTTCTTGAGGATGGTCTTCAGCCGGGCCCGCTCGGTGTCGGGCAGCTTGCGGCTGATGCCGGTCATCGAGCCCTCGGGGACGTACACGAGGTAGCGGCCCGGGAGGGAGACCTGGCTGGTCAGGCGGGCGCCCTTGTGGCCGATCGGGTCCTTCGTCACCTGGACGAGCACGGACTGCCCGGACTTGAGGGCGGACTCGATGCGCCGCGGGCCGTTCGCCATGCCCAGCGCCTCGAAGTTGACCTCGCCCGCGTACAGGACGGCGTTGCGGCCCTTGCCGATGTCGATGAAGGCGGCCTCCATCGACGGCAGCACGTTCTGCACCTTGCCGAGGTAGACGTTGCCGACGTACGAGGTCGACTGCTCCTTGTTGACGTAGTGCTCGACGAGCACGCCGTCCTCGAGAACGCCGATCTGCGTACGGTCACCGTGCTGCCGGACGACCATCACGCGCTCGACGGCCTCGCGGCGGGCCAGGAACTCGGCCTCGGTGATGATCGGAACGCGGCGGCGGCCCTGCTCGCGGCCTTCGCGGCGGCGCTGCTTCTTGGCCTCCAGGCGGGTCGAGCCCTTGATGGACTGCACCTCGTCGGACGGCTCGGCGGCCTTGCGGGGCTCGCGGACCTTGACGACGGTGCGCTCGGGGTCGTCGGAGGACGGCTCGCCGTCCGTGGCCGTGTCACCGGCGCGGCGGCGACGGCGACGGCGACGGCGGCTGCTGCTGGAGCCGCCGGCACCGGTCGACTCGCGGCCGTCCTCCTCCTCGGCCTCGTCGGCCTCCTCGCTGTCCTCCTCGACCTGCTCGGCGGTGTCCTCGGCGTCCTGCGCGACCTGCTCGGCGGCGAGCTCGTCGGCCTCGTCCTGCTCCTCGTCCCCGGTGGGCTCCCCGGAGTCACCCCGGCGACGGCGACGGCCTCCGCGGCGACGGCGGCGGCGCGAGCCGGTGTCCTCGGCGTCCTCGCCGTCGGCGGCGTCCTCCGCCTCGGCCGGTTCCTCGGCCTCCTCGTCCTCCTCGGCACTCTCGGCGGTCCGGGCCTCGGCGTCCTCGCCGTAGCCGCCCCGGCGACGGCGGCGCCGACGCGAGCCGGCCTGCTCAGACTGCTCGGCCTGCTCCGGCTGCTCGGGCTGCTCCTCCGGGAACTCCTCGGGCTCCGCGGCCTCGGCGGCCGCTTCGGCGGCGGCCCGCTGCGGGGTCTGGAACTGCGGTTCGGTGAAGACGGGCGCCTGGAAGACGGCCACGGCGGGCCGCGCGGGCCGACGGGGCTCCTCCGCCTCGGTGGCTTCCAAAGTCTCGCCGCCGGCGGACTGCGCGGGCTCGGAGAACCCGGTCGCGGCGCGCCGGACGACCCGGCGCCGGGTGCGGCGCGCTCCGGCCTCCTCGGCGGCAGGGGCCTGCGGCGCCTCGGCGGACGGCTGCGCGGGCTCGGCCGCGACGGCCTGTAGTGCCTCGGCCGGCTGCGAGGCGGCGGTGTCGGCCTGCTCGGCGCTGTCCGCCGAACTGCTCTCGGCGGCGGCCATGGGCGCCTCCTCGGTCTCGGGACCACCGGCGGGCGCGGTCACACGGCGCGTGGCCCGGCGACGGACCCTGCGCGGCGCGCCCTCCTCGGCGGCCGGCGTCTCGGCAGGGGCCTCGACGGCGGCCTGCGTCTCATCGGCGACGGTCGCGGCGGCCGGGGCGCCCTCGGAAGCCGGAGTGCTTACTTCCGCCGGGGCCGGCTGCGGCGCGGCCGTGGGCGCGGAGACACGGCGAGTCGCCCGGCGGCGGGTACGGCCGGCAGGTGCGGCCTCTTCGGTGGCAGGGGCGGCTTCGGCAACGGCAGGTGCGGCCTCGGCAGCGGCGGGCGCCTCGGTGGCCCCGGCAGGCACCTCGGGCTTCTCGGCGGGCTCGGCGGTCACCGGCACGACGGTCTCGGGCGCCTCGGCTCCGGTCGGAGCCCCGGCGGGCGCCGAGGCGCGGCGCGTGGCCCGGCGGCGGGTACGCCGCGGAGCGGCCTCCTCGCCCACCTCGACGAACCCACCGCCGGTCTCGGCGGCCGCGGCGAGCGTCCCGGCGGCGGTCCGGTCGGCGGCGGCAGGGGTCTCGGCGGCAGCCGGTACGACCGTCTCGGCGGCCGTCTCGCTCTGGTCGGTCTTCGGCGCCCCGGCGGGCGCGGAGGCCCGACGCCGCGTACGGCGCGCGGAAGCGGATGCCGGGGCGGCTTCGGCCTGTTCGGCCTCCGCAGCCGGCTCGGCCTCAGCGGCCTCCTCGGCCCCGGTGCCCTCCGCCTCGGTTTCCGCGGCGGCCTCGACACCCTCGGTGTCCTCGCCGGCAACAGCGGTCCCGGCGTCCTCGGCAATCCCAGCGGCCTGCTCCGGACCGGCGGTCTCCTCGTCCGTGAGCTCGGCGGACTCCGCGGCCGGTATGGCCGGCTCGGTGATCTCGGCCGGGGCCTCGGCGGCGGCGGGCGGGCCCGCCGGGCGGGAGGCGGCACGGCGCCGACGACGCGGCGGCAGGGTGTCGCTGGGGGTGTTCAGTTCTTCGGAACCCTCGGCGGGTTCGATCGGTTCGAGCATGCGGGCGTATCTCCCGTCAGGCTCCCGGGCGCCGCGCCTGGTCCGGCAGCGAATGCCGTTGACGTCCGCGGCTCGCGCGGTGCGCGGTGCCGCCGTCCGGGGCGCGGGCGCCGCACGGGAGCTTTCTGTGTCCTGTCTCGCCGGTTCCGTACGCCTTGTCGCTTACGGCCTGGCGAAAGTCTTCTGGTCGGTGCGCTGCCCGACCCAGGTGGCTCCCGAGTACGAGGGCGGCGCTTTCGACGTCCGTCCCTACGCGGAACCTTCCTTACGCCGACGCCTTCGCGGCGGCAGGTTCGGCGGCCCCTGCGGATGTGGCCGGGGCGGCCGGGTCTGCCTCGCGGTCGGGCGCGAGCGGGTCGGTCACCGTGCCGGTCTCTTCATCGAACAGCCCCTGCGCCAGCCTGGTCACCGCTGCGGGGACCGGCGGCGCCAGGTCGGCCACGGCGCGGAGACCGGACAGGACGTCGTCGGGTCGTACGGCAGGCGTCACGTGCCGAACAACCAGCCGCAGTATCGCACAGGGCTGGTCGCTGGGCCTATCAGCCCGCTGACTCTGTGTTGTCACGCTCTGCAAGGTCACGACCGCGGGCCGGGCGTCGAAGGTGCGCATGCCGTTCTTGGTCATGCGCTGGACCTCGACGGTCCCGGCGCCGTTGAAGGCCGCGACCGCGCACTCGGCCTCGGCCGGGTCCACGCCGTCCAGCCGCAGCTCCCACACGGAAGCCGTCAGCCGGTCGGAGAGTCCGGACGTACGGGCCTCGACCGCCTCGATGACGTCGAGCCCGGCGGGCAACGACTCGTCGAGGAGGACGCGCAGCTGCTCCGGGTCGCGGGGCGCGGTGAGCGCGATCTCCAGATACTCCGCCTCACTGCCCGTGCCGGTGGGTGCGGCATTGGCGTACGACACCTTCGGGTGCGGCGTGAACCCCGCCGAGTACGCCATCGGCACCTCGGCACGGCGCAGCGCACGCTCGAAGGCGCGCTGGAAGTCACGGTGGCTGGTGAACCGGAGGCGGCCGCGCTTGGTGTAGCGCAGTCGGATGCGCTGCACCGCGGGTGCGGGCGGCGGGCCTTCGGGCTGTCGCTTGCCCAGTGTCGTTCAGTCCTTCGTGAGAGGGGTCCTGCTGCTACCAAGAGTACGTGTCCCGCGGCCGGGCGGTTCCCGCCGGGCCACCCGGGCCTGGGCATCGTGCGGCACTTCCACCGCACGCGTCCCACGAGGATCCACCGGAAGAGGGTCCTCGGGAAGCGCCCGACGGGCCTGAACACCCGCGCGGGGACCCAGTCCAGCGTGCCCCCGAGGCCCCAGGTGCCCCAGCAGGCACACCAGTGACCCCACCAACACCTGGCGCCCCGCGGGGCGCAGCGAGCCGACGGCGAACCTTTCCGGAGCCTGCGGGCGTCCCTCAGTCCGGCGGCCCCCTCCCGATCCCGCGACCGGACGGACCAGTCGGGTGGGACGCCAAGGCCTGCAGGCACACTTTGCCTGTCGTAGTTGTCGCAGTCCCGTCACCAGAGGATGACCCACGCATGATTACGCTCACGAAGGAAGACGGCCCGGCGGATCTGGACGGAGTGACCCATCTGTCCATCGGCGTGTCCTGGGATCCCACCTCAGGCAGCAGTGGTGGGGTGGTGGGCATACTCCGCCGCAAGACCGGCACCGACCTCGACCTGATCGCCGTCGCCATGCAGGGGTCGGACCCGGTGCGGCTGGCGGGCCTCGACTCCCTCGACCCCATGGGCAACGGCTCGTTGGTCCACAGCGGTGACAACCAGACCGGGCGCGGGGACGGGGACGACGAGACCGTGACGGTCGAGTTCGCGCGGATCCCGCAGCAGATCACCTCGATCGTGTTCGTCGCCGCCGCCTTCAAGAAGGGCAGTTCCTTCCAGAAGGCGCGCAACATCAGCTTCAAGGTCTACGACGCGACCGGGGGCAGCTCCCAGCAGGTCGCCGACATCTGGCCGAGCCTGCTCTCCCAGGACAACGGCTGCGCCGTGGCCAAGGCCATGCGGGTCGGCGGCAGTTGGAAGCTCGAGGTGATCAATGTGACGGGGAAGATCAAGCAGGGTGACGAGCACGCGCTGATGCGCTTCGCCATCAGCAAGTAGGACCAACAAGTAGAAGAATCAAGTGGAACCAAGTAGGGCCAGGTGGACCGAGCAGCACGAGGTCCGGCCCGGTTGGGCGTGGTGACGCCGGCGGTCAGTGGGAGAGGAGCTGCTGGCCGCCGTCGATGTCGTACGTGGCGCCGGTGAGCGCGTCGTTGCACATGATGTGCACGGCCAGGGCAGCCACGTCGGCCGGGCCGACGACCCGCCGGACGGGGAGCGTTGCGCGCAGTTCCTCGCGCCGGGCTTCGAGCTGATCACCCAGGAGTGCGGCCGACAAAGGGGTGTCTACGAATCCGGCGGCGATGAGGTTCACCCGGATCGGCGCCAGTTCGAGGGCCAGGTTGGCGGTCAGGGCGGGCATGGCCGCGGTGAGCGCGGACACCACGGCCTTGCCGACACCGGGGCGCCGACCGCCGGTTCCGCCCATGAACAGCAGCGTGCCTCCGGCCCGGACCCTGTCACGGCTGTAGAGGGCGACCGCGAGGGCCACGGCCAGGCGGTCGCCGAACTCCCGGCGGGCGGCGGTGAGATCAATGTCCGCCAGGGGCACGTAGGAGGGGCTGCCGGCCGTGACCAGCACATGGTCGACCGGGCCGGACAGGTCGTCGAAGAACTGCTTCAGGCGGTCGGTGTCGGTGGCGTCGAAGGATGCCGTGCCCACGGCGTCGAGCTCGCGCGCCGCTCGCTCCAGCCGTTCGGGGTCGCGGCCCACCAGGATCACCCGGCCGCCGTCCACGCGCACCCGGCGGGCGGTCTCGAACCCGATGCCGGCGCTGCCGCCGATCACCACCACGGTCTGGTCGGCGAGGCAGGGCCGGCCGAGGGCTGACTGGCTGCCTGTGCCGCCTGTGCCGCCTGTCATCCGCGCCTCCGGGCATCGGTTCTGATCCGATTGTCCCGCTCCGGCCCACTGATCGCCTGTCGGCAGCCCGCCGACGGACGGCGGCCGTTCGGCGGTGGCCGACCCGGCCCGGCCCGGCACGACCCGGCACAGCCCGGCACGACCCGGCACAGCCCGGCACGACCCGGCACAGCCCGGCACAGCCCGGCTCGGCCCCCGCGCCATCCCACCGAACACCGCAGGGTCCCCCGGTCTCAGGCACTCCCGCCGACGCGCTCGGGCTGAACCCCCAGGTGCCCGAGCACCGTGCGCACGGCCCTGGTCACGGCCTCGCGCGACTCGTCCGTCGGGTCGTGGATCTCGAAGCTGTGGACACCGTGCGGGACATCGACGACGTCGACCGGGGTCTTGGCCTCCTCCGCCGCGACCAGGAACTTCTCGACCGTGGCGGCGATCGGCGGCGTCTCCCGCCCCGCCCGGGTCAGTACCAGGGGAGGCAGCGCCGCGCCACCGGCCCGGAGCGCGCCGACCGGGTGGAAACGGGCGCCGACCGCTCCCCATCCCGGAAGCGGTTCCAGGATCGGGTAGTTGAGCGCCAGGCAGCGCAGCCACCCCGGCGGGGCGGTGATCCAGTCCGCGGCGAGCAGTCCCGCGCCGGAGAACAGCCACAGGGCGATCCGCTCCGGGTCCACGCGGGGGTCGGCCCGCAGCAGTTCGACGGCCTCGGCCACGTCGCCCGCGGCCTGCGCGTAGTCGGTGATGCCGTGCAGACGGTGGTCCACGACGGCTCCCACCGCGCCCAGGCTCGCCGCACAGCGCGCATAGCCGACGTAGAACGGGGAGTCGCGCGGCGTGGGGTCGAGGTCCGGCGGCACCGGGCCGCCGTGCACGAACAGCACCGCGGGCCGCGGTGCGCAAGCCGGCTGCCCCGCTTCCATCTGCGGCAGGTGCAGGTCCAGGCGCCCGTTGCGCACCCGCGGCGACTCGGGAAGGTCGAGCAGAAAGGGCCGCAGGAACGGCGACTCCCCCTTCGGCGCGGTCAGTCTGCGCCCCTCGCCCGCCGCCGCGCGGAGCAGCACCTCGGCCAGCTCGCCCGGGCAGGAGAGCATCGGCCAGTGTCCGGTGGCCAGTTCGAAGAAGCCCACGCGGGGGTCGGCCAGTTTCCGGAACTGCGGCGGACCGGTGTGCACCAGCGCCTCGACCGCGTCGACGGTCATCCCTCCGGCCGTGCACATGATGCCGCTGGTCGGCACGGCCGCCGCGGCGCCGGTCAGCCGCAGCGGCTGTGTCAGCGTCCGCGGCGGCTGCGGGGCCGCCAGGCTGCTCAGCAGCCGCAGCCGCTGCGCCGACAGCCCTTCCGTACTGCCCCACCGCTGCCACTGGGCCGGTCCCGGCGCGGGGACCGGCCCCGGGCTGCCGCCCGCTCCCAGCAGCTCGTGCACGGCCGGATCGGGCACCAGGGCCAGCGCCGAGTCGCCGTCCTGCGGCAGCCCGGCGTCCAGATGGACGACACGGGCGACCCGCTCGGGGCGGCGGTCCACCGCGCCCAGCACCGGATGGATGGCGTAGTCGTGTCCGACCAGCACCACCTGCTGTGGCCCGAGGGAGTCGAGCAGCCGGACCACGTCCTCGACATGTGCCTCCAGATCGGCTTCGGGCTCCCTGCTCAGCGTCACCGGGTGCGCCTCGGCGCCGGACCTCCGCAGCGGGCCGGTCACCTCGTTCCAGATCCGCTCGTCGGTGAACGGGCCGGAGACCAGGACGAATACAGTCATCAGCACCTCCAGGGGTGGGGTCGTCGCGGGTAACCTAGGAACTCCCCCTGAGGGAGGTTCAACCCTTGTCCCCCGACCCGGACGGCATGAGCATCGGCGAGCTCGCCGCGCAGGCGAGGACCACGGTGAAGACGGTCCGCTTCTACTCCGACCAGGGCCTGCTGCCGGAGGCCGCGCGCAGCAGCGGCGGCCACCGCCGCTACGGACCCGACGCGCCGGCCCGGCTGCGCGCGATCCGATCGCTGCGCTCGCTGGGCGTCCCCGTGCCCGAGATCGGGCGGGTTCTGGACTCCGGGGACACCCTGGAGGCCGTCGTGGCTCGTCAGCTGGACGACCTCGGCACCCAACTGGCCGCCCTGCGCTGGCGCGAGGCCGCGCTGCGGGCCCTGCACGAGGCCGCCCCGGGGCAGTTGGCGGACCGCCTGGAGCTGATCGGAGCGGTCGGCGTCCCGCCCAGCACATCCGCGCTCGCGCAGTACTGGCGCCGCCTGCTGCCGGTACGTCTCTCCGCCCGCCTGCGCCGCGCGATCGTCGAGGCGGCCGTACCGCAGCCCCCCGCCGACCCGACTCCGGACCAGGTCCTCGCCTTCGCCCGCCTGCACGCCCTCGCGACGGCCGCCACCGACCACTGCCTCGCGTCCCACCGGCCCGCCACCGCCGCGCACCCGGATCTGCTCTACGACGGTCTGCACGAGGCCTACCAACTGGTGGACGCCGCTCGGCGGGCCGACCGCGCCCCCGGTCCCGGCGGGGCCCTGGACTGCTTCGTAGCCGCCCACGCACGTGCCCGGGGTACCCGGGACACTCCCGCCTTCCGTCGCGCCCTCACCGTCGGCCTGGCCGAGGCGGATCACCCGGTGATGGGGCGTTACTGGCACCTGGCAGGGGAGTTGACGACCGACCTGACCCTCGGCGCGGCGGACTCCTGGCTCCGCGCGGCGCTGGCCGGGAGCACGGCGACGGACTGAGCCCCGCCCTTCCACGGGGCGCCACAGCGGCGGTCACGCACTGGTCACAGCCAGCCCTTGCGCTTGAGGCTGCGGTGGATGGCGAAACAGGCAACGGCGATGACGGCGAGGGCGAGGGGGTAGCCGAAGCGCCAGTGGAGTTCCGGCATGTGGTCGAAGTTCATGCCGTAGACGCCGCAGACCATGGTGGGGACGGCGATGATCGCCGCCCAGGCGGTGATCTTGCGGGCGTCCTCGTTCTGGGCGACGGCCACCTGGGCGAGGTGGGCCTGGAGGATGGAGTCGATCAGGGCCTCGAAGGCCGTGACCTGTTCCGTGACGCGTGCGAGGTGGTCGGCGACGTCCCGGAAGTACGCCTGTATCTCCGGGCCGACGACCCGGTGCGGCTCGGTGGCGAGCCGGGACAGGGGGCGGGCGAGGGGGACCACGGCCCGTTTGAGTTCCAGCAGTTCGCGCTTTGAGCTGGTAGACGCGGCCGGCGTCGGCGCTTTGCGGACTGCGCGGCGAGAACACCTCGCTCTCGACCTGGTCGAGGTCGTTCTGCACGGCGTCGGCGACGGCCACGTAGTCGTCGACGACGTGGTCGGCGATGGCGTGCAGCACCGCGGACGGGCCCTTGGCCAACTGCTCGGAGTCGGCTTCCAGGTCCTCGCGCAGCGGGCCGAGGGAGCCATGGCGGCCGTGCCGTACGGTTACGACGAAGTCCGGGCCGGTGAAGACCATGATCTCGCCGGTGTTGACGATCTCGCTGGTGGCCGTGAGTTCGGCGTGCTCGACGTAGGTGACCGTCTTGAAGACGGCGAACAGGACGTCGCCGTACTGCTCGGCCTTGGGCCGCTGATGGGCGTGGACCGCGTCCTCGACGGCAAGCGGGTGCAGACCGAACAGCTCGGCCACCCCGGCGAACTCCTTCTCGTCCGGCTCGTGCAGCCCCAGCCACACGAAACCCTGCCGCCGCCTGCGGACCTGCCGAACGGCGTCCTGCACGGAGTCGACGCGGGGCTGACGGACACCGTTGCGGTAGACCACGCAGTTGACCACGGTGGAGCCCAGCGGCGAGCGGGCCGGGTGGCTGAGGTCCACACGGCCGCCGCGGCGCGTCAGCCGGGCGACTTTGCGCAGGTTGCCGACCATCGACATGCAGTACTCCCGTTCGCCGGACAACAGGGCCCGGTCAGTGTGCCAGGAGCTGGTAAGACGGCGGTCAGCGCCGGTGCCCGCCGCCGGAAGAGGCCCCTGAAGTGGCCGGCGTGCAGCGGTCACGCAAGGGCGATGCGCCGTGAGCGTCGGAGGTACGCGCATGACCCCGTCCGCAGTTGTGAAGCACCTGTGAGACAGTTCTGGAGACCTTTGGCACGGCCTGCCGACAGGCGTGTCAACCAGCAAGAGAACACGGGGACTTCACTTGACCTTCGCCCAACACGGCCGCACGCTCAACCGTGTGCTCGCCACCGCCGCGATCACCGCCGCGATGGCCACCACGGCCCACACCGCCACCGCGGCCGAGCACCCGGCCGGCGCCGACCGGGCGCGCTCCCATGCGGTGGCCCAGCACCGCTCCACGTCTGCCGGGCTCGCGGCCCCGCGCGTCGCCGCGACCGGCCGGGTGCAGACGCCCAGCTTCGCCCTGACCGCCGTCGACAAGCGGACCGGGAACCTGTTCCTGTTCTTCCCGGACCGCCAGGGCGGCTTCAAGCCCCGCTACGACGTCGGAGTCAGCTTCGACTTCGCCGCCGCCTCCGTCGACGTGGACAACGACCACGACGGCAACAGCGACGGCACCTGGGACTTCCAGAAGGACGGCCTGCTGACCTACACCTGGTCCGAGGACCTCCAGGCGCACACCAAGGACATCGGCAAGGGCTGGACGATCTACAACAAGGTCCTCTCGCCCGGGAACCTCGGCGGCACGCAGGACGCGGACCTCGTGGCCGTCGACAAGTCCGGCGTGATGTGGGTCTACACCGGCCACGCGGACGGCCGGGTCGACCAGCGCGTACGCATCGGTGGCGGCTGGGACCAGTACACCGAGATCGCCGGCCAGGGAGACCTGACCGGCGACGGCAAGTCCGACATCGTCGCCCGGGACAAGGCGGGTGTCCTGTGGCTCTACAAGGGCACCGGCGACTACAAGGCGCCCTTCGCGGCCCGCACCAGGGTCGGCGCCGGATGGAACACGTACAACCGTGTGCTGTCCGTCGGCGACCTCGACGCCGACGGCAGGACCGACATCGTCGCCCGCACGCAGGGCGGTGACCTGTACCGCTACTCCGGCACCGGTGACGCGTCCCGCCCCTTCGCCAAGCCGGTCGAAATCGGCTCCGGCTACAACAGTTACAACCTGATCTGACGCCGGGCCGCTGAACGGCGAGAAGACATCGGGGTACGGCGCCCGCCGCCGTACCCCGTACTCGTACGCCGCCGTACCCCGTACTCGTACGCCGCCGTACCCCGTACTCGTACGCCGCCGTACGCCGCCCGTCCGGCTCCGTCGCAACGCCTCGGCCCCGTACGGCCGGCCCCCCGTTCCAGCGGGCCAGGAACTCGCCGAGCTCCCACGGCGCCGGCAGCGCGAGCGCGGGGACCAGCGTCCACGCGAGCTGCGCCAGATTCAGCTGGGTCGTGCCGAGCAGCCTGCGGAAGGCATCCATCTGGGTGACCAGCACCGCGAGGACGAACTCGACGAGCATCGCCCGGTTCATCTGCTTGCTGTCGAAGCCGGCGGTGGTCAGGACCGTCTCCGTCTCGCTGGGTCACGGTGGGCAGGGCCTCCGGAATGGCGGCGATGGCCGGCGAGACGGCACTCACGAACAGCGCGTCCCACGCCGTACCCCGGCTGCGCCCCAGGACGAACATCACGATCATCGTCAGTCCGGCCGTGCCCGTGATCCACAGGGTGAGCCGGTCCAGCTCCTGGGTCAGCGGCGACGCCTCGCCGGGGGGCGACAACATCCCCGAGATGCGCCCGAGTTCGGTGCCGGCTCCGGTCGCCGTGACGATCACCGTCGCACTGCCATGGGTGACGGGGGTGTTCATGAACGCCATGTTCGTCCGGCCCCCCGGCGGCAGGTCCGCTCCGGTCAGCGTCCGGGAATCCTTGGCGGCGGGCACGCTCTCGCCGGTCAGCGCCGACTCGTCGATCTGCAGGGCGCTGGCCGCGACGATCCGGCCGTCGGCCGGTACCTCGTCCCCCGCCGCGAGGAGCACCACGTCGCCCACGACGACCTGCATCCGCCTGCGCGGTCACTTCTCGCCCCTCTGGCCCTTCTTACCCTTCTTGCCCTTCTCGCTCTTCTTTGCCTTCGGGTCCTGCTCGGTGGAGCCCGCGGCCGAAGCCGCATACGGGTCGGCCAGTGCTCCCTCGGGTGCCTGACGTTCCAGCTCCCGTTTGACCTCGGCCAGTTCCTGCCGGGTCCGGTCACTGACGTGCGGGTACTGGGGGTCGATGTCGATCAGGGTGTCGGCCAGTACCGCGGCCGCGCACAGCCGCGCGAACCATTTGTGGTCGGCCGGAATGACGTACCAGGGCGCCCACGGCGTGCTGGTGGCCGACAGCATCTGCGAGAACGCCCGCTGGTAGTCGTCCCACCGGGCGCGCTCGCGGACGTCCGCGGGCGAGAACTTCCAGTTCCGCTCGGGTACGTCTATGCGCTTGAGGAAGCGGACCCGCTGTTCTTCCTTCGACAGGTTCAGGAAGAGCTTTACGATCTTGAAGCCGTTGTCGGTCAGATAGCGCTCCCAGTCGTTGATCTCTCGGTAGCGCCGTTCCCACACGTCCGGGCGGCGTGCCGCGTCGGGCAGCTTCTGGCGTTTGAGGTTCTCGGGGTGCACCCGGACCACCAGGACCTCTTCGTAATGGGACCGGTTGAAGATGCCGATCTCCCCGCGCCGGGGCAGGTGACGGGCGTAGCGCCACAGGTAGTCGTGGTCGAGCTCCTCTTCCGAGGGCACCTTGAAGCCGACCACCCGCACCCCCTGCGGGTTGATTCCGCTCATCACGTGACGGATGGTTCCGTCCTTGCCACCGGCGTCCAGTGCCTGCAGGCACACGAGCACGCCGTACGTGTCCTGGGCGGCCAGCCGCCGCTGGTAGTCGGCCAGCAGCTCGGTGCCGCGGCGGAGCAACGCGACGCCGTCCTTCTTCTTGCTGATGCCCGCCCGGTATCCGGGATCGAAGTCATCCGGCAGACGCACCCTGGTTCCGGGCTCGACCCGCAGAGGGCTGACGAGGTTCGTTATGCGCTCGGCTCTGTGGTCGGCCATCGCCCGCTCGTCCCTTCACCGCCCCGGTCCGTCGGCCCGACGCCGCCACTTCCCCACTCCCCCGCTCCCCCACTCCCCACGCCACCAGCAGGATCAGCCCGGTCGGTGGGGCCGGCATCACCCTCGGCGGGTGGTTGGCATTACTGACCGTCCGTCGGCGGCATGTCCTGCTCGGTCCAGATGGTCTTGCCGGTGGGGGTGTAGCGCGTACCCCACTGGTGGGTCATCTGGGCGATGATGAACAGGCCCCGGCCTCCCTCGTCGTCGCTCGCGGCGTGCCGCAGATTGGGCGTGGTGTGGCCGGTGTCGGAGACCTCGCAGATCAGGGTCCGGTCGCGGATCAGGCGTACCTGGATCGGGCCGCCGACGTAGCGGATGGCGTTGGTGACCAGTTCGCTGACGATGAGCTCGCTGGTGAATGCCAGGTCGCCCAGCTCCCAGTCGCGGAGCTGCTTGCTGACGGCGGTGCGGATGGTGGCCACCGCCGCCGGGTCCGGGGGCAGTTCCCACTGGTTGAACTGGCCGCGGTCGAGCAGGCGGGTGCGGACCATGAGCAGCGTCGCGTCCTCGTCCACCGGCCCGGGCAGCAGGGTGGACACCGCCCGGTCGCACAGCTGGTCCAGGGACGTTCGGCCGTCGGCGAGGACCTCGGACAGCTGCGCGAGCCCCGCCTCACGGCCGTCGGCCGCCTGGAGGAGGCCGCCCGTGAAGAGGGCGACGAGACTGCCCGGCGGGAGCTCCAGTTCCGTGCTCTGGTAGGGCAGGCCGTCTTCTCCCAGCGGCGGCCCGGGCGGCAGCTTCGGATAGTCGACGACGCCCGTGTGCGGTTCGACGACCGCCAGCACCGACTCCCCCGCCCGCGCCAGGCTGCATATCCCCGAGACGGGGTCGTACACCGCGTACAGGCAGGTCACGCCCTGGGCCTCGTCGGCGTGCGGTCTCAGGTGGCCCGGGCCGTGGCCGGCTCCGCTCTCGTGCGCGGTCTGCTCGACCAGGTCGCTCAGGCGGGACAGGAGCTCGTCCGGGGTCAGGTCCAGCCGGGCCAGCACCCGCACACCCGTGCGCAGGCGTCCCATGGTGGCCGCGGCGGGCAGACCGTGACCGAGCACGTCCCCGACGACCAGGCCGACCCGGGTGCCCGACAGGGGGATGACGTCGTACCAGTCGCCGCCCACCCCGGACCCGCTGTCGGCGGGCAGGTAGCGGCTCGCCGAGTCGACGGCGGTGTGCCGCGGCAGGCGACGCGGAAGCAGGCTCCGCTGGAGTTTGAGGGCCACGGAGTGGCCCCGGGTGACCACAGGCATCAGCAGGAGACCGAGCAGCAGGGCGCCCAGGCCCACCACGGTGACTCCGCCGGTCGGTCCGATCAGCGGCAGGTCGACGCTGGTCGCGCCGTACCCGGGGGCGGCGTACACGAAAGTGGCGTAGACGAAAAGGCAGAACATGATCAGCCCGCCCAGCCCCGGCAGCACGCCCTTGAAGACGAGGTCCTTGGTGCTGCGGCTGAGGACCTTGCGGTGGTACCAGAGGCAGGCGAACCCGGTCAGTCCGTACTGGAACGTGATCGCGAGACCGACCGAGTCGATCGAGTCGGCCAGTACGTTCCCGCTGAAGGACGCCAGCAGGATGAGGAAGGCGATCGAGATCGCGCCCATGCCGACGGTCGACCAGGTCGGGGTGAGGAATTTGCGGTGGACCCGGGCGAACTGGGAGGGAACGGCCTTGTGGACCGCCATGGAGAAGACGGTACGGGCCAGGGGCAGGATGGTGGTCTGGGTGGAGGCCAGCGCCGAGATCAGCACCATCAGGATCAGCAGTCTCGACAGGAGAAGCCCCGTGCCGTGGCTCCCGAAGACGGCCTCGCCCAGTCCGGAGAGCACATCGTCCGAGTTGCGGGCGTTGCCCAGCCCGACGCCCGAGGAGCCGACCCCTGCGAAGGCCTGCGCCGAGGTGGACACCAGCGCGTACATGATCAGCAGCAGCACGGTGGACATGACGGCGGCGCGCCCGGGGATACGTGTGCTGTCGACGGTCTCCTCATTGATCGAGACGGCGGTGTCCCAGCCCCAGTAGATGAAGACGCCGGCCAGAATGCCCGACGTCAGCCCCTTCATCGACGACACCTCGAAGGGGTTGAACCAGGAGGCGGAGACATGGATCGCCGTCGAGGGAGGGTCGGTGTAGGCCTTGACCAGCGCGGCGACCGCGAAGAGGAGCAGCATCCCCACTTCCAGGCACAGCAGCCAGCGCTGGACGGCGGCCGAGAACTCGATGCCGACGTAGCAGACCGTGGTCATCACGGCGATCCAGACGATGCCCGCCACAGTGGTCCACAGCCGGTTCTCCGCCAGTCCGTCCAGGCCCACCAGTCGGAAGCCGTAGGCACCGGCGATCTCGGCGAGGCTCGCCATCACGATGACGTTGGCGACGAAGATGCCCCAGCCGCCCATCCAGCCGGTACGTGGGCCGAAGGCGCGGGTTGCCCAGGTGAAGGTGGTTCCGCAGTCGGCGTTGCTCGCGTTGAGCTCCCTGAAGGCGTACGCGATCAACAGCATCGGGACGAACGACAGCATGATGACGATCGGTGTCTGCAGACCGACCGCCGCCACGATGAGCCCCAGCGTTGCGGCGAGACTGTAGGCCGGTGCAGTGGACGCTGTCCCGATGACCACCGAGGAGAACATGCCCAAGGCGTTGTTCTTGAGCCCCTTCCGGCCGGCCCCCGTCCCGGGGGCGGGGCGGCCGGCGGACACGGCGTCGCCAAGTTGCCTCACACTCTTGATTCCAACGCCGGGCCGCTGCCCTCCGCAACAGCGCCGGGGCGGCGGGAAGGCCGCCGGTCGCACAACGGGGCCACCGCGGGACGCCGCGCCTCCATCGGTCTGACCACGACGGGGTTCTCGTCGGTCAGGTGAGCCAGTCGGTGTAGCGGGTGGGGGCGAGGTGGGCGTGCTCGTCGGTGAGGACGTCGCCCTTGACGGCGGCGAACATGCCGGCGGTGGGGTCGGTGACGACGCTGCGGTTGTCGCCCTTGTGGGACAGGGTGATGCGGCCCAGCTCGTCCAGGGTGAAGATCTCGGGGCCGGCGATGTTGCGAATGCCGTTCAGCGGGGCGCCCGCGGCGACCTGTGCCACCGCGCCGGCCACGTCCTTGGCGGCGATCGGCTGGATCGGCGTGGCAGGCAACCGGACGGTGTCGCCGTCGGAGGTCCAGGACATGACGGCGTCCATGAACTCCATGAACTGCGTCGCCCGGACGATCGAGTAGGGGACCGCACCGGCGGCGAGGATCTGCTCCTGGAGCACCTTGGCCCGGTAGTAGTCCAGCTCCGGCACCTGGTCCGCCCCGACGATCGAGAGGATGACGAAGTGGCCGACGCCGCCCTTGCGGGCCGCGGCGAGGAGGTTGTCCATCGAGGTCTGGAAGAAGGCCGGGGAGGCTTCGTCGAAGGTCGGGGAGTTCGTCAGGTTGACGACGACGTCGGCTCCCGCCACCGCCTCGTCCAGTCCCCGGCCGCTGATGACGTCGACTCCAGTGGACTGCGAGTGCGGTACCGCCTCGTGCCCGGCGGCGTTCAGGTCAGTGACGACCTGCGAACCGATCAGCCCGGTACCGCCGATGACTGCGACTCTCATGACGCACCTTTCGTCGGGATCATATGCGCAATATGACATATGAACCGTTATATGGACGTGACGGGACAGCAGGGTCAGGCATGGTCGGGCCGTCGGCCCGCCCCGGAAGCGGATCAGGCAGCCGCGGGGAACGCGACTGGCTCGAACTGCGCGGTGCGGTGCAGCCCCCTGCGGTCGTAGAAGTGGGTCAGGCCCAGTCCGAGGAGCAGCGAGAGCGCGAGCCCGGCACCGGTCATGGTCCAGGCCCGGGCGAGTCCGGCGTCGAGCTGGGCGCCGAAGTAGAGGATCGACCTGACCCCGTCGAGGACCTGGCGGAACGGTTCGAACTCGGCGAGGAAGCGGTAGAAGGACGGCAGCGCCTGCAGCGGGATGGTGGCACCCGCCGACGGGATGGCGAGGCCGATCAGCACGAGCATCGAGACGAGCGGGCCGGGGGTGCCCAGGACCGCCAGCAGGGCGAGCGCCGTGCAGCCCATCGCCATCGTGGCGCAGGACCCGAAGATCCAGAGCAGCAGCAGGTGGGAGGCGTCGATGCCGATGATTTCGACCGCGGCGGCCATGGCCAGCGCCGAGGTGACCAGGGAGACTCCGGCCATGAGTGCGCAGCCGACGAGGAAGTGGCGGGTGCGGCTCAGGTGTCGCACGGGCTGTGCGGTGCGGAAGGGGCCGAGGTCCTTCGCGGCGTAGCCGAGGGCGGCGTCGACCTGCATGTGGATCACGTTGGCACCGAGCATGCCGCCGAGGACCAGCACCAGGGTGTAGAAGAAGGAGGTCAGACCGAATCCGCTGTGGTCGCCCAGGTGATGCCCCTGGGACACGACGACCTTGATCGGATCCGCAAGCAGCAGCCGCCCGGGGGCGCTCGGTGCGGTGACGCGGTGCCCAGCCGCTTCGGCTTGGGCGGCCTGGTGGGCCAACTGCCGGCCCAGTTGCCCGCCCAGGACGACCGAGGCGTCGTGTGCCGCCTCACGGTTGACCTGCTCGGCCATGTTCGAGCCGAAGCTGCCGGCCGCGGGATTGGTGAGGATCTCCAGCGTCGGTTGCTTCGGGGAGGCACTGCCAGGGGCCGCGAGCCCCAGCACGGTGGCGGAGAAGTTCTCCGGGACGACCAACGCCCCGAACGCCTTGTCCTGGCTCATGAGCCGCTTTGCCCCGGCCCGGTCGACCTGCTTCCAGCCGACCTTGCCCTTGAGCTGCGGGGCGCCGGCGACCCGCTCGGCGATCTGCGCACCCAGGTTCATCTGCTTGCCCGCGTACACGGAGCCCTGGTCGGCGTTGACCACAGCGATCGGCAGGTCGTGCATCGCCCCGACAGGGTTGCTGTTCGCGCCGAGGTAGAGCAGCGAGAGCAAAAAGGACAACAAGCCGATCACCGCTGCGGAGGCGAGCCACAGCCGGCGCCCCCGGAGCAGGTGCCGTGCGCTCATGCGGGCGTGTGCGGGTGAACTGGCCATGCGCCTCTCCTCTGTGTGCGTGGTTCGCGCCGTCCGCCGGGATGGGCGACACACTGGAAACCTGCACTTTCCAAGATTGGAAAGTAACACTTTCCAAGGTGAGGGTCCAGCCTCCAGGCACCTGGGACGAGGGTCCGGCCTCCAGGCACCTGGGACGAGGGTCCGGCCTCCAGGCACCTGGGACACTGAGACCAGCAGAGAGTCGAGGGAGCGCATGAAGATCTCGGAGCTGAGCCGCCGGTCCGGGACTCCGGTGGGGAGAATCAAGTACTACCTGCGCGAGGGCCTGCTGCCGCCCGGACGTTCGATGGGTGCCACGATCGCCGAGTACGGCGAAGAGCACGTCAAGCGACTGCGGCTGATCCGGGCGCTGACCGCCCGCGGGGGCCTGTCCATCGCGGCCGCCCGAGACGTGCTGGCGGCGGTCGATCACCCGGAGGAGTCCCGGCCCGCCCTCGGTGTGCTGCACCACGCCCTGCCGATCCCGACGGAGTCGGGCGACGCGGAGGCCGGCCCCGAGCAGGTCCAGCAGGTGAAGGAACTGCTCAACGCCATGGAGTGGAACATCTCGGACGATTCACCCCACCCGCACGCACTGGCAGCGGGTCTCCAGGAACTCAGCCGTCTCGGCGTCCCCTACAGCAACGACGAACTGGTCCCCTACGCGAGGCTCGCCGCGTCCGTCGCCCGCCTCGACCTCGAACAGCTCGACGGGATCGACGAGCCGGAGCAACTGGCCGAACGAGCGGCCATCGTGATCCTGCTGCTCGAACCGGTGTTGGCGCTGCTGCGCAGACTTGCCCAGGAGGGCGAGCTGCGACACAGGCGCGCACAGGCCCACCCGGGCTGACGCGACGGTGCCCCTGAACTTGCGGTGTGCCGGGCGCGGATTCACGCGCCCGGCGCCAGTGCTTACCGTTGACCTGCTTCCTGGCGGGCCGCTACGGCCTCCGGGCCGACAGTCTCAAGACTCGGTGTGGGGGCCTTGCGCTCCTGGATGTGGGCGTAGGCCATCAGGCCGAACAGGACGGTGAGCAGCACGGCCGAGGAGCCCGCGGTGCCGAGGTCCAGGCCGCCCTTGGCGACCGGCTTGGTGAGGAAGTCGCCCGCGGTGGCGCCGAGGGGGCGGGTGAGGACGAAGGCGATCCAGAAGAGCAGCACGTTCGGGACGCTGGGCACCTTCATGAGGACGACCAGCACGACCAGCACACCGGTCACCAGTGCCGCACCGCCCAGGTAGCCGAGTCCGGAACTGTCGGACAGGAAGTCGCCCATCGAGGTACCGAGGGTGTTGGAGACGAGGATCGCCGCCCAGAAGAGTGCCTCGCCCTTGAAGGTGACGATGTCCCTGATCTGGAAGGTCATCCCGCTGATCCTCCAGACGAGGAAGATCGCCAGGAGGATCGAGATCAGGATTGCGGCGCCCTCCGGGTAGCCGATGCCGAAACCCTGTGGGCCCCAGCCCAGTGAGGTGGCGCCTTTCGACAGGTACTTGGCACTGGCGTCGCGGTTCATGAAGTCGGACATGGTGGTGCCCGCCATGCTGGTCGACAGGATCACGGTCCAGTAGAAGAACGGGTGGTAGCGCGAGGACCGCAGCTGCACGACCAGCGTCACCACGAAGATCAGAAACAGGACGATCGTGGTGAGGAAGTAACCGAGTTTGAGCGTCTGGGCGAACAGGTCGCCCGCCGTCTCTCCCAGGGTCGTCGCGGCGACCTTCATGATCCAGAACGCCAGAGTGACCTCGGGCAGCTTCTTCATCACGGATTTCGTCGACGTCAAAAGGGGGCTCCTGTGCTTGTGAGGGGTTGGAGCTCTGTTCGGACCTGGCAAGATCAGCCTGAAAGCACCTGGACGTGCGTGTCCTGGTTCTTGCGCAGCCGCCGACGCCACTCCTGCTCGAACACCCGCACCGGAAGTGGCGGAGGCCAATGACCGTCAGGGCACCGGAGGGGTTCCGGTTCTCACACTTACGGCGGCCGGGCTCGCCGTGTTCACGGCGAGCGGGCCGCGCCGACGGGCCCAGAGGGGCTGTGGATTGGGGAGAGGGCATCCACCGCGCGGCTCTGTTGGCCGAGCGAAACCATGCCTGACCAGCAAGTACCAACAAATCTCAGTCGGTTGGGAGACGGTTTCCCGGGCCCCGCTGCCGGTTTGCGGGCCGCTCCGAAGGAGTCGATCCTGAGGGAGAGGCATGCCGACCGATCGTGTGGACCGAGCGCTGGAGCTGCGGAGCTTGCGGCGACCGCGGCCGGTGCGGGGAGCGGGTTCCGGATGAGGCCTGTCGTCGATCTCAACCGGTGAGCAGCAGATCGCGGCCGGCGCCCCGTTCGTCCCGTCACATGCCTGATCACCGGCCCTTTCACCGCCCGGAGCCCCTCAGGAGACACCATGACGCCCGGCACCATCTCCGCACAGATCACCGACTACGCCAACCGCGCCGATCCCTACCCGCTCTACGCGGAACTGCGCAAGACACCGGTCCGGCGCGAGGACGACGGCACCTACCTGGTCAGCACCTACTACGAGGTGCGGAGCCTGGCCGGCGACCCGCGGCTGAGCAACGACACCAGCAACCGCCCACCCGACCACGCCCGCCCCGGGCAGCCGGCGCCGGAAGGCGGCCTGCCGCCCAGCTTCATCTTCACCGACCCGCCCGAGCACGACCGGCTGCGCAACACCGTCAACCGGCCGTTCGGCCCTCCGCACAGCCCCAGGTTCCTCGACGGCCTGCGCGAAGAGCTGGCCAACGTCGTCACCGAACTGCTCGACGCCTTCGACGGCAAGGAGCAGGTCGACATCGTCCAGGACTTCTCCTACCCCCTTCCCGTCACCGCCATCTGCAAGGTCCTGGGCGTGCCACGCGAGGACGAAGCGCGCTTCCACGTCTGGGCCGACGCCCTGGCGTCCGGAGTGGATCCCGGCGCCGACGGCCAGGAAAAGGCGCAGCGGGCACGTCAGGACCTGGGCGCCTACCTCTCCGACCTGATCGAGACCAAACGCCGCCGTCCCGGCCCCGGAATCCTCAGCGCCCTCGCTCCCGACATGACACCCGCAGACCTGGAAGCCACCGCGGTGCTCCTCCTGGTCGCCGGCCACGAGACCACCGTCAACGCCATCACCAACACCACCCTCACCCTGCTGCGCCACCCCGACGTCCTCCAGCACTTCCAGAAGGACCCGGACCTGGCCATCCCCCTCATCGAGGAAGTGCTGCGCTACGAGCCCCCGGTCCAGTTCGTCCCGTGGACCACCGCCCTGGCCGACATCGACATCGCCGACACCACCATCCCCAAGGGCTCACCGGTCTGGCTCATGCTGGCCGCGGCCAACCGCGACCCCAAACGCTTCAAGGACCCCGACCGATTCGATCCCGACCGCAAGGACAACGAGCACCTGGGCTTCTACACCGGCATCCACTACTGCTTCGGCGCCCCCCTCGCCCGCATGGAACTACATCTGGCCGTGCCCGAACTGTTCCGCCGGGTCAAGTTCTCCCGGCTGCTCGAAGACCCACCCCCCTACCGCCCCAACGCAGTACTGCGCGGCCCCCGCCACCTCCCCGTGGCAATCGAGGGCCTCACGGCCTGAGCGCCGCACAACGGTCCGCGGGCTCTCCTCCGCTCCGAGCGCGTTCCCAACTGCCCCCACAGCCGGCTTCGTCGTCCTCCAGGGCGTCGGCAGGACGATCAGATGCCAACAGATGCCAACGGTCGGCACGAGCCTGCAATGGGGATCTCCTCAGCTACGGGCGCTGGATCGTCCCGTCCGCCGTGATGTGGGCGGCGTGCGGGCCGAAGTCCTCCTCCGACACTTCGGAGACGAGGTGGATCCCATCGCCGCCCGGCTCCGGTGTGCCTGGCTCCACGATGTGGGTCGGGCGCAGGCGCCCGGACACGTAGGTGCCGTCGGCGCGGAGGGTGACTTGCAGCACGCCGCTGGTGGAGAGTGCGCCGCCGAGGCCGAGTACCTTGTAGCCGGAGAAGTTTCCCAGGCTGTAGGCGATCAGTCGGCCCTTGTAGAACTCCATCCCCCGCATCACGTGCGGGCCGCTGCCTACCACGAGGTCGGCGCCGGCGTCGATCACCGCACGGCTGAAGCGGTAGCTGTCGCCGCGGTTCTCGCCGAGGAAGTACTCGGTGCCGGGCTCTACATGGGTTCGGTCCGAGCCTTCCGCTCCGGCGTGCATCGTGACGATCACGATGTCCGCCATCGTTGCGGCGCGAGCGGTGAGTCGCCTCGCGGTGGGGATGTCCGTGAGATCGTTGGCCCCCCGGTCGGGAGCGAACCCGACCAGTGCGACCCGGATGCCGTTGACTCGCTGGATGGTGATCTGGCCCAGGCGGCCGGTGAACGGCAGGTTCACCGAACGCAGGGCGGCGAACGTCTCGCGCCGCCCCTCGGCCCCGAAGTCGTCGATGTGGTTGTTGGCCACGTTCATCGCCGTGAAGCCGGCCTTCTTGAGCCAGTGGCTGTACGACGGAGGGGCGCGGAACGCGAAGCAGTTCGGGCTGTCGTCGTCGCACTTGCTGGAGCCGCCGGTGGTGAGTGTTCCCTCCAGGTTCCCGAGCACCACGTCGCCGACGAGCAGGTCGTCGACAGGAGCGAAGAACGAAGCGCCGTCGTCCGGCGGCAGATCGTCCGGCAGCGAGCCCATCACGACGTCCCCCACGGCGGCAATCCGTACGTTGCCGGTAGGGCGCGGTGCTCCCGGCGCCCCGGACGCCGTGCTCCTGGTCGTCCGTAGGGGGGTCCGGGCCGAGCCGATGGACGCTGCGTCCTCGGACCCGTCGCGGAAAACGAACGCCGCAACGATCACCACACCGATCCCGGCCAGACCGAGGGCGAACGGGCGGTGACGGTGCACGGCCTTCTGCCGCTCGCGCCGCTGCTGGGCGCGTCGTTCGCCTGACCTGATCATCAGCTCATGCTACGAAATGGCCACCCATTCTTCGCGGAAGTCAGTCACTGGCGTGTCCGCCGGCCGCTTGGCCCTCTGCAGGGAGGCAGGCGACTCGGACCCACTCCACCTCTGAGTGGATCCCTGTGGCGCCCGCCGGGCCCGGCAGAGTCGTGCGAGGCCCAGGCGGCTGGGCCGCCTGCCGACGGCCCGAAGCACAGTGGCGCTGCCCTTGCAAGAAGCCATGCTCCCCGCCCGGTCGGCCGCCACCCGGCGGCCGTGCGCTACGGGCCCGCCGCCGAAGCGCTGAACGTGGCCGGCGACTGGTACGACCTCGTCGACCTGCCAGGCGACCACATGGCCGTCACCGTCGGCGACGTCGTCGGCCGGGCGGCGCCCCCGTGCTTTGCACCGACGGTCTGATCGAACGCCGCGGCGAGGACATCGACAAGGGCCTCGCCCGGCTCGCCGACTCCCTGGCCCGCCACCGGGCAGACGATCCCGAAGGTCTCGCCGACGCCGTGCTCACCGACCTACTCCCACCCGGTGGCGCCACCGACGACACCCCCTTGGTCGTCGTGCGCCTGTGAACCCGGCCCGCCGCTTCCCTGTGAAGTGACGCGTGTCGATCTCGCGGGTCGCGGGTCAGCCTTCGGAGGGACGCGGGGCGCGCAGGTGCGCCCGTTCCTTCAGCTCCTCCTCGTCGACCACCGTGAGCATCGGCTGACCCGGCGCGCACACCATGGTCACCACGAACTTGGTCGATGCGTCCGACAGGGCGTTGCCGTCCTGGTAGTGGATCACGTCACCGCCTGGCTCCCAGAACGTCCCACCGGCCTCGACCACACGCTCCGGCTCACCCTCGAGCTCGAACCGGAGCGCGCCCTCCATGACGTAGCCGAACGACGGGCCCGAGTGGCGATGCGGAGGGAGCCCGGGGTGACCGGGAGGCCACTCGACGAGAATGGTCATTCCCGAACCACCCTCGGGAAAGAAGGGCGGAGTGACCTCCTGCAGCAACTTGACTTCGGGCGGCAAGGAGACCTCGTTGGCGGTCCCGTGCTCCGGGTTCTTCTCCGACATGCACCACACCTCCGTAAGCCTGCCCGGAATGGACGATCTCGCGTCGGCTTGGCCGTATCCGTGACAGGCGGTGTGCCTTCTGCCTGGCCCGAACGGTCTCGAGACCACCCTGCCTTCCGTCGGCAACCGCCACAATCCGGGAGCCGGCGGGGCCGGCGAGGGGCAGCCATCTCTCGTGCCGGCCTGCCAGGACTTGCCGCAGTTGCGCTCAGGCTGCCTGCGTATCAGCCTCTGCAGGCGTCCGGGCCGTCCTTGGCGAAGGCTTCCTTGGTGCAGTAGGTGATGGTCGGGTAGTAGGCGCCCATCACTTTCGCCGGGTCAGTCACCCTTCTTGACGTCCTGGACCGCGTTGGTGAGGTTCTGCGCCGGGAGCATGTTCCGCAAGAACAGGACGCTCTGGACATTGGTGGGACCCCAGTCGATCCAGGTGATCCCGTTCGCCGTAGTCGCGTTGTGCGGACGGTCCCGCGAGGTGGACACCACGTAGGTGTCACGCCCGTCCTTGCTCCGGCTCGTCTGGAAGTCTGCGGCGCAGGAACTCACCGCATAGGGGATCTGAAGCCGGTTCTGGCAAAGAGACCAGTAGCGAAGCCGGGTCTTCGTCAGCACCGACTGCCCGTTGGCCGTGTTGGGGAAGCTGGGCGCCTTGCCGCGGATGACGGCGACGCGGTCCGGCTCGTACTCCATCGGCGTGCACAAGTACTTGTCGTAGGGGTTGGGGAACAGCCCGCCGACCTTGTTCGGTACCGCGAAGCCCGGTGCGCTCGCGGTGGAATTCCCGCCGCCGGGGTCGGTGTCAGTGGACCGGTTCGAGATGGTCGGCGCCCGGGCGCCCGGCGCTCAGGTGGGCGGTGAGGAAGCGGGCGGCGCGGTCGAGTGCGGCGTCCGCCTCGTCGAGGCGGCCGTAGTGGTGCTGGAAGACGTGGGGGAGGCCGGGGCCGACTTCGAGCGTGACGTCGACGCCGTCGGCGCCCGCGCGGCCGGCCAGCCGGACCGCGTCGTCGAGGAGCACCTCGTTCGCCCCGACCTGCACGAGGAGTGGGGGCAGTCCGGTGAGGTCGGCGAACACCGGGCTGGCCAGGGGATGCGCCCTGTCGCCTGCGCCGACGTAGAGATCGGCGTAGGCGCGCACGTCGGCCTCTGTGAAAATGGGGTCGGCGCTCTCCTTGGAACGGATGCTTCCTCCAGCGAGGGTGAGGTCGGCCCAGGGGGAGAAGACGACCACGGCGGCTGGTTGCGGCAGCCCGGCCTCCCGGGCGGCGAGCAGCGTGGCGATGCTCAATCCGCCACCGGCGGAGTCACCGGCCATGACGAGATCCCGTGGGTCGGTGCCCGACGCCAGCAGCTCGCGGTAGACCGCGAGCCCGTCGCCGACAGCCGCCGGGAAAGGGTGCTCGGGCGCCAGCCGGTAATCCACCGACGTCGCGCGCAGCCCGGCGCGGCGGGCCAGTTCACCGACCAGCCCTGCGTGGGTGTCCGGTGAGCCGATGACGTAGCCGCCGCCGTGCAGGTAGAGCAGTCGGCCGCGGCCGGAGGCTTCGGCCGGCTCCAGCTCCAGGGTCGGTCGACCGCCCAGGACGGTCCTGCGGGTGACCACGCCCTCCGGCGCCGGGCGGGTGACAGCCGCGGCGAAACCGCTGCGCTGCTCCTCGGGAGTGGGCCGCGTCTCGCTGCGAGGGGCGGAACGGAGTATGGCGTCCAGGGCGTCGCGCTGCTGTCGGGACATGCGGGGCCTCCATGGGTCGGGGTGCGAGGATGGATTCCTTGGAATCCACCTGCCTGACCCCAACCGGATTCTAAGGAAGATGATTCCCGAGAATCTACTGGAAGGCCAATGTGAGCCACATCACCCCGATCTTCACCGATCTGGTCCGCGTCGAGACCCGGCTCTACAACGCGGTGAGCGCCCGTTTGCGCGCCGAACAAGGGCTGGGGCTGGGACAGTTCGAGCTTTTGGAGATCATCGACCGCGTGCCGGGGTGCCGCGTGCTCGACATCGTCGGCGAACTGGCGATCACCGTGGGCGCCGTCAGCAAGGCGGTCGACCGGCTGGTGGCTGCGGGCTGGTGCCTGCGGGTCGCGCACCCCCAGGACCGCCGCTCGTCCGTCCTCCGCCTCACATCCGCGGGTGAGAAGCAGCTGTCCGCTTCCCGCCCCATTGTCGAAAGCGAGCTCATCTCACTGACCGCGGCGGTTCCCCCCGATGACCTGGCCCGCATCGCCTCGACCCTGGCCGTCCTTCGCGCAACCCTCGAGGAGGACTCCCACGGCCGGCCGGGATGAGGGGACATGACCGGGAGCCCGGGAGGGCGCCGGCGGCGCCGACTGGCGAGGGACCGAAGCGCCGACCGCAGCCGGCGCGGCCGCCACCCCCTCCTCGCTCACGCCCGTCAGCGCCTCCATCACTCGATCGAGTGTCTCGCTCACGTCAGTGCTCGTGACCACTCGAAGCGGGCGCCTGACCGGCGTTCTCGACCGTCAGCGGCAGCAACACAGGAACGAAGTTGAGCGGACCGTCAACGCACTCAAGGGCTTCCGAGCTGTGGCGACCCGGTACGACAAGCGAGCGTTCGTCTTTCACGGCACGGTCAGCGTCGCAGCGATCCGGCTGTGGATCCTTTCGTGAGAACGAGGAAGGAGAACCAGCTCAGCTCTTGAGCACGATCCACACCGCGACGCCGAGGAAGATCCCGCTTCCGGCAAGCATGCTGATGTACATGGGCCGGAGGTACCTCCGGGTGAACACCCTGGCAATCTCGGGGTGTTCGGGCAGATGGACGACCGGGACACGGGTTCCAAGGTCCAGCCCCAGCCCCGTCCCCGTCGCCACGGGCGTGAACCTGACGGGTCGGCCCTGCCGGTCGGTGAACTCGATGACGGGCGTCAAATTATCGTCCGCCGGCGCCAGATACTGGTCCACCACCACACCCCCGGCGTGGACGCCGTACCGACGCAGCCGCGCTTGCAGCCGCGCCTCCCGCACACCGCCCCACAGGCACGCCAGGCTCGCCAACACGACACAGAACATGTCACGTGCCGTCATCTGTCCCTCTGCTCTCCCGCGCCCAGCGCCACCCGGCACGGGCCGCGCACCAGGATGACGCGGCGGCGTCCGGCAGGCCTCGCCGACGCCCCACGGAGATTGGCTCCCGTGCGAGCCCTACACCGACGGACGCTGTCGTGTCGTCGCGCAAACAGCCGACCAGCGGGAACCCCCTGCCTCGCCCTCCAGTTGCGGCATATGGGTGACCGGCGTTGACTGGAATTACCTCGATGACTAGCGAGAGTCGGATGTGTTTTTGCCGCCCACTCTTCAGCGCGCCGTCGTCAACTCTCCCGCGCTGCGCCAGTCGTGCCTGCCGCCAAGCGACAAGACCAGCTTGACGTGTCGTGCGACCACGGAATGCTCATGCTGGTACCAGCCATGGGAGGTTCGCAATGACACACGTCTCTTCTGCCCGCCGCCCACTACCCCGAATCATGGCCCTGCTCGTCACGGCGGCCTTGACGCTTTCCCTCTCGGTCACATTCATGCTCACCTCGGCGAAACAGGCAGCCGCCTGCCTAACCACAAGTAAGCTTCCAGGCACGTGGCATTCAAGCAATGACAGGCTGAGTCGCATCGACGTGTTTGTTTCAGAAAGCTGCGGCCTTTCCATCAGGGCCTATTCCACGTGCGACTACGACGCGACGAAGGACTGTCCCTGGGACGGCGGCCGGACGAAGAAGCTGTCCCCCAGCAGGTACGTCGCGGGCGCCCAGTACGCCACGTACACATGGAACAACGCGAGCGAGCAGTTGCGCATGACCCGGAAGTCGACCTACGTGTCGGTTGAGGACTACATTAAATGGAAGTCCGGCAAGACAGAAAACTTCACCGTGTCCATGTCCAAGTGATCGCCGAAAGTGTGGTTCCTGGCGTCCAGGTAGAGCGCGCCACTGTACGAATGACCTGGACGCCAGGGGCCGCGTCCGCTCGGCTCTGCCTGGGCCGATGGCAAACGGGATGGGAGAGCCCCCACGCACATCCTACGAACCCGCACTCGGGAACGACGCCCTCACCATCCCGGCGCCGGCCGCTCCCCCGCCGGAGGATTGTTCTGACCGCAAGCCCTGTGTGCCTGCCTCTTGGGCGGACGGGGGGCGTCGGCCGTGCCGAGCGGGGCGGAGACATCAGCGCGGGCGCGGACGGCGGCCCGCGCCCGCCCGGAGGAGCGAAGCGACGACGGGTGCTTGAACCCGGCAGAAGAAGTTGCAACTCAGCTGAGTTGGGGCCTCACAGATCCAATCGAGCCGCTACATGCCACCGCACCAGCGTTCTCGACCGTCAGCGACAGCAACTTCTTGCCGGTCGGGCCGATTTGAATGGCCGTATCCATCTGCGGAAAAGGCCAACACCACGCAAGAGGCCTGTGCCGTCAATCCACTTCTATGCCGTACTCCTGGACGAGCTCCTCCAACCCCCCTGTGTACCCCTTCCCTCCAAGCACGAAGTCCCAGTCGCCATTGGGCCTGCGCCGGAAGGAACCGAGCACCAATGCGGTCTCGCGGGAGCGGCCATCGGAGACTTCGAGTCGACCGAGCTCAGTCATTGCCGGGTCCAGCAACCGAATGCATGCGTCGGTGAATCTGGACAGGTCGGCTTCCGGGTTGGCCTCCGGATCAACGGCCGCCACGAGCACGAACCGATCAGCCGCTTCCGGCAGCGCGTCGAAGGAAACACGAAGCGCTGCCTTGTCCGGCGCCGCAGCTGGCACTGCGCGTACCGAGCCGTCCGGAGTTTGCGGGTTGTTGAAGAAGACGAAGTGGTCTTCGCTCAGTACCCGACTGCCACAGCAGACAAGCGCGCATACGTCCAATGCGACATTGCCGGACCAAGTCATGCCCAACACGTTGTAGTCATCGGGCGCAGTTGCAGGACTGGACGGGGACGGCTGCGCTGGAGTCGCTCGCCCTCCCTCCCCCAGACGTCCACGCAGCCCGTGCCTGTGCAGGAGGTCGACGAGTTCGCTACCTGAGATGAGCTCCAGAGGCTTGCCCCGAGCGAA
This sequence comes from Streptomyces sp. NPDC046197, assembly GCF_040646295.1. Taxonomy (NCBI): domain Bacteria; kingdom Bacillati; phylum Actinomycetota; class Actinomycetes; order Kitasatosporales; family Streptomycetaceae; genus Streptomyces; species Streptomyces sp. NPDC046197. Next base: position 14,961 of record NZ_JBEYZY010000035.1, on the reverse strand, counting down.
GGCGTGCGATCCGGGCCCGAATCCTGACGTGGTCACCAGGACGCCCTTGTTGGCGCCGACGTCCTGGACCGTCCCGTACAGGTCACGCACCGCGGTGGGCGGCACTGTGCTGCGGTAGCGCTTCACCTGTACGACGATCTTTCCACCTCGGATGGGCGTCGGGTCCAGCGCGTCGACGTCCACGCCGCCGTCATTCGAGCGCTGGGTCGTCACAGCCTGCATCCCCATGGCGCGGAACAGGTCGGCAACGAGCGACTCGAATTCGATCGGATCCATGGCATACAGATCCGGATCCTCATCACCGCCATGGGTGACAACATGGTTTCCCACGTCCTGAGGTTTTCGACCCGGCCGTACGGAGGTGAGTTGATCAGGCCTGGACGCGAGTTGGCCCCTCAATGCGTCGGTCAGACAACTGACCGCATCCACCTGTCCCAGGTGCAGGCCGGTGAACACCGCCCGCTGGGCCATGACAGTCGCCAGGAAAATGTGCGTGCGCCGGCCCGTCGCCGGATCGTGCGCGTCAACGAAGCCGTTCAGGGCCACCGAGTCGAGAATGCCGTACTCGTCCGCCGCAAAGAGCTGATGCACTACGAGCAGCAGGCTCTGCGCCAGCACCTCTCGGTACAGCCCACGGCGCTGGGTAACAGGACGTGCGGTTTCCCTGTCCTCGTCCTGGGCGGGTACGTACCTCACGGATTTCGTCTCGGGGACCACGTCGTACCCGGGCAGCTCCCAGTCCAGAACAAGCTGCCGCGCCGCCGAGTCGAAGGCTGCCGCGACCTGCCGAGGAAACCCTTCCGGCCAGGCAGTCGACGAGTAGAGAGCCGCTGAGAAGTACTCGACCACGGAGTCAGGGTCTCCCCGCCTGACACCCTCGGTCACCTCGACGATGCCGGCATTGTGCCGACGCACCTCCGCCCGCTGGGCCCCAGTCCTCTGCTCGTAGTCCCGCTGGAGGGCCGCCAGCTGCTGCTGTCGCTGCGCTTCGGCAGCTTGCGCGGCGTACCAGTCCCGTTCGAAACGAGCCTGCGCCTCCGCCTGAGCCTGTGCTCGCCGGTTTGCGGTCCAACCTCCCTGCGCCTGGTACTGGCTTGGATCCGGCATGCGCACGGGCCAGGCGAGCTGTCCCGGATCGAACGGCGGGATCTCTTCCGCGCGCATCAGGGACGACGCCCTGAAGACCGGCGCCTGGCAACCCGCGGCCAGCAGCCCCCGCAAGGTGGCGACCTGCGCGTCCAGCTCCTCCGTGCGCCGCCTCGCCTCTGCCTGTCGGTACTGCCGGTGCTCTTGAGTGGCAAGTCGTTGATAGGCCCGCGCCTGTCGTGCCTCTTCTCGGCGCCGTCTGGCCTCGGCCTCCACTTGGCGCTGGCGCTGACGCTGCATTTCCGCCCAGACACCGACAAAACCAGCAGAGCGACGACTCATGCGCTACAGGCCCTCCCCAGGACGTCGGCAGAGCCGACCAAACTCTGGTTGCCCCCACAACCAGTAGTAACCAAACGACTTTATCCAGCAATCGCTGGCACGGACATCAACTTGCCAAAGGCAACTTGCACCGGCTGTTCCGGCAGGTCATGACACGACTGCGCCAGACGTGGCAACCCGGTCGCGTCAAGACCCTCGGCCCTGGCATCCGATACCACCAGGGTCGGCGCGCTCTCCCTATGCAGTCGCTGAGCCCTCGGACGCTGCAGCATCCTTTTCCGTGGTGGAACTCGAGTCGCAGGAACTGGTGGGTGCCGCCTCGCTGTGGGGCATCGACGCGCATAACAGGTCGGCGCACCTGGGCATCTCCGTGCTCCCTGACTTCCGCGGTCGTGGTGTTGGCTCGGACATCGTCCGCGTGCTGTGCGAGTACGGGTTCGCGGTGCGCGGACTGCAGCGACTACAGGTGGAGACCACGGCAGACAACGCGCCGATGATCGCGGCGGCGAAGAGAGCGGGGTTCACGATCGAGGGCACGTTGCGGCGCTCGGCCTGGGTATACGGAGCATTCGTCGACCAGGTGATCCTCGGTCTCCTCGCTCATGAGTGGACTCCCTGACGACGCGATGTCGGGGGCCGGGCCGCTGAGTGCCGAAGCACTGGTTTGGAAGAGTCCGGTTGTGGCGCTCTGCTGAGCTGGCAGTCTGCTGACCTGCGGTAGCGCGTGGCTCCGGCCGTGATTCACCGTGAGTCCCCGGAAGTTCCCGCCCGATCGGGCACGCGACGGGCACGCCGTGCCCGCAGCGACCTCGACGCCGTCGCGGTCGCTCCCAACGCGCGCCCACGCGAGACTCTCGGGTGGAGACTGCAGCAGGACTTCACCCCCGCAGCGTAGAAACCCGCTGTCCAAGATCAAGGGGGAACTTCATACCAACTGGCGATCCCGACGCACATCGGATCGCGGCCGGCGGCGACGCGCACGGATGCCCAAAGGCGGCGTGCCCCGCGGTCCTCGGCCTTACTCCAGGGTCTTCGCAGCGTTGCGGATGACCTCGAGGACAGCGTTGGGCTGGGAGAGCATCGGGACGTGGCTGCTGTCGAGGCTGACGGTCGTGGCCTTCATCCGTTCGGCGGAAGCGCGCTCCCGGTCCGGGTTCACCGTGCGGTCCTGGGTGCCCACGATGTACCAGCTCGGCTTCGCTCGCCAGGCATTACCGGGTACCTGCTGGTCGAAGAGGTCCGCGATCGGCGGGTTGGCGGTCGCCAGCACGAGCTTTTGTTCCTCCAGCGGCAGGTCGCCGCAGAAGTCGCCGATGCCCGACTCCTTGAGGTAGATGCGGTTGTCGGTGACCTCGAGGTGCTCGAAAACCGGCGAGCTGGGAAACGCGGCCAGGTGCTGCTGCGAGGTCTCGTCGTCGTCCGGGGCAAGCGCGCAGATGTACACCAGGGCGCCCACGCGGTCGTGCACGCCCGCCTTGGTGATCAGCGTGCCGCCGTAGGAGTGGCCCACGAGCACGACCGGGCCGGGCACGTGGTTGATCGCGCGGGTTACGCAGTCGACGTCGCCTGCGAGCGAGTCAAGCCCATGCTGCGACGCGAAGACCTCGCGCCCCTCGGCCTGGAGTGCGGGGATGAGCTTTGCGAAGCACGAGCCATCGGCCCACAAGCCGTGGGCCAGTACGATGCTGGCTTTGCCGGCCATGAGTGCCTCCTTTGTCGCTACGTCGCTGCCTGTAGCGGAGATCCACTCCGTTTGATCCTCTTTGTTCAACCCTAGGTGGGAACTACAGGTGCCGCTCGCCCGACACGAGGTCCAGGTCTTCCGACCGGCCTGACCCCCTGCCTCACCCACCACTCACCCCAGCTCCCATCCCGTACGCCGTCGACCCACACACCGTGGAGCAGGCGTGGTCTCTGGCGTTCAGGACGACCTTGGCCTGCTGATCAAGGGAGGCGGCGAACCAAACGCCTGGCCCCGCAGCAAACGCAAGGGTGCGGTCAATCCGAAGTATTGGGCCGACCTGGCGGACGACGAAGGCAAGGGCACGGCCAAGTCGTCGCCCCATACGCTGGCGAAGCATGTTGATGTGACCACTCGAGATCTGCGGGCCCGACTTCGTGCCAATCCGAAGCTCAAAACGGCCTCCCGCTGCATCGACGAGGAGTCTGCCCAGAAGAAGGGGGCTCGTGGAGTCACGCGGTCGCGCACAGGCTGGACCGGGCCTCAGACCCACTCCACCTCGGAAGCGATGTGCGGGGAACGTCCAGGGCCCGGCAGCAGCGTCCACGAGGGTGCCGGCGGGCGAGGGCAAGAAACCCGGCCGCCGCCAACGCAGCGGCCACCTCTTCCTCGCTCACTCCCGCCAACGCCTCAACCACCCGATCGAGTGCGTCACCCTCGTCAGTGGGCGTGACCACTTGAAGCCGGCGCCGACGCAGCGTTCTTGACCGTCAGCGGAAGCAACTTCTTGCCGTCGGGCCGATTTGAAGTAGGTCAGCGCTCACCCTCGGTGGGAACAGGCGCGATGCCGGTCGGGCACGAGGCTCCCCAGTTCGTCTCGAACGGGGTACTTAGCTTGACCCCTGTCCCGGCGAGTCCGTGGTGCCATGTGACCCATCAGCCGGAGCCGGCGAAGTGGAGCAGCCCGTCATCCGCACAGGTGGGCAAGGAGATCGTCTTCGATGGGATAGGGGCGTTCCTGGGGCAGCAGCCTGGCGGCGGAGTCCAGGTCTCCACCACTGACGAGACCCTGGATCTTGTGGGCGAGTGGGGTCACATCGCGGATGGCGACCGTCCATTCGTCCGCGTAGCGTCCTGCGGCCTCACCGGCGAGGCCGAGTTGCAGCGACCGGTACGGCATGGGGTGCAGGTGCAGGTGCAGGTCCCGCTCCGGGTCCCACTGCACGCGGGTGGGCGCGCGCTTCAGCTGACGCTGCCAGGTGGCGCGGTCGGGGTGGACCTCGCGGGCGTAGCTTGACAGGCAGGCGTGGCGCAGCGCCCACTCGAAGCCGTTGCGGGTGATCTCGACAGCGAGAACGGTCTCCTGCCCTGCCTTCGCACCCCAGCCGCAGCGGTACATCATCCACAGGAACGACGGCTTGATCCATGTCAAGGCGTGTCCACAGGCCCTTTCCGCCCGCTGAGCGACGGAACCTAGCGGTACGCCGCCACGGCGGCGAGGAACAGAGCAACTGCAGTGCCGCATGCGCTCACCCCGGCTAGCGCTGCCTCGTAGAGGTTCCTTCCGGATCGCCGGGACAGCAAACCAACACCGCAACCGATGTTCACGGCGCTCAGCAGCGCCAGCAAGAGGGAAACAACGTTCAGGCCAGTCATGTTGTTCTCCAGAGGCAACCGTCAGGGCCGGCCATCGGCCACGCCAAGACGGTGGCTGTCCAGAGCGGCGTCCTGCGACTATCTATTGGAAAGTGGACAAACATGCCCGCTGACCTCGGCCAAGACCGTAGGCTGATGAGCGTCCAGTTCGCCCGCTGGACAGGCGGAGATGCGGGTGGGGGCCATGTGAACGACCCGGCGACGAACACAGAAGCCACGATCAAGATCGAGCTTCAACGCCTCGGCGAGTGGAAACGCAAGCAATTGCCTGATGTACCTTCCGGCCGTTCCTTGGCAAGGGCACTAGCGGTATCTCCCACAACCGTCAGTGACTGGCTGCGTGGCAGACGCACGCCACAGACCTGCGACATCTTGTTGACCTTGATCCGCATGATTCGCGGAGAGGCGCAGCGTCGCAGTCTGCTCGGTTGCCACGTGATAGGCAGTGACGGCGAGACAGTGGCTCAGCTGCTGGACGAACAGCGGTGGCGCGCCATCTACGAGCGAGACAGCCACCGACGCATCCAACTCGGCCGTCTGACCGCGGAAGCTTGGCGAGCACGAGCTTCCCTGGAAGAGCAACACCGCCGAACCGGGCACAGCGTCGCGCCGGCCCCCTCGCTTCCAGTTCGATCCTGGACAGCCCGGCAACTGGGAGTCCATGCAGCTATCGGCAGTGAGTCCACCCTGCTTCCCGATGAGGACTTCGTCCTGCCGACCTTTGTACCGCGTCCCCACGACACAGCTCTCAAAGAGCTGCTGTCCGCAGCTGTGAAACGCGATGAAAACAAACTTGTTCTCATTCGAGGAGACTCCTGCACCGGAAAGACGCGCAGTGCATTCGAGGCCATTCGGGAAGTTGTTCCGGACTGGGATCTGTCGAATTTCGGCACGGCAGAATCCTTACGAGCTTCTTTAGATATCGACGGCATTAAGCCACGCACCGTGTTATGGCTCGACAGCGGACATCGCTATCTGTACGGGGCGGTCGGAGAATCAATCGCAGCGGCTTTGCTTGAGCGCCTCGATAAAAGCCGTGGTCCCGTCTTCACCTTGATCACTCTGTGGCGCGAGCATGATCACACGCTCACCTCGGATCCGCTTCCCGGTCAGGAGGATACCCACCTTCAGGCTCGGCTCTTACTGACTCGGGCTCACCGCATTATCGTGCCACCCGACTTCAACGGCGAGATGCACGCAATCCGCGAGGCTTCAGCCACCGATGCTTCGTTGGCCCAAGCGCTTGGAGTCGGGACTCCAGCGATCACTCAAAATCTTGCCGCAGGGCCAGCTCTCCTCGATCATTACAACAATCCCGCAGGGGTAGAGGGAATTCATGGCCGCGCATTGATCATCGCTGCTGTCGACGCTCGACGCCTTGGGGTCAACGGGCCCTTGCCCATCGAATTCCTTCGGGCGGCTGCTCCTGGTTACCTGACCGGCAGTCAGCGGGCAGAAGCGGATCCAGAAAATTGGCTCACTGCAGCTCTGGCGTACGCTGAATTACGTGTCAAGCGGGTAGTCTCTGCTCTTCACCGGCTCCCCAGCATCAACGGCATGGGCCCGCGGCCGGGGGTCGTCGGACTGGCCGACTACTTGGAACAGCACGAGAGTTCCGTACGGCGCTTTGTATGCCCGCCGGCGACTTTCTGGACAGCAGCCGTTGAACACTTTCCCGCAACCGACCTGCAGCGGCTGGGGCGGGCTGCTGCAGCCCGCGGCAGATTCCGGCACGCCGCTTCGCTCTACCACGCCGTAGCCGACAGCGGAGACACGACCGCATTGACTCTCGTCGGACAAATACGCGAGACCGTCGGGGCGACTGTTGAAGCAGAACGCGCGTACAAGAGGGCCGCCGATGACGGCCACGCCGTGGCGATGATTCGTCTCGGTCTTCTGTATGAGAAGGCTGGCGAGCTCGGCAGCGCAGAGTCGTGGTATGTGCGGGCAGCAGAGGCTGGCAATCCAGGAGCGATCATGCGCCTGGCTCAACTCCGCGAGAAACAGGGAGAGCTAGCCGAGGCAGAGCTCCTCTATATGCGAGCGGCAGAGAAGGGACACGTTCGCGCTATGCTCCGTCTGGCGTCCATGAAGGAAAAGCAAGAGGACCCCAGTAGTGCTTTAGAATGGCGCAAGAAGGCAATAGACGCAGGCGGCGAGAGCAAGCTTCTACGCATAGCTCAAAAACGGGAAAGAGACGGCGACTGGACAAGCGCCGCAAAAATCTACGAACTCGCAGCAGAGTGCGGTGGCACGTATGCATTGGTACTGCGGGCGAGACTCTATCAAAGAAGGGGGGATCCAGAGGCGGCGGAACGTCTATACCGAAAGGCGGCGGATGCCGGAAATACCGGCGCAATAGTGCACCTTGGTCAAATTTGTGAGAAGAATGGAGACTGGATCACTGCAGAACAACTCTATCACCAAGCGGTTGACGCGGGGAATACTGGAGCACTGCTTCACCTGGCCCGCCTAAAGGGAAAATCCGGAGATAATGCCGGAGCAGGGGACCTCTGTAGAATGGCAGCGGACGCCGGCGAGCCGCAGGGTTTGATTCATCTGGCCCGGGCATGCAATAGACGCGGTGACCATGTAGCTGCAGAAGCCCTGTACAGAGAGGCAGCGACACGCGGCGGGGCCACGGCTCTCTTTCGGATGGCTCGATTGCGGAACAGGAACGGAGACGACGAGAGGGCGGCTTTCCTGTATCAGCAAGCAGCCGACGCGGGGAATCCGGCGGCTCTCGTGCGCCTCGCCCGGCTCATGGAGAAGGAGGGCGATCGGACGAGGGCTGAGCAGCTGTACCAACAGGCTTGCGACGGTGGTGACTCGAACGCCGTCGCTGAGCTCATACGGTTGCGCAAGCACAGTGACAAGCCTTTGACCTATGGCCTTGAGGCAGACGGCTCCCCCAGCGGCCGGTGGTAACTGATTCGAGAGGAACCGAGTCAGGCATTGCGGTAGCGTCAGCGCAGCCCTGGCTACCCGGGCGTGACTCCTCAGTCCAGCAAGCCGGCAACTTCCAGAAAGTCGTTATATGCCTCGCCGCATAGCAGCGACGAGGAACTCTGGAGCGACCGGTCAAGGAGGCTGTAGGCGAGTACCAGGTCTTCGTCGATGCGTTCAGAGACGGCGCGAACTCCGCCGACCGTCAGGTAAGGCGAGAGCACGACGCAGGGACGTATCCGCCCAGCACTCATGTCTCCTGCGTGTTGACACGGTGCCGGACGGTTCGTTGCGTGGGGGACAGGAGCTCCAGCCAAAGGCGAGACGCGAAAACTGATGGAGACTGTGAACGCGCCATGATGATCCACGTCATCCTCTCCCGCTTCCACACGGCGGGGAATCGGCCGTCGCGGACAGCGGGCAGGCCGATATCCGGGGAATACGCCTGGTAGACGGTGATCGTGGATTCCGAGTGGGCCGCACGGATCCTGCGTTGCGGTTCTTCCATGGCGTACAGCGTGGGGTCGACCGGTTCAGGCGGCCACTGATTTTCGACTGCCGTTCGCCGCGAGAGCTTCGGCCGCAGCACCGCACGGATAGCCGGTGCCACGGCTCTTCGGCACCCACGGCCTGTCCGTCCGTGGCTTCCGGAGCGATACCTGCCGGGGAAGACGTCCCCGAGTCCGCCTGGTACGGGTGCGCTCCTCGCGGTGGCCGGTGGTCATCGACCGCAGGGCGGGTCGTGCGGGCTCGGAATCGCTTGGAGGCCTCGCGCGTTGAGGACAGGGGGCAGGGATGCCGCGAAGCTGACAGAAATTGGAGGGGTCGTAATGACCGCGCAGACGCAGAGGGCCGTGCTGGCAGGCGGATGCTTCTGGGGGATGGAGGAGCTGATCCGCCGACTCCCGGGCGTGACGGCGACCCGGGTCGGTTACACAGGGGGTGACGTGCCCAACGCGACGTACCGCAACCATGGCACGCACGCGGAGGCCATTGAGATCCTTTTCGACCCCGCGAAGACCGACTTCCGTGCGCTCCTGGAGTTCTTCTTCCAGATCCACGACCCGAGCACCAAGAACCGTCAGGGCAATGACATCGGCCTCAGTTACCGCTCGGCGATCTACTACGTGGACGACGAGCAGAAGCGGATCGCCGAGGACACGATCGCTGATGTGGACGCCTCCGGACTGTGGCCCGGCAAGGTCGTCACCGAAGTGGAGCCGGTCGGCCCCTTCTGGGAGGCCGAGCCGGAGCACCAGGACTACCTGCAGCGTTATCCGGACGGCTACACCTGCCACTTCCCGCGCCCGGGATGGCGGCTGCCCGCCCGCGCGGAGGGCTGACCACGAGGTGGCCGGGAGAAGGTGCACGGCCGCTCGGCCGCGGGTCGTGTCGTGGCCCCGATTGCCGAGCTGGGACCTTCGGTGCTGAAGTCGTGCGGCTCAGCCGTCGGTCGTGGTGACACCGGTGGGACAGGACGCGCCCGAGTTCGTCTCGAATGGGGTACTTAGCTTGACTCCCGTCCCGCCCAGCCTGTTGTGCCATGTGACCCGTCGGCCACCTCGCGCGGTGGGCCGGCAGACGCACGACACCATGTCACGTCGGCTCGTCGGTTCCTGCTCGGGACCCGTACTGGGCCTGCGGCCCGGTGAGCCGGTCGGCAACGAGTGCCAGCCAGGCACTGGGTGAATACGGTGCTGGAGGGTCGACCTCCATGCCCAGCTCGGCGACGGCGAGGGCGTAGTCGGACTCGTCGAGATCGAGGGCAAGGAGCTCATGCAACTCGCCGACGAGCCGGGCGACGAGGTGTGGGTCGTTCGAGGTCCGGTAGTCCTCGACGGCCGCGTCGTGGTCGTCGAACTCGTCCGGCATGTCCTGCGAGAACCAGCCGCCGAGGAACTGCCCGAGCTCCGGGAAGCGGGCGTGCCACTCCCAGTGGGTGAAGGGGGTCGCCGGAGGTGGAACCTCGCCCTCCTCGATGCTGTGTTTGAGGTGATCGGCGAGGCAGTACAGCCACCGCTGGATCTCGTTCTGTGGCAGGCCGACATCGGGAATGGCGTAGAACTCCCCGAGGCGCTGCCGCAGTCGCCCCGGCGGATTCTCGGCGTAATCCCGCAACTGCCGCTCGGCGACAGCGAGAGCCCACGGTCGGCTGTGCCAGGTCTGCCGGAGATAAGCAGTCAGGGCCTGGCCGGGTTTGTCGGGGGTGTCGTCGGCCGGCTGTCCGGCGTAGGCACGGATCACCTGGTCGAGCTCGCCGTAGCGACGGTCGTGTTCGAGGGGGCTCAGGGGCACGGTGGTCAGCCTCTACGGGTCGTCTCTACAGGTAAATGGGGAAGGTGGCATGGACGGCGAAGCCATGGGGGAGGGAGGTATCCCGCTTGAGGATCACCCGGGCGGCCCGCACATCGACGGGCTCCCGCCCGGCCAGCATCATCGCCTGCAGAAGGACGCGTCCGACCGGCTCGAACCGGGACGGCCAGGACGCTTCGATGGTCAGGCGCGGGCGCGTCGACTGGGCCAGCCAGCGATGGATCAGCTGCTCGTTGGCGGTGACGACCTGCTGGGTGGCCCACTGGGCCGTTTCGCGGTCGGGGTAGGTGGCGGAACGGGTGCGCACCTTCGGTCCTCTCCTGGGTGCTGCGGGTGGCGGCGATCGTTGGATGGTCGCGAACAGCTAGTCGTCCTCGAAGCGCCAGAGCACTAGGACGGTCTCATCCGACACCCCGATGAGACAAATATCAATGGTGGTGCCGGCAAGGGCATTGGCGTGGAATGACGAGGCCAGGAAGTCAGCCTCTTCACCGTCTTCCGCCTGACCATGATTGGTGAAGAAACGCGCACCATTCCCCACGGCCTTCAAGATGTCCCGTAGACAGGCGTCGCGTTCCGCATCCGATGTGCGAAGGGATTCGCGAGGACCGTGCAGAAGAGATCCGACCGAAATCAGCCCGGCCAAATCCAGGGCCTGGGCGGGTGAGACCTGCAGGACACTGTCTCGCAACTCCATGCGGTCGACCTGCCGGAGCACGGGATGCCCCTGGATCGTTTCCATTACGGTGTCGTGCCAGTCCGCGCCCCCGCGGGCTACGAGCGCTGCGAAAGACTGACGCTCGTCGAAACGCCCCAGCGCGCAGCCGGGCAGACCCGTCTTCCTCTCCTTCACAGATCCTCCCACGGTGTGCTCACGGCAGCGTCGGCATGGACGTGTAGACCACATAAGGCGGGTGAAGGCCATTCTTGTACTTAAGTACGACCTTTACCGTGTGCGTGTCCCGTGCCGCACTCGCCCGAGGGTTGCCTGCCTCAACGGTACGCCCGGTTGCAGAATTGAACTCCACAGGGTCGAGAGTCAAAATTGAACTGTCACTACGCGGCCTGGAGAGCCACTTCTTGATCTTTTCCTGATTGTCTACACCGGCGTTTTGCTGACCTGAATTCGCGGGCGGTCCCACATATTCCAGCGCATCTTGTGTGTATTTCTGGGCGGAAGTCAGATTAGTGAAGCTGGAAGAGGCGTCGATCGTGGGCTGATCCCTGAGCCGCTGCGCGAGTTGCTCATCGGTCTTGCCCACGTGTTTGTCGATGATGTGGCTCCCATGGACCCCCTCCTGATTCGCCAAGTCGACCGGATACGCATGATTGGCTTCGCTGTCCCCCGGCACCGTGTAGAGCGGGTCACCCTTAAAGTCTGTCAATGCCCGCGCGCCGAACGCCTCGGCCCTGGCCGATTCGGCATTGAAGGTCGGTGCGCTCGTGTATGCCTCGTCCAGTGCCGGCAGCAGCGCCTTGATTTCACCGACCTGTCGATGGATCCGGTTGTTGTAGGCCGACACGGCGTCGTTCAGGGCGCCCTCGTCGATGTTCAGCACGATGCCGATCGAGACGTCAGCGACCAGGCCCTTGCCTGCTTCCCACAGGCCCTTCACCAGGCTCTTTGCGTCCGTGATGTCAAGGTTTCCCGGATCGAGTTGCTTGAGACTGTCCACAACGGCTTGGCGGTAGATGCGATGCAGATCGTCCCGGACGTCCTCGGCCGCCTTGGCGACGGCATGGACGGCTTCCACCATGGCGTCGCACGTGTCGAACAGAACGGCGAAGACAGGGTGGCTGGTCCCCCTCTTCTTTGCGTCATCGTTGGACCAGTCGTAGCCCTCTCGGTTCTGGCCCCAGGCGGAGGTTCCCCACAGCGTGCTGCAGAACGTGCGCATCGCGTTGTACCAGTCCTGGTTGGTCTGGTCCGTGATGCCGCCTATGAGGCCCGTGAGCGTTCCGTCCACCATGCTGAGCGTGGTCTGCGGCATTCGCCATGCCTGGGAGATCGAGTACAGGCGCAGGTGATTGGGCAACGGGAGGATGGTTGCCGCCTTGCCCCAACGGCACTCGTGCTCCAGCAAAGGCCGCATGACGGCCAGGACCGCGGCTTCCAGGCCCTCAAGGGCCTCCTGCATGATGCTCTGGCCGGGGTCCAGGTCCCCCCACTTGAAGTCCGTGACCGGACCGTATTTCGGGGCTGTGTCGATGACATGCGGGACGGGCCTGTGCGTCGTGTGCCCCGACGGAGAAGGATGCGTCGCGGCGTCAGCCGCTGCGTAGTTGTTGGCGGTGGTCGTGAAGCCGACGGCGGCGCCACCGACGCTCACGACGGACTTGGCCCACACTTCGAGGAATCTGTTGGCGATCTGCAGGTAGGCGGTCGTGAAGTCCTTCATGGCCGACCCTTTGCCGCCGCCGTCCGGGTACCGCGCCAGTTCGTTGAGGAACGACTTGATGCCCCGGTCCAGAGGGTCCTGCTGCCCGGCTACCCCTGTGGAGACCCCGTAGAGGACGGACGGGGTCACGTCGATCGTTCCGTTCCGGGGAGCCGGCGGAGTGCCCATCAGGCGGCTCCCCAGCCGCGCAGCACCGCGCGGTGCGCTGCCGCGTAGTTGGCGTGGCCGGTGGTGACGTAGGCGTGCAGCCACTTCTGGGCCGCCTGCAGGTCCTGTGCGGAGCGGTCCCAGTCGTCGAGCTTCTCGACGAAGACCTCCCGGGCCTCGCCTTTCCATGACAGCACGACTGGCTGAACTCGCTCGTACATGTCGTCGAGTCCGCTGTTGAGCTGTTTGAGGATGTCCTCCAGCTCGGTGGCGAGCTCGTGGAACGTGGAGAAGGAGACGGTTATGTGGCCGTCCTCGGCAGCGGCGGACCCGGTCGACATGATTCCCCTTGTTGTCGGCAACTGGGTGGGCGAAGTAAGTACTTGGCGTACGGCACGGTCAAAAGGAGTCGAGGCTGCTGCGCGGTGCTGACGGCGCTCCGCCCGTCCGGGCCTCCGCGTCGGGCGTGGAGAGCTTGTCGACTTCGCTGTTGATGTCCACCTGGATCCGCTGCATCTGTTCCAGCACGTCGATGTCGTGTTCGCTGAACCCGTCCCGGCTCAGCCGAACGGCCTGCTCGAGCAGCTTCATCACTTCACGGATGCGTACGGCGTCCTCGGCCGCCGCCCGGTGGAACTGGCGGTACGCCGTGGCCGCCGGGCTGCGCCACCCGGCCTCGATGCGGTCGACGATCGCGTCCATGCGCTTGACCTGCTTGTCGAGATGGTCCTGCATGTCGCCGAGGTCACCGGCGAGCTTTGTCAGGTCCTTCGATGACACGCGCAGATCAGGGCCATCTCTCCCGCCCGCGCTTGCGCCGGGTGCACCCATGTCGCATCCCCCGTCCGGTCTGCATCTCGCGTCTCAACAGACTCGTGAATCTTACGAAAGAAGCATCGATGCCGGTGTGCGGGGCCGATAGAGCGAGACGGCCGACGGAAGTACGGCGTGGGTGGGGGCCGAGCGTGCCGCCCGAAACGATTACTTGATCAACGTCGGGCGTTCCCCTGCTTCCAAGCAGTGGGGAACGCGGCAGGAACCTGCGGACACCACGCTGGCGGAGTTCCTGGAGCAGCAGTCGGGCGGCGGACTCCAGGTCACCGCCACTTACGAGGGCATAGATCTCGTGGGCGAGTGGGGTCACGTCGCGGATGGCGACCGTCCATTCGTCCGTGTGTCGTCGTGCGGCCTCACGGGAGAGGCCAAGTTGCAGGAAGCGGTACGCAGGGGCGGCAGGTGCAGGTCCCGCTCGGGGTCCCACTGCACGCGAGGCAGGCCGCGCGGATCTCGTGTTGCGGTTCTTCCATGACCTACAGCGTGGGTCGGCCGGTTCAGGCGGCCACTGATTTTTCGACTGCCATCCCCTGCGAGGGAGAGCACCGACCCGCAGCAGCGTGCAGGTTGCCAGCGCCGGGGCCGCCCTCTTCAGACACTCTGGGCTCACGCCGGCTACTTGTCCTTGGCATCCGGTGCCGGAGCGATGCCTGTCGGGCAGGAAGCACCCCAGTTCGTCTCGAACGGGTCACTTAGCATGACCCCCGTTCCGCCCAGCCCGCAGTGCCCGGCCTTCTTGTCGAGGCACTGCTGATGGTGGTAGCAGTCGGCCGTCTAGAAGTCGCCCCCTGCGGCGACGATCCGCAGTGCTGTCGCGGAAGCTGAGCCAGGCGAGCTTCCCGATCGCGAGGAAGTCCCCGTCGTCGGCCTGGATGAGGTCCGGACAAGACTGCCCCGTCGCACTGCCCCGCTCTGCGGGCGTCGATCCGATCCGGCGCATGAGGGCTCCTTGGTGACAGGATCGGTGCCATGGGCACCGAGAGGGTGTGGGGGTACCGAGTGGAGGAGCCGCACGGCTCGCACGGCCGGCGCCCCCACGGCGGCCCTTCCCACCGGTGGCGGGGAGGGGTCACCACGGAGTCCCGGAGCGAGGATGCCAAATACGTCGCCACCCTCGTAGTCACCGACCTGGTGACCGAATGGAAGGTGAACGGCGTCAGCGAGCAGCACGTGCGCGTGATCGTGTGGGCGGGCGAAGAAGGCACTGGCCCCGAGGACGCGGTCTTCACGCTGGAGATCAAGCCCGGCGTCGACGGAAAGTGACCAACCGCGGCCGGATCTGCGCACTGCCGGGATACCGGCCCGGTCGTCGAGTCGATCTGTCCGGCCAGTGCAGATCGACACCCGACACCGCAGCGAGCTCAGACCCACTCCACCTCTGAGCGGATGTGCGAGGAGCCTGCCGGCTCCGGCAGGGGCGTACGGAGTCTCCGCTTCGGGGCCGCCGGACGACGTCCAGAAACGCCGACCGCAGCCGGCGCAGCCGCCACCTCCTCCTCGCTCACCCCCGCCAGCGCCTCAACCACCCGATCGAGTGCCCCGCTCACGTCAGTGCGC
>NZ_JBEYZY010000034.1:0-74223 GCF_040646295.1 Streptomyces sp. NPDC046197 | reverse complement strand
CATCCGCGCACCGTGCAGACGTACACGCTGGACTTCAAGATGGTCAAGGACGGAGACATTGACGCCGGGCCTGACGGCTAATGCAACGGCGTTGCGGTGTAGACGTGTCGCCGAAAATGATCGAACTGGCCCGAGAGGCTCACCCCCACTTGCGTTTCACCGTGGGCAGCATGACCGCGCTGGACATCGGGAACGACGAGCTGGGCGGCATCCTCGCCCACTACTCGATCCACCACACGCCGCCGGAGCTGCTGCCGGTCGTCTTCGCCGAGTTCCGTCGCACCCTGGTGCCCGGTGGGCGTCTGCTGCTGGTGGGCCGGGTGGGCCATGGGGAGCATCTGCGTCGGACGCATGCCTACGGCGAGCACGCCGCACCCTTCGAGTCCCATTTCCTGCCCGCGGACCGCATCGCCGACCTCCTGGACCAGGCCGGGTTCGTCGTGACCGCGCGACTGGTTCAAGCGCCGGACGAAGGGACGAAGAGGTCGATCGCCGGCTTCCTGGCCGGCAGGCGCTGCTGAAACTCGGTGCTGCTGGGGCTCATGGTCCACTTGGTGCCTGTGTGACAGGTGAAAACTGCTGCTGTCCGTGTGTGAGCAGACAACTGGAGATGAGCTTGTGGTAAAGGTTCATCGGCCCGGGTCGTGACGGCTTGGCCGGGTAGATGTTAGAAAGGCCGAATGGAGCACCAATTTTTCCGGTTTCGACGTGTGTCGCTGCGGTCGCTGGTGGGTAAGAGTCCCCGAAGCGTTGCCGGGCAGGTGTTCGTTTTCCAGGTCGTGCTCGCTCTGCTGCTCGTCGGCTTCGCGGTGTTCGCCCTCCTGCTGCAGTCGGACCGGGACACCAACGCGGAGGCCAGGCGCCGCTCCATAGCCGTGGCGGAGACCTTCGCGAACTCCCCGGGCATCCTGACCGCCCTGCACGCCCCCGTCCCCTCGAAGGTGCTCCAGCCGCTGACGGAGGCGGGCCGCAAGTCCGCCGGTGTCGACTTCATCGTCGTCATGGACACGAAGGGCATCCGCTACACCCACCCCCTGCCGGACCGGATCGGCAAGCGGTTCGTCGGCACCATCGGCCCGTCGCTCGCGGGCAAGATCTATACCGAAAGCGTCCACGGCCCTCTCGGCCACGAGGAGCAGGCCACCGTTCCCATCAGGGACGACAAGGGCAAGGTGGTCGCCCTCGTCTCCGCGGGTCTGAAGGTCAAGAACGTCACCAGCCAGGTGGACCGCCAGATACCGATCATCCTGACCGCCGGGGCGGCCGCACTGCTCGCGGCCACCGGGGTCACGGCGCTGGTGGGCAGGCGGCTGCGGCGGCAGACCCACAGCCTGGCCCCGCACGAGATGCGCCGCATGTACGACCACCACGACGCGGTGCTGCACTCCGTACGCGAGGGCGTGCTCATCGTGGACGGCGACGGGCGGCTGGTGCTCGCGAACGACGAGGCCAAGCGGCTCCTTCAGCTGCCACCGGACGCCGAGGGCCAGCAGGTGGCCGCCGTGCCGACCCTGGAAGCGGACATGGCGGACCTGCTCACGTCCGGGCGGGAGGCCACCGACGAGGTGTACGTGGCCGGGCCCCGGCTGCTGGCGGTCAACCAGCGGCCGACGGATCGTGACGGTGGACCGTGCGGATGGGTGGTGACGCTGCGGGACACCACCGAGCTCGCCGCCCTGTCCGGCCGGGCGGAGGGCGCCCGTGAGCGGCTGAGGCTGCTCTACGACGCCGGTCTGGGCATCGGCACCAGCCTGGATGTGGCGACGACGGCCGACGAGCTCGCCCACGTCGCCGTTCCCCGCTTCGCCGACTTCGTCACCGTCGACCTGGCCGACAACGTGCTGCACGGAGAGGAGCCGGGTCCCACCGCGACGGGCATGCGCCGCATCGCGACGTGCGGCGTCCAGGAGGACGCTCCCCTGTACGAGAAGGGCCGGCTGATCGACTTCGCGCCCACCACCCCACAGGCGCGCGGCTACGGCAGCGGCCGGGTCGAGCTGGTGACGGACCTGTCCACGGCCGAGGGGTGGTACGCCCAGGACCCCGAGCGCGCCCACCGGATCGTCGACTACGGCATCCACTCCCTGGTCACCGCGCCGATCAAGGCCCGCGGCACCGTGCTGGGCATGGCCAACTTCTGGCGCTCCAAGGAGCACGGCCCCTTCGACGAAGAGGATCTGTCACTGGCGGAGGAGCTGGTGGCCCGCGCGGCGGTCAGCATCGACAACGCCCGCCGCTACACCCGCGAGCACGCCCTGGCCATCACCCTCCAGCGCAGCCTGCTGCCGCGTGCCCTGCCCGAGCACAGCGCACTTCAGTTCGCCCACCGCTACCTGCCCGCCCAGTCCGGGGTGAGCGGCGACTGGTTCGACGTGATCGCCCTGCCGGGCAGCCGGGTGGCCCTGGTCGTGGGTGACGTGGTCGGCCACGGCCTGCACGCCGCCGCCACCATGGGGCGGCTGCGTACGGCGGTGCACAACTTCTCCACCCTCGACCTGCCGCCCGACGAACTGCTCAGCCACCTGGACGACCTGGTCGGACGTATCGACCAGGACGAAACCAGCACCCACACCGCGGCGCCCGTCGTCGGTGCCACCTGCCTGTACGCCATCTACGACCCCGCCACCGGGCGCTGCACCATGGCGCGCGCCGGGCATCTGGCGCCCGCCCTGGTGCACACCGACGGGAGCGTCACCTTCCCCGACCTGCCGGCCGGGCCGCCGCTCGGCCTCGGCGGCATGCCCTTCCAGACGGCCGAGCTGGACCTGGCCGAAGGCACCCAGCTCGTGCTGTACACCGACGGGTTGATCGAGGACCGCAACCGCGACCTCGACGACGGCATGGAACTGCTGCGCCGTGCCCTCGCGGGCCACCCCGGCCGGCCGCCGGAGGAGAGCTGTCAGGCCGTCCTCGACGCGTTGCTGCCCCCGCGGCCGCAGGACGACGTGGCGCTGCTCATCGCACGCACCCGCGTCCTGTCGTCCGACCGGATCGCCGACTGGGACGTGCCGCCCGAGGCCTCCGCCGTCGCGGAGATCCGCGCGGAGGCGGCCGCCAAACTCGACGAGTGGGGCCTGACCGAGCTCGGCTTCACCACCGAACTCGTGCTCAGTGAGCTGATCACCAACGCCATCCGGTACGGCGGCCAGCCGATCCACGTACGCCTGATCTACGACGGCACCCTGACCTGCGAGGTGGCCGATGCCAGCAGCACCTCGCCGCATCTGCGGTCCGCCGCGACCACCGACGAAGGTGGCCGGGGCCTGTTCCTGGTGTCGCAGATGACCGAGCGCTGGGGCACCCGCTACACCCCCCACGGCAAGGTCATCTGGGCCGAACAGGTGGTGCCGAAGAGCATCGCCGCCTCGGGCCCGGCACGGGCCGGAGCCGACCCTGTCTGAGGCTCGCCGCCTCCCTGCGCGCTCCCGGGACGAGAGACCCGGCGACTACGGCATGCCGTCCGCGGCCTCGTCACGATGGGCGCCCGCATCCCGATGGCCGTGTGTACCTGGCCGAGCGCTGTCTGCGCCGGACCGATGGCTGTCCGCGCCGGACGTGGAAAGGGCACCCCGCTCACTCCGCTCGCCCCGGCGTTTCGGCGCCGCCGTGCGCCCGACGGTGGCGGCCAGCTTGCGCAGACGCCGCCAGTCCAGGCGCGGTGCGCCCTCGGGGACGCCGACCCGGTGGCGGGGGACACGTACCCGCAGTACGCGGTGGGCGATGCGGCAGTGCACCGGAGCGGGCAGGATGTTGGCCTCGCCGTCGAGGCCGACCTCGATCTGAGGCAGATCGGCTTCGACGAGCACCTCTCGCGCGGTCAGCACGGTCAGCTCCTCCGGCTCGGGAGCGAGCAGCAAAGACGCGGCCTCGGCGGCGCTGTTCACTGTGACACCGAGGACGCCGAGCACCCCCCTGTCCAGCCGATCGCGTCGGCCAAGGCCCAGCGGATCGCCCGTCCGGTAGGGATTGTTGCTGACCAGCACCGCCTGGGGATCGGTGATGGTGACGCCCTCGGCGTGGGCGGTGAGGCGCGGTCCCTGCCGGTTGGTGAGCAGGTCGGGGAGCATGTCGAGCGCGGTGCCCACCTTGTCCTCGCGGTAGGCCGGATTCTGGATGACGGCCGCGTAGGTGCCGAACGAGGCGTTGTTGACGAACGGGCGGCCGTCGGCGAAGCCGAGGTCGACACGGAGTTCGACACCGTCGGTGAGGGCGGTCAGGCAGGAGGCGGGGTCGTCGCGGTCGAGGCCGAGGTCCATGGCGAAGTGGTTGCGGGTGCCCGCGCAGATGACGAGAAAGGGAAGCCCGTGCTCGGCGGCGACCGCGGCGACGAGCGCCTGAGTGCCGTCGCCGCCGGCGACTCCCAGCAGATCCGCCCCGTCCGCCACGGCCGCGCGGGCCAGGGCGGCGACGTCCTGGTCCTGCTCGGGATCGAGCAGGACGACGCGTGCGCCCAGGGCCTCGGCCTTCTCCCGCAGGGCGAATTGGGCGACCTTGCCGTTGCCCGACCGCGGATTCATGATCAGAAACGGCCGCCGGGGAGGCGGGGTCTGTCGTTCCCGCATGGGCAGGGGCCGCTGTCCCGCGCTGCGCAGGGCGTATCGTCCGGCCCACACGGCCAGGGCCCACAGGGCCAGGGACACCAGCAGGCTCCAGAGGAAGGTGACCGCGAACACCGTGATGACGGCGGCGGGGGTCACGGCGGCGACCAGGGCAGCGACCGCTCGGGCCAGACCCCGGCGGGAGAGAGCCCACCACACCGCGGCCGCTGTGAGAGCCAGCCCGGCGAGCCCCGCCGCGGCGAGCAGTACCCCTGCGGGGCCGCCGTAGACGAGGGGGAGCAGCACCGCGAGCGCCGCCGCGGCCAGGGACGCCCTGGCCGCCCATCTCTGTCGACGGCGAGCCCGGTCCCGCACGTCCAGCGCCATGAGCTCCTCCATCCGCCGCCATCGTAAGAAGGGCCGGTCGTGCGCGCCGTCGCCCCGAGGGGCACCGGTTGCGGGCGGACGGTCCCAGGAGGCGGTGGCGCGGGACTGTCGCCCCCTCCTCTTGTGTCCGCCGCCGCGGTCACTATGCAGATGTTCCCCACGATCGCGACGCGGCCTCACCCGGCAGCCGCCGTCCTGCCCCTGGACGACCCGGACCCCCGCCCGCCCGGTCCGACGGTCGCCGGCAGGGCCGTTGCCCCGTCACTGCACGGGCACACTGATCTCCCGCTTGAGGATCTTGCCGCTGGCCCCGGTCGGCAGCGCGTCCACGAGCCACACGGCGCGCGGATACTTGTACGCGGCCACGCGCTCCTTGACGAACAGCCGCAGCTCCTCGGGTGTGGCCTCGGCACCCTTGCGGAGCACCACCGCGGCGCCGACCTCCTCGCCGAGCCGCTGGTCCGGCAGGCCCACCACGGCCGCCATGGCGACGGCCGGATGCTCGTGCAGCACCTCCTCGACCTCACGCGGATAGACGTTGTAGCCGCCGCGGATGATCATGTCCTTCTTGCGGTCGACGATGTACAGGTAGCCGTCCTCGTCCTGCCGGGCCAGGTCACCGCTGCGCAGCCAGCCGTCGGGGATGGCGGCCGCGGTCTCCGCGGGCAGGTTCCAGTAACCCTTCATCAGGTTCGGTCCGCGAACCGCCAGTTCACCGACCTCTCCGACGGCCACGTCCTGGCCCTCGGCGTCCAGCAGCCGCACCTGAACGTCCCGGATCGGGGTGCCGACGGAGCCCGGTTTACGCGGGCGGTCGGGGTGGTTGAAGGAGACCACCGGGCTGGTCTCGGACATGCCGAACCCCTCCAGCACCATGCAGCCGAAGCGCCGTTCGAAGCCGTGCAGCACCTCCACCGGCAGCGCGGCACCGCCGGAGACGCAGGTCCGCAGTGTCGACACGTCCGCCGCCGCGGGATGCTGCAGCAGCGCCGCATACATCGTCGGTACGCCCTCGAACACCGTGGCCCGGTCGCGGGCGATGGCCTCCAGCACGGCCTGCGGGTCGAAGCGGGGCACCAGGGTGAGGGAGGCGCCGCTGTGGACGGCCACGTTCATGGTGCAGACCTGACCGAATATGTGGAACAGCGGCAGACAGCCGACCACCACGTCCTGCGAGGTCATCCGCTGCACGCTGACCGTGTTGACCTCGGTGTTGTGCCGCAGTCCTGCATGGGTGAGGGCGGCGCCCTTGGGCCGCCCGGTGGTGCCGGAGGTGTACAGCAGCACGGCCACGTCGTCCCCGGCCGTCTCCGCCACCTCGGTCAGCGGCTCGTGCTCGGTCAGCAGCCCGGCGAAGCAGGACGGCTCGACGACGAAGTGCCGGACCCCGGCGGCGGCCGCGCCCTGCGCGCCCTCGCCGGGCGCCTCGTGCCATTCGAACAGCAGCACGGCACCCGAATCGTTCAGGTGGTACTCGGTCTCACGTCTCTTCAGCAGCGGGTTCATCGGTACGACGATGGCCCCCGCGCGCAGCACCCCGTAGTAGAGGACGACGAACTCCGGAACGTTCGGCAGCATCAGAGCCACCCGGTCCCCCTGCCGTACGCCCTCGGCCCGCAGCAGAGCGGCGACGCGGGCGCTGTGCTCGTCCAGTTCGGCGTACGCGGTGACCCGCGTTCCCAGCCGCAGCGCGGGCCGCTCCGGCTGCCGAGCCGCCGTCCGCACCAGGAACTCCGCCAGATTGGGCATGACCCGCCTCCACGAATGTCACCGTCGAAATCCGCCGTTCACGTGGAGGACATGGTGCTGCCGTCGGCCGCGGCGACCTATGGGAGGGACGACAGCGTCCCCCGTCCCGCATTGTGCCTGGACACAAAACCAGGGCGATAAACTGCGGGAATGGACTTCTCGGGAGTGGTCGCGGCGCTCCACGCCAGGCTTCCGGAACTCGGCGAGCGCATGGCGCAGCGCATCCGCTCGGACATCGACGCCTACCGCGACGAGTCGCTGATCCCCCTCGAGTCGCTGCGCCGCTCGTGCACGGCCAATGCCGACCTGATCCTCAGACATCTGCGCCGGGCCGGTGCCCCCGACCCCGGACCGGCCCACGAGACCGGCCGCATCCGCGCCGAGCAGGGCATGCCGCTGGCCGACACCCTGCACGCCTACCGGATCGGCTTCGAGTTCCTGTGGACGCAGATCCTCGAGGAGTCGCGTACCCATCCGGGGGTGCCCGACGCCCAACTGGTGGCGCAGTCCGCGGAGATCTGGGCGCTGTTCGGCCTCTACGCCGAGGCCGTGGCGGAGGCCCACCGGGAGACGACCGCCGAACTGACCTTGCGCCGCGAAGCCCGGCGCTCGGCGTTGGTGGAAGCCCTGTTCACCGGCGTCATCGCCGACCGCACCACTTTGTGGGAGGCCGCCCGCGAACTCGGCCTGCCCGAGCGCGGACCCTACGCCGTCGTCGCGGCCGGGTCCGCGGCACCCGGCACGGAGCCGCTGGCCGGCATCGAGACCGCGCTGCGCCATGCCCATCTGCCGTCCGCCTGGCGGCTGTTGCCCGACCAGCAGATCGGTGTGGTCGCACTGACCACGCCGACGGCCGCGAGCACGGTGCTGCGGATCCTGCGCCGCGCGCACGCCCGGGTGGGCGTCAGCCCCGATTTCGACTCGCTGCGCGACACCCCACAGGCCCTGCGGTTCGCCCGGCTCGCGCTGGCCGGCCTCACGGGGACCGGTCCCGGAGTCGCGCGGTTCGACGACAGGCCCCTGGCCATGCTGGTCGCCGCTGCCCCGGCCGAGGCCGCACATCTGGCGCACGTGACCCTCAAGCCCCTGCTCGACCTCCCCGCCCCCGAACGGGCGCGCCTGCTGGAGACGCTGGAGCACTGGTTCGCCGCGGCAGGCTCCACCGCCGGCACGGCGCAGACCCTATTCGTCCATCCCAACACCGTCCGCTACCGGCTGCGCCGTATCGAGGAACTGACCGGCCGCGCACTCTCCGACCCCCGTACGACAGCAGACCTCGGCGCCGCGCTCCTGGCGGTCCGCGGTCCCGCGCCGAGCAGTGGGGAAGACGGGCGAAGACCACCGCAGCCGTCTCCGGCGGCTCAGGACCAGTGACCGGCCCGGTAACCGGCCCGGTACCCGGCCCAGTTCGAGGCCGACGTCGGCGGCCGACTGCCGCAGCGGCACACACCGCGACACCCACGGCTCCTGGGCACCGCGGGTGACGGCGAGGGCAGGCGGGCAGCGGCCGCGACCACGAGTGAGTCTCCGCGCAAGGCCCCGTCGTACCGGGCCCGCTTGAGGGAGACACTGGGGTGAGTGGCCCGGCTCACATGGCATGACGCGCAGGTCGCCGACACCATGGTCTTCACTCACCGGCAGGCCGAAGGGATCCAGGATGTTCCGCAAGGTGCTGGTCGCCAACCGCGGCGAGATTGCGATTCGCGCGTTCCGCGCGGGCTACGAGCTGGGCGCGCGAACCGTGGCCGTCTTCCCGTACGAGGACCGCAACTCGCTGCACCGGCTGAAGGCCGACGAGGCCTATGAGATCGGCGAGCCGGGGCACCCGGTGCGGGCCTATCTCTCCGTGGAGGAGATCGTCCGTGCGGCACGGCGGGCAGGGGCGGACGCCGTATACCCCGGCTACGGGTTCCTGTCCGAGAACCCGGAACTGGCGCGCGCCTGCGCGGAGGCGGGCATCACCTTCGTCGGGCCGGATGCCGGCACGCTCGAGCTGACCGGCAACAAGGCCCGCGCGGTGGCGGCCGCGCGGGCGGCCGGCGTGCCGGTCCTCGGTTCCTCGGCACCCTCCACCGATGTCGACGAGCTGGTCCGTGCCGCCGAGGACATCGGCTTCCCGGTCTTCGTCAAGGCGGTCGCCGGGGGCGGCGGGCGCGGCATGCGGCGGGTGGAGGACCCCGCCGCGCTGCGCGAGTCCATCGAGGCCGCGTCCCGCGAAGCGGCGTCCGCCTTCGGTGACCGCACCGTGTTCCTGGAGAAGGCCGTCGTCGATCCGCGCCACATCGAGGTGCAGATCCTCGCCGACGCGCAGGGCAACGTCATCCATCTGTTCGAGCGGGACTGCTCGGTGCAGCGCCGCCACCAGAAGGTGATCGAGCTGGCGCCCGCGCCGAACCTCGACCCGCAGCTGCGGGACCGGATCTGCGCCGACGCGGTGCGGTTCGCCCGCGAGATCGGCTACCGCAACGCGGGCACCGTCGAGTTCCTGCTCGACCGCGACGGCAACCACGTCTTCATCGAGATGAACCCGCGCATCCAGGTGGAGCACACGGTGACCGAGGAGGTCACCGACGTCGACCTGGTGCAGGCACAGCTGCGCATCGCGTCCGGCGAGACGCTGGCCGACCTCGGCCTCTCGCAGGACACGATCACCCTGCGCGGCGCCGCCCTCCAGTGCCGTATCACCACCGAGGACCCGGCCAACGGCTTCCGACCCGACACCGGCCGGATCAGCGCCTACCGTTCGCCGGGCGGCTCGGGCATCCGCCTGGACGGCGGAACCACGCACGCCGGTACGGAGATCAGCGCGCACTTCGACTCCATGCTGGTGAAGCTCACCTGCCGGGGCCGGGACTTCGGGGCCGCGATCGGCCGCGCCCGGCGCGCCGTCGCGGAGTTCCGCATCCGCGGGGTCGCCACCAACATCCCCTTCCTGCAAGCCGTCCTCGACGACCCCGACTTCCAGGCCGGCCGGGTCACGACCTCGTTCATCGAGGAGCGGCCGCACCTGCTCACCGCCCGCCACTCCGCCGACCGCGGCACCAAGCTGCTCACCTACCTCGCCGACGTCACGGTGAACAAGCCCCACGGCGAGCGGCCCGAGCTGATCGACCCCGCCACCAAACTGCCCACGCCGCCCGGCGGCGAGCCGCCCGCGGGCTCCCGGCAGCGGCTGATCGAGCTCGGCCCGGAGGGCTTCGCCCGGCGGCTGCGCGAGTCGCCGACCATCGGCGTCACCGACACCACCTTCCGTGACGCCCACCAGTCCCTGCTCGCCACCCGGGTGCGCACCAAGGACCTCCTCGCCGCCGCCCCGGTCGTGGCCCGGACCCTGCCCGAACTGCTGTCTTTGGAGTGCTGGGGCGGTGCCACCTACGACGTCGCCCTGCGCTTCCTCGCCGAGGACCCCTGGGAACGACTGGCGGCACTGCGCGAGGCGGTGCCCAACATCTGCCTGCAGATGCTGCTGCGCGGCCGCAACACCGTGGGCTACACGCCGTACCCGACCGAGGTGACCGACGCCTTCGTCCAGGAGGCCGCGGCCACCGGCATCGACATCTTCCGGATCTTCGACGCGCTCAACGACGTGGGCCAGATGCGGCCGGCCATCGATGCCGTACGGGAGACCGGTACGGCCGTCGCCGAGGTGGCCCTGTGCTACACCGCCGACCTGTCCAACCCCGCGGAGCGTCTCTACACCCTCGACTACTACCTCCGCCTGGCCGAGCAGATCGTGGCCGCCGGCGCGCACGTCCTGGCCGTCAAGGACATGGCCGGGCTGCTGCGCGCCCCCGCCGCGGCCACGCTCGTGTCGGCACTGCGCCGCGAGTTCGACCTTCCGGTGCACCTGCACACCCACGACACCGCGGGCGGTCAGCTCGCCACCTACCTCGCCGCGATCCAGGCCGGCGCCGACGCGGTGGACGGCGCGGTCGCCTCCATGGCGGGCACCACCTCGCAGCCGTCGCTGTCCGCGATCGTCGCCGCGACCGACCACTCCGACCGTCCCACCGGCCTGGACCTCAAGGCCGTCGGAGACCTGGAGCCGTACTGGGAGAGCGTCCGCAAGATCTACGCGCCGTTCGAGGCGGGCCTGGCCTCACCGACCGGACGCGTCTACGACCACGAGATCCCCGGCGGTCAGCTGTCCAACCTGCGCACCCAGGCGGTCGCGCTGGGACTGGGCGACCGCTTCGAAGCGATCGAGGCGATGTACGCCGCCGCCGACCGCATCCTGGGCCGCCTGGTCAAGGTCACCCCGTCGTCCAAGGTGGTCGGCGACCTGGCCCTGCACCTGGTGGGGGCCGGGGTGTCGCCGGAGGACTTCGAGGCGACGCCGGACAGGTTCGACATCCCCGACTCCGTCATCGGCTTCCTGCGCGGCGAGCTGGGCACCCCGCCCGGCGGCTGGCCGGAGCCGTTCCGCACCAAGGCACTCCAGGGCCGTGCGGAGGCCAGGCCCGTACAGGAGCTGACCGACGAGGACCGTGAGGGCCTGCAGAAGTCCCGTCGCCCGACCCTGAACCGGCTGCTGTTCCCCGGGCCGACCCGCGAGTTCGAGACCCACCGCCAGGCCTACGGAGACACCAGCGTCCTGGACAGCAAGGCCTTCTTCTACGGGCTGCGTCCCGCCAAGGAGTACGCCGTCGACCTGGACCCCGGCGTACGGCTCCTCATCGAGCTCCAGGCCGTCGGCGAGGCGGACGAACGCGGCATGCGCACCGTGATGTCCTCCCTGAACGGCCAACTGAGGCCGATCCAGGTACGCGACACCAAGGCGGCTGCCGATGTGCCGGTGACCGAGAAGGCCGACCGGAGCAACCCCGGGCACGTGGCGGCGCCGTTCGCCGGTGTGGTGACGCTCGCGGTCGCCGAGGGCGACGAGGTGGAAGCCGGTGCGACCGTGGCCACCATCGAGGCGATGAAGATGGAGGCCGCCATCACCGCCCCCAGGTCGGGCCGGGTGACCAGGCCGGCCATCAATCGCATCCAGCAGGTCGAGGGCGGTGATCTGCTCGTCGTGGTCGAGTGAGGTCCCGCAGGGGATGAGCGCCGGGGGCCGGCCGGTTCAGCGGGTGAGCTCAGTCTGGGCCGTCCGGTCCGGTGCCGTGGGGACGACGTCGTGACGGATGTACCACTCCGTGGACAACAGCCTCTCCCGGACCGCGGGCGGGAGGCCGGCGAGCCGGCCCGGCAGGGCTCCCCGCCGCACTTCGGTGCGGTGGGCCAGCACGGCGGCCACCTTCTGCTCGAGCCACGGCCTCACATCGACCGTTGCGGTGACCCACTGGTCCGGGACGCTGTACATCGCCCTGCCCTCCCGGACCAGGAGTCCGCCCAGTGCCCGGGCAGCGGAGTCGGGGTGTGTGGCCAGATAGAGGGCGCTCGGCCGCCAGGCGGCGCCGGACTCCGGGTAGAGCCGGTCCATCCCGGCGGCCTGGACCGCGAGTGTGGTCACCCGGTGGGTGTGGACATGGTCCGGATGGCCGGTGAGCCCGCCATAAGCGTCATGGGTCACCACGATGTCCGGGCGGAACTCCCGGATGTGGGTGACCAGCCGCCGCACCGACTCCTCCAGCGGCGCGTCGCGGAACCGGAGACCGCCCGGGGCCGACTGCGGCGCGCGGGCATCGGCGTAGCCCAGCATCCGCGGCTCTCCGGCTCCGAGGATCCGCAGCGCGTCGGCGAGCTCGGCAGCACGCCGGGTGCCCTCGGCCCACGTCGCCGTGACCACGGCGGTCCGGGCTCCCGCGGCCCCGTGGCGGGCGAGCACCCCGCCCGCCGACAGGGACTCGTCGTCCGGATGCGCGAACACCGCGAGGACGCTCGGAAGAGGCATTGTCGCTCCTTCACCTTCCAGAGCCGGGAAGCCGGTTCCGGGTCAGCGAAGGCTACCCCCTTGTGTCCGCGTGTCGATGTGCCGGGCGGACGGTTCCCCGACATTAGGTTCAGCCTGCCGGGAGAGAGCGGGGAAAGCGCGGGGAGAGTGTGGGTGAGCGGACAGCAGACCACGGAGAAGTCCTTCTTCGAGAAGGCCGCGTACATCGTCACTCCGGGATCGGTCGTCTTCGCCCTCCTGTACTACTTCGGCTACACCTACCGCAGCGCGTACTACGCCTACTTCGGTCTCGGCGTCGGTGAACTGGAGTTCACGCCACAGGACTACCTGCTCGGCAGTCCGGCGGCCGTCTTTCTCCCCCTGTGGGTGCTGCTCGTTCTCGGCATCATCGGCGTACTCGCCTTCCGGGCACTGGAGCGGTGGCTCTCGCAGCCGGACGCGGCGGAGCGGCGTGGCCCGGTGACCCGGGTGCTCGGCGCGGTGGGCGTCGGCCTGCTGCTGCTCAGCTTCCCCGTCTTCCTGGAGCCGGCGTGGTGGCGGACCACGATGTGGGTCCTTCTGCCCGTCGGCTGGCTGCGGGTCCTCCTGCCCGCCGTCCTCGTGGCCGTGGGCGCGCTCCTTGTGCTGTGCGCCATGTACCTGATCCGCGATCCGCAGCGCCGCGGCGGGCGGTTCTGGGGCATCACGGAAGGACTCCTCGTCTCCGCGACAGCGCTGATCGTGTTCTTCGCCCTGGCTCGCTACGCCCACGGAGCGGGCACGTCGGCGGCGCGGGACGAGGCAGAGAACAACTTCCGCGACACGACGCCCGTTCTGATCCACTTGCGGCAGCCGATCTTCCCGTCGGCCCCCAACGTGCACTGCGTGGACCGGGGCGCCGCCTACCTGCCCTACCGGTACCGGTGCATCGGGTTCCGCGTGCTGGCGAAGTCGAGCACGCGGTACTACCTGGTGCCCACGGAGCGTCTGGCCGACGGGGACATCACCTTGGTCCTGAACGACGACAACTCCGTCCGGGTCGAGGTCCGCGGCCAGGAGTGAGCCGCACCGGCGCCCTCGGTCAGGTGGGGGAGGCCGACGGCGCCTCGCCCGGGGTGGTCTCCCGCTCCGTGGGTGTGCCGTCCGGGCCGGTCGTCGGGCCGGCCGGCGTGCTCGTCTGCTGCGGCGCGGGTGTCGGCGTACCCGTCCCGCCCGTCCCGGGCGTCCCGGTCTGCTCGGCCGACGTTGCCGGACTGGGCTCGCGCTGTGCCACGGACGCCGTCACATCGCCCTGGTCCGTCTTGACTTCGACCTGAAGACCTCCCTCGGCGGTACCGGGAGGAATGAGCAGGGCGAAGCTGCAGGTCTGGTGCGGCTGGAGAGTCCTGCCCCCGCAGGTGTCCTCGGCGATGGCCGGTGCGTTGGAGGCGCTGGTCGGGGAGGGGCCGACCAGCTTTGCCGTTTCCACCTTCATCGGTTTGTCCGTGGTGTTGGCGACACTGACGTTCACCTTGGCCGACTCGCCCGGATCCGCCCGCGGAAACTCGATCCGGGCGTCATCGGACTGGCCCTGCGCACCCGGGAACAGGGTTGCGCTGCCCGCCATTTGGGGCGACTTCGTGCCAGCCCCGCTGTGGGGCGTGGTGCCACCGGCCCCGCAGCCGGCCATCCCGGTCACCAGGGCCAGGACGACCGAGGCCCGCAGAGCGTTCGGCACGAGCCACCGGGGACGCCGAAGGGCTTCCGGTGCACCAGACATTGCGGCCTCCGCTGGGAACTCGACGCGGCTTGCGAGCCTGGCACGAATGTGCGGGCGAGCCGGGCGATGACCGCGCGGCACACCGCCTGATCACCCAAATCACCCAAACGACGATGGGCCGATTGACCTGGTGCGACCGATGCGCTTGCATCCGGGGGTGCCCTCGGCGTGGGTCCGGGGGAAGACGGTTTCCCGGCGGAAACATGTCCACAGCGCAAGAGCCGCGCGCACGGCGGGTGGAGCCGCGCCGGTCACGATCCTTGCGCCTGTGGCGGTGCCGGTCGCGACGGCCGCCGAGCCGGTCCTGCGCGTCGAGCGCGTCAGCGTCGCCGCCGACGGCACCCAGGGCGACGGGGATTCCCGGGCCCCGTCGGTCAGAGCCGACGGCCGGTACGTCGCCTTCGAGTCCGACGCGACGAACCTGGTGCCGGGGACCGGCATGGGCGCCCCCGTCTACGACAGGCACGCGCGCGTGGCGGCGTTCCAGTCCCGGAAGAAGGACTGGGTGCGGGGGGACACCAACCTCAGGGGCGACGTCTTCCTCGTGCGGCTGCGCTGACCACGGGCCCCGGAGCCGGCCGGGCAACCTCCGCGAACGGGGATTTGCCTTCGAGTGGACTCCAGGATCCACACTGATCACGACATGATCGGCTGCGGACGGGAAGGCGGCGGCAGATGGAGGCGACGAGCCGGGCGGGACACCCTCTGCCCTACGACATCTACAGGGAGGCAATCGAGCGTGAGACCCTGCGCTTCGCCGAGGTGGTGGAAGGGGCGGAGCCGACGACCGCCGTGCCCTCCTGCCCCGGCTGGACGCTCGCCGAGCTCACCCGGCACGTGGGTGCGGTGCAGCGCTGGTTCAGCACCCTGCTGAGCCGGCTGGTGCAGGAGCCTCCGCGCAGCCGGGACGTGGAGCTGGGGCTGCCGGAATCCGTTGCGGACTACGGTCGTTGGGTGGCGGCGGGCGTCCCCGATGTCGCGGCCGTGCTGCGGAGCACGGACCCCGGCGCGGCCATGTGGGCCTGGGGCGAGGACCAGCACGCGCGGTTCTGGGCCCGGCGGATGCTGTTCGAAACGCTGGTGCACCGGGTGGACGCGGAGCGTGCGGTGGGCCGGGAGTCGACTCTCGACCCGGTGCTCGCGGCGGACGGCGTGGACGAGTTCCTCGTCAACCTGCCCCACGCGCACCTCTTCGCGGCGGGGGTGTCGAAGCTGCACGGCGACGGCGAGACCATCGCCTTCCAGTGCACCGACTCCGCCGAGGCAGCGGGCGACGAGTGGTACGTGCGGCTGGAGCCGGACGGGTTCCGCCTGCTGCCACGGGCACAAGCCGCAGCCGTACCGTCCAAGGCGCACACGGCGGTGCGCGGGCAGGCAGCGGATCTCCTGCTGCTGCTCTACGGACGCCGGTCGTACCAGGAACCTGCCTTCGAGGTGGTCGGCGACACCGCGGCTCTGGACCACTGGTTCGCCCACACGGCGTTCTGATCCGCGCCGGAGCACGGGGGCGATCTCGGCATCGCCCCCGTCGCGTCAGGCGGGCCGTGGCTGCCGTGCACGGCGGGCGAGCACGGCGAACAGCAGGCACAGCGCGCAGAATCCGGCGAGAGTGAGGGGTATCGCCGCCGACGGCCGTGTGTCGGTGAGCGTCTCCACCACCGCGGGAACGCTCGTGTTGCCGACCATGCAGCACAGTGTGAGAACGGATGTGGCGCGCTGGGGGACGTCCGCCACACCGGATGTCCAGGCGATGACGGTGGGCAGCACGGGGGCGAGACAGAGCCCGGCCAGGGGATACGCGGCTATGGCGAGGTGGGGCACGGCGGCCAGCAGCAGGGCCCCGAGCGCGGTGACGAGATACAGCGGGACCGACGTACGGGCCGCAAGGCGCTTGGTGAGCTGGGGGACCACCAGGCGGCCCACCGCCATACCCGCCCAGAACCCGGACGCGGCCATGGTCGCCGCTTGGAGGCTCCAGCCGCTTCGCTGAAGCTGCGTGGACTGCCACGCGCCGATGCTGGTCTCCAGGCCCGCATAGAGCAGTCCGGTGACGAGGAAGAGCACCATGACCGCGCTCGGCCGCCTGAGCCGGGAGGGGGCATCGTCCGCCCGCGGGAGGCCCGGGTGTTCGAGCACGGCACCCATGCGCCGCACCAGGACACAGGGAAGCGCCAGCAGACAGGCCGCCAGGGACAGCAGACGGATGTCCGTCCGGCCGGTGGCCAGAGGGCCGAGGATCGCGCCGATGCCGAACACGGCGTTGAGACGGTTGACCATCACCACGCTGTTGTCGCCGAAGCCCCTGGCGAAGGCGGTGTTGAGGGTGAGGACCAGGCCGCCGTAGCCGAGACCCGCGACGGTGGCGGCGAACAGGTACCAGGCCCAGCCGGGGCTGACCGCCATGCCGGCGGTCGCGGCGGCGAACACCGCCAGCAGCACGGTGATCGTCGGCCGGGGCCTCGCCCGGCGGCCGAGAAGCCCGATCAGGGCAGTCGCGGTGAGCGCCCCGAAGTTGTAGAAGGAGACGATGCGGCCGACCTGGTGCCCGGGGCCGAACTCCTGCTTCAGGTACGGCAGGGACGCTCCGAGGGACGCGGTGAGCGCGCCGAGCACGAAGAACACGCAGAACGCGGAGACGACCGCCGCCTTGGCGACGTACGGAACGTGCGACAGCGGCGGTACCGACGCCTCCGGCGATGCGGACGGCACCGGCTGCGTGGGTGGTGCCGGCGGCGCGGACGGCACCGTGCCGGACGTCATGGCACCGGGCGGGGTCTCGGGGAGCGCGGTCGGTGCGGTCTCCGGCTGGGAGGTGGACTCAGGCACGGGCGCGCTCTCCCGCCGCGGTGATGGTGATCCGGGCGTCGAGCCCGGTCAGGACCAGGCTCTCCCCGCGGTCCTTGGCGTGCGCGACGGACAGGTTGGTGAAGTCCGGAGCCACGGTGATGGCGCCGGCCCCGATCAGTTCGTGCGTGCCGATGCCGACACAGACGGCGCCCGCCGAAACGGCCGAGCGCACCCCGCTGACCGAGTCCTCGAAGACGAGGGTGCGCTGCGGCCGGACGCCTAATCGCCGGCACGCGGCGAGGTAGGGGTCGGGGTGTGGCTTTCCGTGCGTGACGTCGTCGCGGGTGACCCGGACGGCGAACACGTCGAGCAGATCCAGTCCGCCCAGCGCGTTGTCGATCTTGCGCGCCCAGCTGCTGGTGGCCAGGGCGAGGAGGACGCCCCTGTCGGCCAGCCCGGTCGCCAGCGCGTCGGCGCCGGGCACGGCCGGATAGGGGGCTTCCTCCTCCACCTTGTCGACTTCCGCCCAGATCGCCGACCGGTCGGAGTCCGAGTGGTCGGGGAACAGCAGTCGTACCGTCTCGGACCCGGTGCGTCCGTGCACGTACCGCTCGGCGTCGGCGGCCGTCAGTGTCCTGCCGTGGCGCCGTGCCACATCGCGCCAGGCGTTCTCGATCACGGGCCGCGAGTCGATCAGGACTCCGTCCATGTCGAAGACGACGGCATCGACGTCGTGGTGTGTACCGGCTTTTGACTGCATTGTTCTCCTCACCCGGTCGCTCGCGCCGTTCGGCCGGCGATCGGTCGTCAGCTCGTCAGCTCGTCCGTGACCCCGTTCGCGCCGTCCTTCCACACCAGGTAGACGTCGTCGATGAGCAGCAGATCGACGACCTCGTCCTGCAGCGGATCGAGCGCGTCGCGGTGCGAGCCCACGATAGGTTCTTCGTGCTTGTTGAACGACGTGTTGACGAGCGCGCCCTGGCCGCTTTGCGCGTACCAGGCCAGCAACAGGCCGTGCAGGAAGGGGTCGTCAGCCCGGCGCACGATCTGCGGGCGGGCGGTGTTGTCGACGTGCACCACGGCTGGGCACGCCTTGGCGAACTGCTCGGTGCAGTCGTAGGTCATGGTCATGAACAGGGCCGAGGGGTGGTCGGGCTCCCAGCCGCGGTAGCAGTCCGCCGCCAGTTCCTCCGCCGTGATCGGGGCGAACGGCATGAACTCCGTGCGGTTCAGGCGCTTGTTGAGCCAGTCGTTCATGGCCGGGTCGTCGGTGCGGTAGACGACGCTGCGTCGGCCCAGCGCCCGGGGGCCGAATTCCATTCGGCCGCGGTAGAGGCCGATGACTTTTTCCTTGTCCAGGGCACGGACCAGGACTTCCTGAATACCGTGGTCGATTCGCCGGAAACGAAGCCCGGGGTAGTCCTGGAGGATTTCCTCCAGCTGTCCCTCGGAAATCGCCGCATCCGGCCCCAGTGCCATGGATGGGACCCGGTGCCGCTTTCCGGTCTCCCGGTAGGCGATGACGGCTGCGGACTGCAGCGGCAGCCCTCCGTCGCCCATCGGCGGCAGGACATATACGTTGCGGACCCCCGGAGTGTCGAAGATGCGCTGATTCAGCTTTACGTTCGCGAAGACGCCACCGGCCAGGCAGACGTTGCCGCTCGGAACCTCTCCGATGTGGCGGGCCACCAGCGCGGTCAGCAGGTTCTCGACGTGCGCCTGCGCGGCGGCGGCGACATCGGCCCGGTCGTGCTTGGCGATCTCGTCCAGGAGTTCCTCGGAGTAACCCTCGTAGGAGGGCTGGAAGAAGTCTCCGGTGCGCGCCCTTATCGTCCCGTCCTCGGTGATGTCGATCATGCTCTGCATGAGCGGGAGAAGCTTGTGCGGGTCGCCCTGCGCGGCCAGGCCGGTGATCTTCCCCTCGTGCCGGTTCGGTGTGAATCCCAGCAGTTTGGTGATCCGCCCGTAGAAGTAGCCGAGGCTGTCCGCGGAGGTCTCCCGCTGGAGCACCCGCTCGCCGTCCGCGGAGCAGTGCGTCACCGTGAGGGACTGGAAGTCGCCTCGTCCGTCGCAGGTCACGGCCAGCGCCTCGTCGAAGGGCGAGCAGAGGAAGGCGCCGAGGCCGTGGGACTCGTGATGGTCCACGTAGACCGCTTTGCCGCGCAGTCCGTTCTTGTCGACGAACTCGTCGAACTCGGCGCGCTTCGCCTTGTCGTTGCGTATCTCGTCGGAGATCCGCTTGCGCAGGTGGACGAGTCCCTCCGGTCGTTGCTGCGCCTCTTCGGCGACCCGGTCGACGTACAGCAGGAGGTGCTTGTCGGCGTCGAATCCCGCGCACCAGCCGTAGGCGACCCGGTCGATCTCCTGTAAGGAGGTGCCGGCCTCTCGCAACACGAACTCGATGGAACGAGCCGGCCAGGTCTTGTGGTCCTTTACTCGAGTGAAGCGTTCCTCGCTCACCGCGGCGACGATTTCTCCGTCACGTACGAGGCATGCGCCGGCCAAGTCGTTGTTGGTAATCCCTAGGATCTTCATCCGCTACGCCTCCGAAAGCGTTCGTGCAGCAATCCGCGCATCGTCGTCGGATTGCCGCGGGTCGCCAGGAAGCTAAGCATGGAAGTCGTGCCCAGTTCAATCGGTTGATCTCTTTTTCGCCATCCTGTTTGTAGGGTGAAAAGACGTCGATGATGACTGCTCCGTTAAACTCCAATGAAACCTGACCGCGATCGCCGGCCCTGAACTGGGGCCGGTACCAAAATGCCATCGGCCGTATTACTGACCGCCGGACACGAGCCGGAGGCGGGGCAGCCGGTTGAACGGCAGATCGGGGCTCAGATACGCGTACTCTCCACGGGACTTGATCTCCCTGGCGGACCGGCGCAGTGTTTCCCGGGCGGCCTCGACCGCACCAGCGCCGTGCTGGGCCTGCGCCAGCAGGCCCAGATGCAGGGGCAGACGGATCCGCAGCTGCCGCTCGGACAGCTCGTCGACCGCCGATTCCAGGGCGTCGAGCGCGTCCGGCGCCCCGAGCTGGTGCTGTGCCCAGCTGTGGCACACCTGGAGCATGCTCGTCCAGTGCAGCAGTCCGTGCGCGCGGGCGATCTCCAGGCCCCGGGCGCTGGAGGCGGCGACCGCGTCGGGCTCCTCGGCCAGGGCGGCGACCAGCGCATGGAAGTAGTGAGCGCTGGCCCGGTCGACCGGGGTGCCCTCGTGCCCGGTGAGCAGAAGCAGGTCCTCGGACAGTCCGAGCGCCTGGTCGGTGGCGCCGAGCAGCCAGAGGGTGAGGACACGGTGGTTCATGGCCAGGAATCGAGGGTCGTGCTGCGTCCGGTGCGTCAGCCGAGCCAGATGCCTGGGGGAGAGGCTCTCGGCCGTGCGCTCCGCCTCCGTCAGCGCGGTCAGCGCCTCGGCGGGGCGGCTGGGCAGGTGAAGGATGCCACGGGCCAGTCTTTCGTGCAGCCGGACCTCGGGGGCGTCCGACTCCTCCGCCAGGACGCGTAGTTGCTCGACACGGCGCGAGCCCTCCTCATGGCGGCCGGTGACCAGTTTGGCGATGCACTGAAGGAACAGCAGGGCGGGCTCTTCCGCCGCCAGGGCGGCCGTGGCGGCCGACAACCTCAGGATGCGCTGGGACTCGGCCTCCACCTCGCGGTCGCCGTAGCCGCGGGTGACGCTGTCGATCTGCAGGATGCGCCGGCTCAGATACAGCGCCTGCGCCGTCGTCCCACTGGTCGGGGGGGTGGAGGAGAGCAGCGTGCGTGCACGGCGGAACCAGGTCCTCGCGCTGTCGTAGCCGCCTTCCACGGCCGCCTGCTCGCCGGCGCGCAGCAGATGCGGCAGCACCTGGTCCGTGGGCAACGTCAGTGCCGCCTGCCAGGCGTGGTGGGCAAGGCGCGGGGTCACCTCGGGGCAGCCGCCCACGCGCGCGCTCAGTACGTCGACGGCCCTGATGTGCAGGGCGGCACGTTCCCGGTCGGTCATCTCGTCGAGCAGCACGTCCCGGACCAGACCGTGGCGGAACGCCAGCCCGTGGGACTGGTCGCGGTCACGACGCAACAGGCCCGTGCGCAGTGCCTCCTCCACGGCCTGGGCGTCGGGATCGCCATCGCCATCGCCATCGCCCAGCACACCCGTGAGCAGGGTCATCTCCGCCTCGGGACCCAGCACGGCGCAACTCCTGAGCACCCGCAGGACGCGTGGCGCAAGTGCGGCCAGGCGTCGGCGCAGCATGCTGCGCACCCCCGTGGGGATTCCGGTGAGAGCGCTCTCGGAAGCATGCGCGTCGTGCAGTCGGCGTGCGCCACCCGCGTGCGCCAGCAACCGGCCGAGGAGATACGGGTTGCCGCCGCTCCGCTCGTACAGTCCCCGCACCACGGCGGCGTCCAGTCCGGGCCCGGCCTGAGCCGCGACCAGGGCGTGGACATGGTCCTCGGACAGGTTGTCCAGGTGGACCACTTCCGCACGGGAGTCGGCGAGCAGCTCCTGCAGGGGGCCGTCGGGCTCGGGGTCCGTCCCGAGCCCGGGTTCCCTTGCGCTGATCACCACGCTCATGGAGCGGCCGTGGGTCCGGCCGCTCAACAGCCCCAGCATGTCGAGCGTGGGGTGGTCCGCCCGGTGCACGTCCTCGACGACGAGCAGGAGTGGAGTGTCGTCGGCGTGGCGGAGAATCGATTCGCACAGCGCGTCGTGCGCAAGGAAGTGCATCCGTGCCACGCGGCCGTCGTCGGCCGGTGCCGCCTCCTGGCCGGATAACGTTGTCATGGCATCGTGCGAACAAGGCGGTGCCACAGCGTCGTTCGACACCCCGCCCGGGGCCGTCAGTTGCCGCAGCACCTGATGCCACACCCAGCCTTCCGGCGTCCCCTGTGTGTTCCGGCAGCTGACGCGGATCACCTTCGTACCCTCGACCCACTCATCCGTGCCGGTGGTGGCCCGAGCCAGCAACTCGGTCTTGCCCGCCCCGGCCTCGCCGACGACCGCGGTGAGGTGCCCGCTGCCCCGCAGCGCGGCCGTGACCGACAACCGCACTGCGGCGAGAGCGTGTTCGCGTCCTTCGAAGAGCGGGGAATCCGGCGCGGGGCCGCGCCGTCCGAGCTCGGACGTGCCCGCGACGTCCGCACCGGTCACCCGGGCGGAGCCGGCGCCGGATCCGGGGCCGATCCGCGCAGGACGGCCCGGGTCGCGTGCACCGTCGGAAGCGCGCTCGGCCTCCTGCGGGTGGCTCCGCGCCTCGATCCGGCGGGGCGCCGGTGAGATGTCGCCAAGTTCGTGACGCAGTATGGCCAGGTGGACGCGCTGCAGCTCGCCGCTCGGAGCCACCCCGAGTTCCTCCGACAGCTGGGTCCGCGTGCGGTCGTAGAGGCGGAGCGCCTCGGCCTGCTGGCCGAGACGGTACAGGCCGGTCATCAGGCCGGCGACCATGCGTTCGTCGGTGGGGCAACGGGTCACTTCCCGGCGCAGCGCCGCGACGGCGTCACCGGTTTCGCCGAGGGCCAGCAGCGCGTCGGCGCGGGCCGCCACGGCCGCCGTACGCAGATGCTGCAACCGTGCGCCTTCCTCCGCCAGCGGGGCGTAGGACGTGAGGTCCAGGAAGGGGTCCGCCTGCCACAACTCCAGGGCGGAGCCCAGCAGATCGCGGGCGAGCTCGAACCGGCCCTCGGAGGCGTGGGCCTGCCCGCGAGCCACGAGCTGGTCGAACCGGTACAGGTCGACGGCCCCCGCCTCCAGCGTGAGGACGTATCCGGGGGCGCGGTAGTGCAGCGGAGCGGCCGTCTTGTCGGGACCCCGTTTCGACGTCAACGCCCGGCGCAGGTGCGACATGTAGGTCTGCAGGGTGGCGTGCGGACGCCGGGGCGGGTGCTCCCCCCACAGCTCGTCGACGAGCTGGTCGGCCCGGACCACCTGCCCCAGCCGCAGCAGCAACAGGCCGAGTACCGCCCGGTGCCGCGGTGGCCCCAGGTGCACCTGCTCACTGCCGCATCTGGCCGTCATCACGCCAAATGCGTCAAGTGACAGGTCTGCCGCGACGGGCCGGATTCGTTGCACTTCCGCTGTGTACGTCATACCTGGCGTATATGCCTTTCGCTCGTCACACATGTGAGGGCGAGCCGAGAGTACGCCCGCGCTTGTGTAGAAAGAGTGCCGATGGACTGACGCTCAGAATGCGCCATGTCCGACCACATGCGGCGGGTCGTGCCCCACTGCCGTACAAGTCGCCGCATAGACTTGTGATCAGCACATTCGATCTAACAGCCCGCACGGGCGGGGCTCCAGGAAGACATGAATCATCAGGTCACTTTCGCGGTTCTGGGCCCCATCAAGATCTGGCGGGACGGTGTGGAACTGCCACCGGGACCGCCCAAGCAACGCGCCGTGCTGGCCCTGCTCCTGCTCCACGCCGGGCAGCCCGTGAGCCTGAGCAGAATCGTGGACGTCCTGTGGCCGAGCGACCCTCCCCACAGCGCGGTGAACGTCGTCCACCGACACGTCGGAACGCTGCGCAAGTTGCTCGAACCGGGGCTCCCCCCGCGCGCGCCGGGCGAACTGCTGGTACGCCGCGCCGGCGGCTACGCCATCAACGTCGACGCCACCACCCTGGACCTGCTGCGCTTCCGCGACCTGGCGCATCGGGCCCGGGAGGCCTCGGCCGGCGGCACGTCGGGCTCTGCCGTCGAACTCTTCACCGAGGCACTGGCCTTGTGGCGGGGAGAGGCCGCACAGGGCGTCCCTCAGGACGTCCGTGCCCACCCGGTGTTCTCCGCCGTCGACAGCGAGTACCTGGCCACTCTGCGGGAGGGCGCCGACCTCATGCTGGCGTCGGGCGAACCCGAGCCGGTCCTGCCCCTCTTGCAACGCGCCATCGCGCAACACCCCCTCGACGAGTCCCTGCACGCGCGACTTGTGCAGGCGCTCGCCGACACCGGCCGCCAGGCCGAGGCGTTCGCACTCTACGACGCCACACGCTCCCGGCTCGCCGAGCAACTCGGCATCGACCCCGGCCCGGAGCTCAGCGCGGCCCGCGCGCGTCTGCTGCGCCAGGAGGAAGCGGCCACCGGCGGTTCGGGCGACGGCCCCCCGGCGCAGATGGCGGAGCCCGCCGTGCCCCCGCGGCTGCTGAACACCCCGCCGAACGCACCGCTGACCGTGCGGCCCACGCAACTGCCCCCGGACTTACGCACCTTCGTCGGCCGTAAGGACGAACTCGCGCGAATCACCGGCTCGCTGGACACGATCGGCGAGGGACCGGGAGCGGCGTCCGTGGTCATCAGCGCCATCGACGGGATGGCCGGCGTCGGCAAGACCATTCTCGCCGTGCACCTGGCACACCGCCTCGCCCACCGGTTCCCCGACGGCCAGCTGTACGTCAACCTGCGGGGGTTCGACCCGAGCGGCGACAGCATGGCCGCCGCCGAGGCCATGCGCTCGTTCCTGATCGCGCTCGGCGTTCCCGCCAGACAGCTGCCCGCGGACCTCGACTCCCAAGTCGCCCTCTACCGCAGCCTCCTGGCCGGACGGCGGGTCCTGGTCGTCCTGGACAACGCCCGCGACTCGCAGCATGTGCGCCCCCTGATGCCGGGCAGTTCCTCATGTCTCGTCATCATCACCAGCCGCACCCAGCTGCGGGGCCTGGTCGCCACCCACGGCGCACGACCACTGACTCTGGGCCTGCTGAGCCGGGAGGAGTCCCATGATGTGCTGGTCGGCCACCTGGGCCGGGACCGGATCGCCGCGGACCCCGACGCCGTCGAGGAGATCATCGACCTCTGCGGCCGGCTGCCGCTCGCCCTGGCGATCATCGCCGCGCGCGCCGCCACCCAGCCGCACCTGCCCCTGGCGTCCATCGCGGCCGAGCTCCGGGCCGACCACGGCAGCCTGGACGTCTTCGCCGGCGAGGACCCGTACACCGACCTCCGTACCGTCTTCTCCTGGTCCTGCAACAGCGTCGGGCCCGATGCCGCACGACTGCTGCGGCTGCTCTCGCTGCACCCCGGGCCGGACATCTCCGTCGCCGCCGCGGCCAGCCTCGCCGCGCTGCCGCTCAGGCGGGTCAGGGCGCTGCTGGCCACACTGGCCGGCGCCCATCTGCTGACCCAGCTGACGTCGAACCGCTTCGCCTTCCACGACCTGCTGAAGGTCCACGCGGCCGAGCTGAGCCGGGACAGCGACGACGAGGACACCCGCCACACCGTCCTGCGGCGCCTGCTCGACCACTACCTGCACAGCGCGTACGCCGCCGCGAGCGCGCTCACCCCGAACCGCATCGAATGGAGCCTCGAACCCGACGCCGAGCCGGGAGTCGTGGCCGAACCCGTCGCGGGACAGGAGGAGGCGACGGCCTGGCTCGACCGTGAACTGCCCGTCCTGCTCTCCGCGGTCGGACACGCGGAGCGCAAGGGCTTCCTGCACCACGCCTGGCTGCTGGCACAGACCCTGGAACTGTACCTCGACCGCCGGGGCCGCTGGCAGGACCAGGTCGGCATCCAGGAGACAGCGGTGGACGCGGCCGTCCGGCTGCGGGACCCGCTCCGTGAGGCCCAGGCCCGCAGGTCCCTGGGCTTCGCCTACGGGAGGCTCGCCCAGGACGAACGCGCGGATGTCATGCTGCGGCACGCCCTGCGCATGTTCACGGAACTCGACGACGCCGCGGGGCAGGCCCGCACCCGCCGCTCGCTGGCCTTCCTGGCCAACGTCCACGGCCTGCACAGCGAGGCTTTGCGCCAGTACGCCGAAGCGTTCGACCTCTACCGATACACGGACCATCGCAGCGGTCAGGCCAGCGTGCTGAACGAGACCGGGTGGACCTACATCGCGATCGGGGACTACGAGCAGGCGGTGGCCTGGTGCAGCCGGGCGGTCTCACTGCACCAGACGATCGGTGACACCAACGGTGAGGCGGCGGCGTGGGACAGCCTCGGCCTTGCCCACCACCACCTGGGCCGCCACCTGGGGGCCCTGAGCTGCTACCGGCGCGCACTCAAGCTCTACCAGCGCATGAACGACCGCTACCTGGAAGCGGACACCCTGCTGCACATGGGAGACACCCATGACGCCCAGGGCGCCCGGACCACCGCCGTCGCCCTGTGGCGTCAGGCGGTGCGGATCCTTGACGACATCGGTCATCCGGACGCCGAGGAAGCGCGTCTGCGGCTGAAGGGCGGGCCGACCGAGGACGAGTGACACCGCGTCCTCCCCGGCCGCCGAAGCCGCCGCGCTCTGCAAGGGGAACCGCAAGTGCCTCCGCAAGGAAAGGGTCAGCGGTCGGGCGAGGGATCGGCTAGGCACCCGACGCAGACTCGGAGTCACCACCTGGCAGCCGCCGGTGGCGCCCCCCGGCCGCGGCCCGCAGGCCGTACGCCGTGGCCCGGGCTCCGACTCCAGCGAGGCGACCGTGATACGAACCAGTGCCCAAGTGGTCACACATGCGCGACCGCATGTGCACCATACCGGGCTCTCTCTGATCGCCCTCGAGGACCTGCACCGGCTCAACGCCGAACTGCCGGTCATGAGCGAATTCATCCGCGCGGTGAAAGAGGCGCCCGAGTTCGACAAACACCACCGGCGCCGGCTCATGACGGTGTATCAGCACGATCAGTACACCGCCAAGGCCGAGAAGCAGGCCCCCGGCCTGGTCGGAACTGGCCGTCGAGGTCGTGCAGGACTCGTTTCGCGGCTGGCTCTCCTCCAGCACCGGCGTGGATCTGGAAGGCGCCGCGCTGGAGGTGAACGTATCGCTCCGCGAACCGGGTGACTACCGCAACGTGCACCGCGGCAAGACCGACCGGGCGATGAACGCCGTGTTCGTCCTGAACGAGCAGTGGCCGCAGGACGGCGGAGGCACCTACGACCTGTGGGAGGCGAGGGAGCGCCCGAGCCGGCCCGTCGCATCCAGCCGCAGCCCGGAAGCCTCTGCACGGTGGTCCCCTCGGACGGCTCCTGGCATTCGGTCTCGCCCGTGATGGTCGTGCCCGCCGCCCGCGGCTGCCCGATCGGCTGCTCCTACTGCGACGTCCACCCCATCTTCGGCCGCCCGGAACGCCGGCTCACCGTGGACCGGACCATCGACTGCATCGAGCGGTCCTTCCGCACCGCGTCCTTCGAGTACGTCGCCTTCTACGCACCGACGTTCACCCTCGACCGCCGCTGGACCCTGGAGCTGTGCGAACGGCTCACCGCGGGTGGCGCGAAGTTCCCCTGGAAGTGCGCCACGACCATGCACCACCTGGACCAGGACACGGTGCGGGCGATGGGGGAGGCCGGGTCCGTCCGCATCAGCGTCGGCCTGGAAACCCTCGACCCGCACGGGCACGGCGCGCTGCCCCGCTCCAAGCACAAGTCGCAGCAGGACCTGGAGAAACCGGCGGCCTGGTGTGCCGCCGCGGGCGTCGAACTTCAACGACACGTGGCGGGCCGATTGGAACGGCGACCTGCACGTGCTGCGCGGACCGGACATGGCCGACAGCGCGCGGCGGTTCCTGACGCTGCTGGGCACCTCGGTCGTGCTGGTGCGGTCCGACCACTCCTGGCACGGCGTGCCCCCGGTGTCCGAGGACTGCCCCGAGGACCGGCGGCCGCTGCTCATCCACTTCGTCCGCCCCTGACCAACCGCTCCGCCCGACGGCGGCGCAGAAGGGAACCCTCGTGCACACCACCCGGCCCACGGCCTCGATCTCCAGCTCGACCGACATCACGGACGACATCGTCCGCACCGGCTTCTCCATGATCCCCGGCAGCGACATGCAAGTGCCGCCGGCCCTCCAGGACAGCCTCAAGGCCCTGATCGCCTCCTTCGACGACCTGCCGGCCGATCCCTATCTGCCGGACGGCGGCCGCTACCGCTACCGGCGTCACACGCGCTACATCTACCGGCCCGCGACCGGTGAGCTGCTGGTGGCCGACAACCCGGGTTACTTCCAGACGGTGGAGAACAACCCCTTCGCGGGCGGCCAGTGGCGCAAGTACGAGGAACTGCAGGAGGAGATCCGCAGCGGGGCGTTCCTGGCCGCGCTGATCGACTTCAATGTCGGCCGGCTGCCCATGCCGGAGGTCGAGCAGTGGGCGGTGCAGGTGCAGTGCGTGCGCATCGTGGCCCGCGACGGCGCATGCGGCCGGCCGATCCCCGAGGGCGTCCACCGCGACGGCTGCACCTACGTCAGCCTGCACATGATCAACCGGCACAACATCAGCGGCGGCCGGACCAGCGTCTGCACGCCGGAGCACGAACTGATCACCGAGAAGGTGTTCACCGAGTGCCTCGACTCGTTCTTCGGCGACGACCCCCGGGTACGGCACGGTGTCGGGGACGTGGCCGTCGCCGAACCCGGACTGGGGGAGGGCACCCGCGACATGCTTCTGATGAGCTACGACCCCATGTGACGGCCCGTCACCCGGCAGCACACAACGAGAGAGACGATCGCATGAGGTGGGGCACGTGAGCAGTCAGGAGCACGGAACCGTCGTGGTCTCGGGGGCGTCGTCGGCTTCTGCCGGCGCACCGCGGAGCGACTCGCCGGGCGTGGGCACCGTGGTCGCCCTGGCCCGGCGCGGCGAGCGGCTCGAGGAGCTCGCCCGCCGTGGCCCGGCGGGCCGTGTCGCACGCCGAAGCCGACCGTTGCCGATGCCGACGAGTCTGGGGTTCGGCCCCTGCCGGGACCTTGTCTGCGCTCTGACGCTGCGCTTGCCCAGCCCTTGCACGGCCTTGCACGACGCCCACCGGCTAC
The DNA here is from genome assembly GCF_040646295.1 of Streptomyces sp. NPDC046197. Lineage (NCBI taxonomy): Bacteria > Bacillati > Actinomycetota > Actinomycetes > Kitasatosporales > Streptomycetaceae > Streptomyces > Streptomyces sp. NPDC046197. The sequence goes on along the minus strand of NZ_JBEYZY010000034.1, from coordinate 45,468 downwards.
GGGCGCGCGGTCCCGGTGGGGGCCGGGCTCAGCCGGCCGACGGCTGGATGTAGTCCTCCAGGCGCGCCACGGCGAATCCCTGCTCCTGGACGCGCTTGAGCAGGTTGCGGAACATCTGCGTCATCGTGGCGCCCCTGAGCTCGGCGGGCCCGCGGAAGTGGGCGAGGATGATGTCCCCGGGATGCAGCTTCCGGTCCGGCTTCTGGTACTGCAGGTTGGAGATCTGCATGGTCTCGCGCCACCAGACGATCGCCCGCGGCCCGCAGGCGCGCACCGCGGTCCTGGTGTTGTTGTCGTACGCGCCGTAGGGCGGGCGGAACAGCAGTGGTGCGGCGCCGTACTGATTGGTGAGGATCTTCTGGTCGCCGCACACCTCCTCCTTCTGACGGGACAGCGAGAGGGTGTTCATGGCCGGGTGGTGCAGGGTGTGGTTCTGGATGTGGTTCCCCAGCGCCTGCAGCGGTCTGAAGTACGCGTAGTCCGACTTGATGACGTCGTTCATCAGGAACATCGTGATCGGGACCCGCAGGTCCCGCATCATCCGGACGAATTCGGGGTCCTTCTCCAGTCCGTCGTCGACGGTGATGAACACGACCTTCTGCGAGGTCGGTACATGGGCGAAAACCGGGACCCCACCCGAGGCGGAGAGCTTGACGGGCTTGTCGGCCGGAGGGCGGGGAGCGACGGGCAGTGGCGCCAGGCCCCACTTGCGCCAGACCGCGGGGCCCGGCGGGTCGGTGGGAACGCCTCCGGAGGAGGGCGGCCGCGAGGAGGTGACGGCCGGACCGGTCCCGGAGCCGCCCCCCGCTGAGCAACCCCCGACTGCCAGGGCCGCGGCGACCGCGCCCGTCAGCGGCCCGTACCACCTGCCGCGCCTGTGGTGCCGCTTCACCGCGCAGATCTCCCGAACTTTTGTGCCGACGTTCACTCTCCTGGGAACGGTACCCCGCGACATGCGCAGAAGCCGGTCTCCGGGCCGTGTGGCGCAGTGACCGGGCGCCAAAGGGGTGAGCGAGCCGCGCGCTTGGTCCCCGGAACGCGAGGCGGCCGTACGGATCTGTGCGTAAGTAGCATAGTTCATGTCATTAGCGTGGCAGTTTCTGCGCCATGCGGATGTCTCTGGCGGACCGTGTCCGGCTGGCGGTGGCGGCCCTCATGCATGCGACGGGCGAGTCGCAGACCGGCCTCGCTGCCGCGTTGGGGGTCAGTCAGGCCCAGGTGAGCCGTCGCCAGTCCGGTGCGGCCGCCTGGAGCCTGGCGGACTAGGCGGTCGCCGCGCACTTCGGTATCGACGTCCTGGACCTGATGGCCGGGCCGACCCGGGCCTCCGAATCCCTGCCGGAGCCGCGTCGCCGTCCGAGCGGGCGACGCGGCCCCGAGGCCCGTCCGGTCGCGGGGAAGGAGACCACGCGATGACGGACTTCCGCAGGAGGCGACCGCCGCAGCCGATGACACGGGCAGGCTCACCGCTCCCGATGACCCCGGTACCGGTACCGGGGTGTCGACCCCGGCGAGCGACGGCGACGCGGACGGGGTCGAGGTCCTGCCGGAGCCCCGGCCCTGCGTCCTGTGCGGCAACCCCGCCCGCCACCAGGTCGCCGGCTTTCCCCAGCGCCTGGACCCGGACGGCTGCGGCACGCCGGCGCCTGCGCAGGTGCCGCGCCCTGCGGGCCGGCCGGCCCCGCATCGAACCCCGGTGAGCGCACCTCCGTGAAGGTCGTCCCTGTCGGCCGCCGCATGCAGGCCGCGCCGGTCACGTCCGACCCGATCGGCCAGGCTGTCGCCGCCGCGCTCGACCGGTACGCCGGTGACGTCGAGGCGGCCACCGCGGTGCTGGTGAAGCGGGCGATCCCGGATGCGATGGCACCGCTGGACAAGACCCGCAAGGGCGGCCGGCACGACGTGATCGCGCATCCCTGGGTCCCGGACATCCTGCGCAAGCAGAGCGCCCGCGGCGCGGACCGGATCTGGGGGCCCGTCCGAAGCGGGCACGACCCGAACTGCCGCCCGGCGTCCACGAGGTGACCGCCCTGGACATCAACGGCATCTACCTGTCGGCGCTCAAGACCCATCTGCCGACCGGACAGCTGGAGCACTCGACCGGCGGCGACCACGACCGCCGCCGCGCAGGCGTCCACCTAATCACCCGCCCGCCTATCAGCCGGCCCCCGACCGGCGCCCGTCCCCGGCCGGGTGAGCGGGTCGGCGTCCGTTGCGGGCCTGCCGGCGGGCGACCGACAGGGCTCGCAGCGTGCCTGCCAGTGGCGGTCTCGCCGAGCCGCGCAGCAGCTTGGGACCGCGCGCGAACGCCGCGCCGGCGGTCAGCAGCTCGATCTCGACCACGGCACCCACCAGCGGCCGGTTGGGGGCCGCGGTGAGGGGGACCAACTCCCCGGCTGCCTCCAGCGAGGCGCGGGCGGCGCCGATCTGATGGTGCACCAGCTCCGTCAGGCCCGGCGGCTCCCGGCCCGCGGCCAGGTCCTCCCCCGTGACCGAGAAGCGCTCCAGCGTCCGCGCCGGGATGCCCAGCCGCCCCTCCCGCACGTCCTCGGCGAGGTCGTTCACGAAGTCCAGCCGCTGGCTGCCGTCGATGAACGTCCGGCACGCCGCCCGATACCGTCCGTCGTCGACCTCCGGCCCCAGCAAGGCACCGACCAGCATGAAGGCGGGCAGGGAGTAGGCATCCACATAGGCCTGATAGTCGGCCTCGTCGACGAACCCGGCGAAGTCCAACTCGGCCGTGGCGGTGGACAGATACTCCTCCACCACCGCCCGGAGCCGCGGATACGCGGCAACGGTGTGCACCAGTGTGCGGAGCAGCGGATCGTCGCTCATCCCCGACTCCAGAGCCTTGCGCACCCGCTGCTCCCAGGAGGCCCACGCAGCGGCCCGCCGCGCCTTCGTGCCGGTGTCCAGAAGGTTGTCCCCGTGGTGCATCACGGCCGTCGCTGCCACCACGTGCGGGAGCACCGGCCGCGGCAGCAACAGCCGGGCAGCCAGGTACGAGGTGCGGCGGAAGCGCGTCACCAGGCGCCGCTGGATGCCGTAGTCGCTCCGCAACCGCGGCTCCCGGACCCCCGCCGCGTCCAGGCTCTGATTCCACCCGCTCATGGGCCGATGGTAGGCGGACGGCTTCAGGCCGCACGGTCCGGCCCCCGATCCGAAGGCCGGTCTTCCCGGTTTGCGGAGCGGCCTGCGGCCGCCGTCGTCCGCCGTGTCTGTTCACGGCTATGAGACGGCGTGCCCGCCGCCCGCCCCACCCGTGGCGTCGTAACCCGCGCCACTCGGCGGGAGAGCCGCCGAAGCGTCGCTCGGGGTCCCGAACCGGACCGTGACGCCGGGGGAGTAGAGCACGCTGGCGGGCGGACTCGTCATGCGGGGCAGGCCGGCGGCCGTGACCAGGTCGTCGTCGAGGTCGAGGAGCTCCGCGCCGTGCAGCGGCCATGGAGCGTGCTCGTTGGGCAGGTGCAGCGTCCGGCCGCGCCATGAGACATGAAGTCCCCACCGAGCGGTCAGGAATTGTTCGAGCGGCGTGGGTTCGGTGATCGGCGGCCCGGTGCGCACCACGGCCCGGCTCCTCCCGCCCCGGCCCGCCGGATGGCGACGCCGGCAGGTGTAGGTGATCACGTCGCCGTCGCGGCTCAGCCGCATGCTGGACCAGGTGTACGGCAGTCGAACGCCGAGTCGGCCCACCAGCACGGGTATCAGCCGGGCCGCGTCCAGCGAGCGGAAGACGACGCCGCGGCGCCCCTGGTCGTCCACCGAGTACAGACGCACGTTCGTCTCGCAGAACGTGCCCAGGTAGGGAACTCCCGGCCCCGGGCCCGGGCCCACGCCGCGCATGAGGAAGGGGACCAGTCCGACGTAGGTGACCCCGTCGAGGGTGTCGGGGCGGGTACCGGCCGGCAGCAGTCGCGCAACCCGCTCCGGGGCGACCGGCCAGTGCAGGAAGGTCAGTTCGTGCCAGCCCTGAACGAGGGTCGGCCACCGCACGGGCCGCGGTGTGGACAGCGTGATCGGCTCGGTCTTCATGGTGCAGCAGTACGGGGCACTAGCACGGAAGGACGAACACGTGATGTCCCCAAGTCCCGTGTCCGCGCGGGGTTTCGAGGGACACAGGGCCTCCTCGGGTGCCCGTTTCGCGACCGCGGCGCCGTGGCCGTGAGAGTCCCGCCCCTCGGAGAGCGACGGGACTCACACGGCTCACCGCCGATGTCGGTTCAGCGCGGGTGGTCCGGCCTGGGCGGCCGTGCCCCAGGCGGACGGCTCGGCGCCCACGGTGAACGCGAGCGAGCGCACGTGCCGCAGGGTGTCCGTCGTCAGGTACGTGAGCCCGTACGGGGAGCCGTCGACGCGGGCCGACTGGATGTAGCGGCTGCCGTCCGAGGTGCCGGGCGCCGTCACCGTGAGCGCACCACGCGGGTAGTAGCGCCGGTCGAGCGTGAGGTCGACGCGGGCGAAGACCGGTGTGGACAGGCCCCAGGTGTGGTAGCCGGGCTGCACCGGGAAGATCCCGATGGAGGACAGCACGTTCCACGCCGACATGGTGCCGAGGTCGTCGTTGCCGGTCATCCCCGTCGGGGTGTCCGTGAAGAGGGTCAGCGCCGCGTGCACCACGTCGGTCGTCTTCCACGGCTGGCCCGTCGACAGGTACGTGTACGGGGCGATGAGGTCGGGCTCGTTCTGCGGGTTGTACTTGTCGGCGTTGTAGTAGTCGTACGGGCCGTTCACCCACACCTCGCGGGCGGTCTTCGCGGGGTCCTTCAGCAGCTGCTGGTAGGCGAAGAAGGAGTCCAGGCGGTCGTTGGCCGCCTGCCTGCCGCCGATCAGGGCGACCATGCCCGGCAGGTCCTGAGGCACCAGCCACTGGTACTGCCAGGCGGTGCCCTCGTGGAATCCCTCGCTCCTGGCCGGGTCGTCGGGTCCGGTGAAGGCGCCCGAGGCGTCGCGCGCACGGAAGAAGCCGGTCGAGGGGTCGAAGATCCTGCGGTAGTTCTGGGCGCGGGCGGCGTAGCGTGCCGCGTCCGCGTCGTGGCCGAGACCGCGGGCCATCTCGGCGAGCATCGCGTCCGACAGGGCGTACTCCAGCGTGGCGGACGCACCGTGGTCGTAGTCCGAGTCGCCGGGCTTCACGTGCGGGCGGCCCTTGACGTAGGGCGCGAAGCCGTCGGCGATGTACTCCTCGTTGGCCTCGCGGCCCACGGCAGGGGAGTCCGCGGGCGGCACCCCGTCGGCGTTCTTCTTCAGGGCGCGGTAGGCCCGCTCCTCGTAGCCCTTGAGCAGCCCCTGCTGGTAGGCGTTGGTGAGGAACGGGGTGACCGGGTCGCCGGTCATGATGTTCGTCTCGACCGTGCCGTACCCCCACTTGGGCAGCCAGCCGCTTTCCTCGTCGATCCTGATGACGGAGATCGCCATGTCACGGGCCTCGCGCGGCGCGAGGAGCGAGAGGAGCTGGGACTGCGTGCGGTAGGTGTCCCACAACGACCAGTTCTGGTAGTACGTGAAGCCCCGCGCGCGGTGGATCCTCTGGTCCCAGCCGGTGTAACGGCCGTCGGCGTCGCTGCCGATGTCGGGAGCGAGGAAGGACCGGTACAGGGACGAGTAGAAGGTGCGGCGAAGGGTGTCGCTGCCGCCCTGCACGCGTACGTCCTCCAGCCGGTCCTCCCAGGCCCGCCGTGCGGCGTCACGGACCCGCTGGAAGGAACGGCCGCCCTCGGCACGGAGGTTCACGGCCGCGCCGTGGGCGTCGACGTAGGAAAGGGCGGTCGTCGCCTCGACGGTCCGGTCCTTGGTGGTGTCGAAACGGACGTAGGCACCGTCCCGCCCGGTTCGCGATCCGTCGGTGACCGTCGAGCCGTTCCAGGTGCCGTACGCGGTGAACGGACGGTCGAACCGGGTGATCGTGTACACGGTGTACGGCTTGGTGTCCTGGCAGAAGCCGCTGCCGGTGATCGCGGTGCGCACGGTCCGGTTGTCGAGGATCTCGACCCTGGTGGCAACCGTCCGGTGCAGCGACTGGCCGGCATTGAGCAGGACGTCGGCCTTGTCGGTGGCGGGGAAGGTGTAGCGCTGCACGCCCGTGCGTGCGGTGGCGGTCAGTTCGGCTTCGATACCGGTCTTCAGAGCGACCTTGTAGTAGCCGGGGCTCGCCTTCTCGGCGTCGTGGCTGAACTCCGCCTGGTACTTGGCGTAGTCGGTTTCGGTGACGTCGCCGGTCGTCGGGAGCACCGGCAGATCGCCGCCCAAACCGCAGCCGACGCCGGAGAGATGGACGAGGGAGAAGCCCCGGATGTGGTTCTGCGCGTAGTCGTAACCCGTGTTGTGCCCGGTGTCCGGGGACAACTGCACCATGCCGAAGGGCACGGCGGCGCCCGGATAGGTGTTGCCCTCGTCCTCGGTGCCGATGAACGGATTGACGAGATCGGTTAGTTGACTGTTCCGGGCGGCGGCCGCGTGGGCCGTGGGCGCGGTGAGGGCGGCGCCGAGAAGCGCGATCGCTGTGACCGCCGTGCCCGCACCGCGTATGCGCAGGGTCCATCTCATGGGCGTCAGCCCCTCCCCGAAGACTTGGACAACGTTGTCAAAGCGCCAGGCGCCCATTCTTCGGCCCGCGTGTGCACCCGTCAAGAGGGCCCAGAGGCCGTGGAGTTGGGTGGTCCGGGCCCGGGTGCGTGCGCGGGGCGGAGGTCTCCGAGGGGATGGATGGGGGAGGGTCTGAAGCAACAATTCAGGACATACCCAAAGCTTTAAATAAGCCGGAAGCAACAAATCTTGACGTGACCGATCAGTGTGCGTACGTTCCGCCACAGCCGAACCGCCAGGCACGTGAACTCGGGCGCCGTGACCACCAGTTGGAAGGCCACCCCCCTTCCGTCGAGGAGCACACCATGCGCGGAAAGAGAACTGCCGTCACCCGGGCCACCTCGGACATCGACGCCGGACCACCCCCGAGCCGCCGCAGACTCCTGCTGTCCCTCCTGGCCGTCCTCGGCCTCGCGATGGGCGTCCTGATCGGCCTGCCCGAGTCGTCACGGGCCGCCGGGGGGCTGCCGTGTGACATCTACGGCGACGCCGGCACTCCCTGCGTCGCCGCGCACAGTACGGTGCGCGCGCTGTTCTCCTCCTACGACGGCCCCTTGTACCGGGTGACCAGGACCTCGGACGGCGCGGGCGCCGACATCGGACTGCTGTCCCCGGGCGGCTACGCCGACGCCGCGCGGCAGGACACCTTCTGCGGCGGCACCACGTGCCGGATCACGAAGATCTACGACCAGACCTCGCGGCACAACGACCTGACCCCCGGACCGGCGGGGACGTCCGGCATGGGCGCCGACCGGGGGGCGGACGCCGCCGAGATCGCTGTCACGGCCGGCGGGCACAAGGTGTACGGCATATGGATATCCCCCGGAGTCGGCTACCGCTACACGGGTGTCGCCTCCGGTGCGGCGGTGAACGGCCGGCCCGAGGGCGCCTACATGGTGGCCAGCGGTACCCACGTCGGGTCCGCCTGCTGCTTCGACTACGGCAATGCGGAGAGCACACCGGCCGACACCGGCAACGGTCACATGGACGCGGTGAGCATCGCGACCACGTGCTACTTCACCCCCTGCACCGGTTCGGGGCCCTGGATCGAGGCAGACCTGGAGAACGGCATGTTCCAGGGGAACAACGGCTCCAACACCGCCAACCGCGGGAACAACAGCGCGTTCGTCACGGCCGTTCTGAAGAACGACGGGCAGACGAGATACGCGCTCAAAGGCGGTGACGCGCGGTCCGGTGGGCTGACGACGTGGTGGAACGGCGCCCTGCCCACCCGCGGGGGCTATCAGCCCATGCACCAGGAGGGCGGCATCATCCTCGGCACGGGCGGCGACAACAGCAACTGGAACATGGGCACGTTCTTCGAGGGCGTGATGACGGCCGGTTACCCGACGGACGCCGCCGAGAACGCGGTTCAGGCGAACATCGTCTCCGTCGGCTACTCCGGTGAGACCGACGTGCCCAACGGTCCGCAGGCAACGATCACCGGTCCGGGCGGCAAGTGCGTCGACGTCGCCGCCGACGACACCGGCGTCAACGGTGCCGCCGTGCAACTGTGGGACTGCCAGTCCTACGCCGAGGACCAGCACTGGACCCACAATCCCGATGGCTCGCTCGGCACGCTCGGGCGCTGTCTGGACATCGACGGCAATGGGACGGCGCGGGGTACGCAGGTGGAGTTGTGGGACTGCAACGGTGTCGGTGGGCAGAAGTGGGTGCAGCGGGGGGATGGTTCGCTGGTCAATCCGCAGTCCGGCCGCTGTCTGGACTCTCCCGGCGGCGCGACGGCGAACGGCACCCGCCTGCAGATCTGGGACTGCAACGGATCGGCGGCCCAGAAGTTCTCCCTGAACTGACCGGCCGATCTGGTCCAACCAGTTGACCAGTGCGCCGTGCCGGAGCACCCTGTGCGCCATGGCAGAGCAGCGCATTCGGCGTACGGCCGTCTCGGACCAGCTCTTCTCGGTGCTGAGGGACCGCATTCTGAGCGGAGTCCTGGCCGACGGCACGGCCCTGAAGGCGGAGCGGGAACTGGCCGCGGAGTTCGGGGTGAACCGGCACGCCGTACGAGAGGCCGTCAAGCGGCTTCAGCAGGCCCGGCTGGTCGAGGTGAGCCATGGCGGCCGCACCATGGTGCTGGACTGGCGGCGCACCGCCGGACTGGATCTGGCAGTGCACATCCCCGACCCGGACAGGCCGTTGGGCTCCCACGACCTGCGGCGTGACGCGCTGGAGATGCGGGCCTGCATCGGCGCGGACGCGGCCCGGCTCTGCGCGGCCCGCCGACCGGATAACGCGGCGCAAGCCATTGTTGCGGCAGCCGCCCGCTATGCGGAGATCGGCGCCGACCTCGCCGCGCTCGGTGCGGCGGACATCGCGTGGTGGCGGCTGATCGTCGAGGGCTCCGGCAACCTGGCCTATCTGCTGGCGTTCAACAGTCTCGTGGGCGGCACGCTCGGCGTGGGCGAGGTCCCGACCGACCGGCGCGCGGAGGAACTGCTCGACGTGGGAGCCCACTTGAGGCTCGCGGAACTGATCGCCGCACGGGACGGGGAGGCCGCCGAGCGGCTGGCCCGCCGACTGCTCTCCCGCAGCGTTCCCGCCGTGTCGCAGAGGGGGACGGTCTGACATGATCCCCGCCATCGTGTACGCGATACCGTTCTTCGTCCTGCTGGTCGTCGTGGAGGCGCTCTCGTACCGCTTCCGCCCCGATGACGACGAGCTCGGCTACGAACTGCGCGACGCGCTCACCAGCATGTCCATGGGGGCGGGCAGCCAGGTGATCGGCCTGCCGTGGAGGGTGTTCGCCGTCCTGGCCTACGCCGCCCTCTACAGCCTGGCCCCCTGGCAGCTGTCCGCCTCGTCGGGGTGGACATGGGTGGTGTTGTTCTTCGCCGACGACCTGGCGTACTACGCCTTTCACCGCGCGCACCACCGCGTCCGCGTGCTGTGGGCCGGCCATGTGGTGCACCACTCCAGCATCCGCTTCAACCTGTCCACCGCGCTCCGCCAGAGCTGGACGCCCATGACGACCCTTCCCTTCTGGCTGCCCCTGGCCGTGCTGGGACTGCCGCCGTGGATGATCCTGCTGCAGCAGTCGATCAGCCTCGTCTACCAGTTCTTCCTGCACACCGAGCGGGTCGACAAGCTGTGGCGACCCATCGAGTGGGTCTTCAACACCCCTTCTCACCATCGCGTGCACCACGGCTCCAACAACGTCTACCTGGACCGCAACTACGGCGGCATCCTCATCGTGTGGGACCGTATCTTCCGCACCTTCGAACCGGAGGGCGAGCGGGTGGTGTACGGCCTGACGAAGAACATCGACACCCACAACCCGGTGCGGGTCGCCTTCCACGAGTACGCCGCGGCCTGGCAAGACGTCCGCGAGGCGCCACGCTGGCGCGACAAGGCGGGCCACCTCTTCGGCCCGCCCGGATGGTCGCCGGAGGCGAGGGCCGAGACGTGACGGGCCGCGACCGGAGGCCTCGACCCGTCTGACGTGGCGCACTTCCGTACTGCGGCCCGCATGTCACTTATGGTGGCTTCTGCGCAGGGCTTCCGTGCACGGAATGGAGTCGGGTACGTGGCGTTCGCGGAATCGGCCGGTGGCGGTGAGCCCGTCACCCCTCGCGAGTCGGCCCCGGAGTCCGGCCGGCGTTCCCCGGCACCGCTGCTGGCGGTGTGCGCCGGGTACTTCATGGTGATCCTGGATGTGACGATCATCAATGTGGCCGTGCCGGTGGTGGGACGGGACCTGTCGGCATCGCTCACCGGAATCCAGTGGATCACGGACGGATACACCCTGGTCTTCGCCGGTTTCCTGATGACCGGCGGCGCGCTGGGCGACCGGCTGGGCAACCGCCGGGTCTTCTGCTGGGGCGTGGTGGTCTTCACCGCGGCCTCGGCCGCATGCGCCTTCGCACCGAGCGCCCCCTTCCTGGTCGCGGCCCGGCTGGTCGAGGGGCTCGGCGCGGCGTTCATCGTTCCCGGTTCCCTGGCCCTGCTCCAGCAGGCCTACCCGGCGCCGGCCGCGCGCTCGCGGGCCTTCGGCCTGTGGGGCTCGATGGCGGGCATCGCGGCCTCCGCCGGGCCGCTGCTGGGCGGGCTGCTGGTCTCCACGGTGGGCTGGCGCTGGGTCTTCCTCATCAACCTGCCCGTCGGCGCGGCGTGCCTGGCGCTCACGCTACGGCACGTGGCGCCCTCGCCCCGGCATACCGCACGGGCCGTGGACTGGCCGGCGCAGTGCGCGGTCGTGGCGGCGGTGGCCCTGCTCACCGCCGCGCTGAACGAGGCCGGACGGCGTGGCTGGTCCGATCCCGCTGTGCTCGCCGGAATCGGCCTGGCCGCCCTGGCCGCCGTGGCCTTCGCCGTGCGCGAGTGGCTGGCGCGGTCTCCCGCCCTTCCGCTGCGCCTGCTGCGCTCACGCGCGATGAGCGGCGGAGCCGTGATCGGCCTGCTGTTCAACTTCGGCTTCTACGGCATGGTGTTCACCGCCAGCCTGGACTTCCAGCACCAGCGCGGCTTCAGCGCCCTGGCCACCGGCGCCGCACTGTTCCCGGCGGTGGCGATGACCATGTTCGCCTCCGTCCTGTCCGGCCGGCTCTCCCGCCGCACCGGCGACCGTCCACTGGTGGTCTTCGGCATGCTCCTGGCCGCCTCGGGGCTGGCGGGCTGGGCCGCGGCGGGGGCCGATCCCGCCTACCCGCTGCTGGTGGCTCCCATGATGGCCGCGGGGTTCGGCACCTCCTTCGCCCTCACCGGCTCCACCGCCACCGTGATGGGCGCCGCACCCCCCACGTACCCGGGGGTCGCCTCCGCCCTGTTCAACACCACCCGCCAGATCGGCAGCGCCACCGGGGTCGCGCTCGGCGGGAGTCTGCTCGCCACCGGCGGCGACTACGGTGCCGGGCTGCGCATCAGCATGGCCATCGGCGCGCTCGCCTACCTCACGGCCGCGTGCCTGGCGTGGCTCTGCGTGCCGCCGAAGCCCGAACAGCCGTAGGAGCGTGGTACCCGTGGACGGGGAGACCGGCGGTCGTGTCCACCTGAGACGGTGACGGACGACGCGGTCTCGGAATGGGACGGCATCACGGCGAGTCGCGCCAAGGGCGGGCGCCCGGGTGCCCGATGTGACACCGTGGACGCAGCCCCGGTCCGTCACTCCCCCCGTGGTGACGGACCGGGCCTGTCTGTGTCTCGGGTCGGCGGCCCGGGGGAGCGTGGCCGGCCGCCAGGAAGGGCGGTCAGGGCGGCGAACACGGCGCCGGCCCGCGCGTCGGCGTTCGGCACGAGTGCCAGGTCTGCGGCGTCGGCCGCAGAAAACGGGCGATCTCGCCGCGCGCGGCGGCGCCGGGCGGGCAGCTCCGGGAACCGGACGACCGGGGCCCGGTCCGTCTCGGCCCGCAGTTCGTTCTGCCGCTGCTGCGCGATCAAGGGCACGGCCCCGAAGGATCCGTGCTTGAGGCCGGAGCTTGTGGGCATTCCGAGGCGCTCGGAGTCCATCCGCCCGGCAGGCTTGATCGTCGCATCGGTTGGACGATGGACGACCGGATTCGCACAGACGGATCACGCCTCACCAGCCCAATGGAGGGCAAGCTCGTACGAGGGCGTGTCGCCGCGCGGAGTAGGCAGGGCGAAGCGGGGTACAACGGCTGCTGGCTCTTGTGGTCGCAGGAGCCGGAGCGCGCCCGGCAGACGGGCTGCTCCCGGCATGAATGAAGGAACAACGGTATGGCCAGCGGAACCGTGAAGTGGTTCAACGCCGAAAAGGGCTACGGCTTCATCGCACAGGACAACGGGGGGCCGGACGTCTTCGCTCACTACTCCGAGATCAAGGGCAACGGGTTCCGTGAGCTCACCGAGGGCGAGCACGTGACGTTCGACATCGGGCAGGGACAGAAAGGCCCGCAGGCACAGAACATCGTCCGGGGCTGACCCATGGTGAGGAGTGAGGCTCCTTGTCCCGAGCCGGGACGGAGGACGGCCTGAGAGACCGGGGCTGACGGCAATCGCGCGCGACCGGCAGGCAGCGGCACGCTGCCCGCCGGGTGCAGCCACGCCGTCGGCCCGCCCGGGGCCTGGGGCTCGCGTCTGGATGAGGGCGCCCTACCGGGCCCGCCCGGCGACCACCGTCGCCGCTGCCGACGAGCCCACCATGGAACGCACTCGCCGGCCCTTCTCCGTCCTGCCGCCCCGTGAGGCCGCCGAGCGCCCGGAGCGTCCGCCCGCCGCGCACCGGCCCGGACCGACCCACGATCGCCCGGCCGCGGTGGCCGTGCACCCTGGCCCAGGCCTGGGCTGACAACCCGGCATCCACCGCGGGCGGAGCGCTGAGTCACGAACCACGAACAGGGAATCAACTCCGCCGAGAACCTGTCGGGCCATCCGCCGAGTCAGGCCACGGGGCAATGGGCCGGTGAGAAGAGCGCCTACGACGCCGATCCCAACCACGACACCAACGGTGAGGGGTACAAGAAGAGGTAGGGCCGCTGCTACAACATGATCGACAGCAGGTGGCGCAAGATCGGCCGCGGCGCGAAGAGCGGCGTTCCCATGGCCGGTGGCGGGTGGATCACGGTGTGCCGGTACGGGAGCCGACACCATCCGGAACGGCTCGCCGGCCGGCCGCCGACTGCTCGGGGCGGCCGACCGGCCATGGTGGCGACGAAGCCCGGATCTACTGCGGCGGCTGGTCCCGGTCCCGGTCCATCCCGCCGAGCTGGTCCTTCAGCTTGTCCTGGGCTGTGTCGACCTGGCCGCGGTACTTGTCCTGGGTCCGCTCGTCGACGTAGTCACCGCCCTTGTCGATGCCCTTGCTCGCCGCGTCCTCATGGCCCTTCAGCAGGCCCTTGAGCTTGTCCAGCATGCTCATGTGCGCGTCCTCCCTGTTTGGTCCGTTCCACTCCAGGATGGACAGTGGCCCTGCGAGACGCATCCGCTGGGCAGGCGGGCAGGCGCGGCCCGCAGCCGGGGCCGCCGGGCCCGCCGGGCCCGCTTTCGGCTGCGGCGGTGCCGCACGACCCTCTGTGCCGCACGACGTCTCTAGCGCCGGGACGGGGCAGGGGGCTGTGGTGTGGCGGAGCGGACCTCGGCCGCGTGTGCGAGCAGCAGCAGGGCGTCCACCAGGTCGTGGGCCGCGCTGCCCGTCGCCAGGCGCCGGAGTTGAAGACCCATCACCACGGCGACCGTGGTGGCCGCCAGTCGTTCGGCGTCCGGGATCCCGAGCGAGGTGAGGATCTGAGCGGCGAGCCGGTCGTAGGCGTCGAAGGCCTCCGACGCGGCGTTGCGGAGGCGGTCGTCGCGCCCGGCCTGGACGTAGAGCTCGAAAGGGGCGATGTGCGCGCTGTCGTAGGCCGCCCCGCACGCCACCTGGCCGGCCAGGGACGCCGCGGCCTGGATGTCCATGCCGTCGTTGGTGCACTGGTCCGCCAGCCGTGTGAAGTGGCGTGTCTCCTCACGCACGAAGTGCAGCAGACTTTCCCGGAGCAGTTCGTGCTGGGTCGCGAAGTGGTAGGTGACCGATCCCAGTGAGAGGCCCGCTTCCTTCGCGATCCGCCGGTTGGTGACCGCGGCGACTCCGTCTTCTCCGATGATGCGCAGGACGGCGTCGATGATGCGCTGGCGAGTGGGTGCGGAACGGGCGTTGGACATGCCGCTCATTGTCCCACCGGAGCCCACCGGTGATCAGCGCGGCCCGGAGGGCGTCACTGCCGTGGACACGACGAAGCTTTCTCTCTATCGTTCGTTCGAACGAACGGAATCGGAGGGTAGCGATGCACGTAGCGGGAGCAACCGTTCTGCTGACCGGAGTCACCGGTGGCATCGGCGGAGCGTTGGCCGCCGAACTGTCCGCCCGCGGTGCGGACCTCGTGCTCACCGGCCGGCGCCGCGAGGCGTTGGAACCGCTCGCCGAACGCCACGGCGCCCGTACGATCCTGGCGGACCTCGCCGACGCCGACGATGTGCTGCGCCTGGCCGAAGAAGCCTCCGGTACGGACATCCTCATCGCGAACGCGGCTCTTCCCTCCAGCGGCGACGTGCTGGAGTACACGCCGGCCCAGCTCGACCGGGCGCTCGCGGTCAACCTGCGCGCCCCCGCGACGCTGGCGCGCCTGCTCGCTCCGCAGATGGTGGCGGCCGGGCGCGGTCACGTCTGCTTCGTCGGGTCGTTGTCGGGGATGGCGGCCACCAAGTGGTCCTCCGTCTACACGGCGACGAAGTTCGGGCTGCGCGGATTCGCGCTGTCCTTCCGCCAGGACCTGCACGGAACCGGCGTGGGAGTCTCGATCGTTCAGCCCGGCTTCGTGCGTGGGGCGGGGATGTTCGCCGACACGGGCTCGTCGACGCCCGGCGGCGTGCGTACGGTCTCTCCGCACCAGGTCGTCAGCGGGGTGTTGCGGGCGATCCAGCGGGATGTCGCGGAGATCAACGTCGCCCCGGTCGAGCTGAGGATCCTCACGAAGATCGCCTCGCAGTTCCCGGGCTTCGCCGAGCGGGTGCAGCGGCTGGCACGAACGGAGCAGACGATGCAGCAGATCGTGGCGGCGCAGCGGTCGAGCCGCTGAGCTGCCCGCCCCGCGGCGCGCAGGGGCGGGGTCCGCACGGTCTTGGCGGACGTCAGCCCAGGTTGCCGGTGCGGGCGGCCCGCCACAGGTCGACGCCGCCGTCGGTGGCGTACTTGTCGATCTCGGCCAGTTCTTCGGCGCTGAAGGCGAGGTTGTCCAGCGCGGCGACGTTCTGCTCCAACTGCCCGACCCGGGAGGCACCGATGACCAGCGAGGTCACGCGCTCGTCCCGCAGGGCCCAGGCGAGGGCCATCTGGGCCAGGGTCTGCCCGCGGCGCGCCGCGATCTCGTTCAGGGCCCGCAGCCTGTGCAGCATGTCGTCGGACAGCCACGTGGTGTCGAACGACGTACCCTGTGCGGCCCGCGAGTCCTGGGGGATGCCGTCGAGGTAGCGTCCGGTCAGCAGCCCCTGGGCGAGGGCCGTGAAGCCGATGACCCCGAAACCCTCCTCCCGGGCGACGTCGAGCAGGCCCTCGTTCTCGATCCAGCGGTTGACCATGCTGTACGACGGCTGGTGGATGAGGAGCGGAGTGCCGAGGTCACGGAGGATGGCGGCGGCCTCACGGGTCCGCTCGGCGTCGTAGGAGGAGATGCCGACGTACAGCGCCTTGCCCTGACGGACGGCGGTGTCGAGCGCACCCATCGTCTCCTCGAGCGGAGTGGTCGCGTCCAGGCGGTGGGAGTAGAAGATGTCCACGTAGTCCAGCCCCGTGCGCCGCAGCGACTGGTCGAGCGAGGCCAGCAGGTATTTGCGGGAGCCGCCGCCCTGGCCGTAGGGGCCGGGCCACATGTCCCAGCCCGCCTTGGTGGAGATCACCAGTTCGTCGCGGTAGGGCGCGAGGTCCTGCTTCATCAGCCGGCCGAAGTTGATCTCGGCGGACCCGTAGGGCGGGCCGTAGTTGTTCGCGAGGTCGTGGTGGGTGATGCCCAGGTCGAAGGCGCGCAGGGCGATCTCGCGCTGGGTCTCGAACGGGCGGTCGTCTCCGAAGTTGTGCCAGTAGCCGAGGGACAGGACGGGAAGGTCGAGCCCTGAGCGGCCGGTGCGCCGGTAGCGCATGGTGCCGTCGTAACGCTCAGGATCCGCGACGTAGCTCATCAGGTGATCTCCGGGTGGTGCAGTAATCGGTGCCCCAATGGGTGCAGGGGACGGGTTCCACACTGCGCGCGCGTGATCCTGAAGTCCAACTGTTCCGGTTCATCGGATTCAGCGACGCCGCTTCTCAATCCTGACCGCACAGGACGACGGCGGCCGTGTTCGCGGCACACCGTCCCGTGGGCGGGGGGCTTCCGAACCCGTTGCCGTGGGCACCCTTGACAGCGTGCGTGCTGTTTCGCGACGTTTGGTCCCTGGGGAGACGCCAGCAGCGCGTCATAGGGGGGAGCGGTCGTCCATGCGATCCATGAGCAGACATCAACGTGCCTTGCAAGCCCGTGCCACCACCGGCACGTCCCTCGCGGAGCCTGTGGAAGGGCGGTTGATGTGAGGTGGACATCACCATTCACAGACCCGACGAGCTGAGTGACTCGCTGCGCCGTGCCTGGCACCAGGCCATGGACGCGTCGCCCGAATACGCCAATCCCTTCCTGGCACCGGAGTTCGCGATCGGGATCGGCCGGTACCGCGGTGGCGCCCGGGTGGCGGTCCTGCGGGAGGACGGAGAGCCGGTCGGCTTCTTCCCGTACGAGCGCAACGCCCTCGGCGTGGGGAGGGCCATCGGTCTCGGCCTGTCCGACTGCCAGGCGCTCGTGCACCGCCCCGGGGTCTCCTGGAAGGCCCGGGACCTGCTGCGGGCCTGCGGGCTGTCGATTTTCGAGTTCGACCACCTCGTCCAGGAGCAGAAGCCGTTCGAGGGGCACATCACCGGGACGTTCGCCTCACCGGTGATCGACGTCAAGCCCGGCGACGGCGACTACCCGCAATGGCTGCGCAGCGCCTACCCGGGTCTGGCCAAGACGGTGCTGAAGAAGGAGCGCCGCATCGGGCGCGACACCGGCGAGGTGCGGTTCATCTTCGACGAACGCGATCCGCGGGCGCTGCGCACCCTGATGCGGTGGAAGTCCGCCCAGTACCGCCGGACGGGACGGATGGACCGGTTCTCGCGGCCGTGGATCGTCGACCTGGTGGACTACCTGTGCCACGTCCGGGAGGACCACTTCACCGGCGTGCTGTCCGTGCTGTACGCCGGCGACCGGCCGGTGGCCGCGCACTTCGGCCCGCGATCGAACACGGTGCTCGCGGCCTGGTTCACCGCGTACGACCCCGAGCTGCGCTACTACTCGCCCGGCTTGATCATGCACCTTCGGCTGGCCGAGGCCGCTGCCCGGCACGGGGTGACTCTGGTGGATCTGGGACGCGGCGACAAGGAGTACAAGGACTGGCTCAAGACCCGCGAGCTTCGTGTGGCCGAGGGGTTCGCGGCCCGTCCCCACCCGGTGGCCGCGGCGCACCGGCTGTGGCGCAGACCGGTGCGCGGACTGCGCAACACGGTCCTGGCCCATCCCCAGCTCCGGGAACCGGCCGACCGGCTGCTGAAGACGGTGGGCGCGCTGCGCACGTCGGGCGGAACGGGACGGGTCGCACGCTGAGCAATCCCGCCCCCAGCAATCCCGCCCCCCGCACCGCACACCCGCCACCGCCACCGCCACCGCCCCCGCGAGCGGCCCGGCTGGGGCGGCGGTGACCCGGCGGCGAGCGCCGTGCTGGAAGCGTCCGCGCTGCGGTGGGCGGGCTCAGGCGGCCTGTGCGGCCTGGAGCCGGTCTTCCGGGAGCGGGCCGGGCGGGGTGAGGGTGGCCGTGCCGTCGGTGAGGTGCAGGACGAGATCCGCCTGGGCGGCGAGGCGAAGGTCGTGGGTGATGAGGAACGTGGTGCGGTCGGCCGTGAGACGGCGCAGCGGCGTCATGAGCCGGGCGGTCGCGGCGTCGTCGAGACCGGTGGTGGGCTCGTCGAGGACGAGTACGGGCGCGGTGCGGAGCATGGCCCGGGCCAGGGCGATCCTGCGGCGCTGGCCGCCGGACAGGTGGCCGCCCCGCTTGCCGACGGGGGTGTCGTAGCCCTCGGGCAGGGCGCTGATGAAGTCGTGCGCGTCGGCCGCGTCGGCGGCGGTGAGCACCTCCTGGTCGGAGGCGCCCGGCCGGCCGTAGGTGATGTTGTCGCGGACGGTACCGTCGAAGAGCATGCTGTCCTGGGGCAGCAGGGTGATGTGCCGGCGCAGTTCGTCCACCGTGAGGTCGGCGATGTCCCGGCCGTCGAGCAGGATCCGGCCCCGATCGGGCTCGTGAAACCGCAACAGCAGCTTGCCGAGGGTGGACTTGCCGGAGCCGCTGGGGCCGGTGACCGCCACCAGCAGGCCGGGTGCGATGTGCAGGTGGACCCGGTGCAGCACCGGCCTGCCGCTGCCGGGGTAGGAGAAGCCGACGTCCTCGAAGGTGACCGCGCCGCGGACCGGCTCGGCGAGCGGCGAACCGCTGCCTGCGTCGCCCGGCCGCCGGTCGCTGCCGGATGCGGGCTCGGTCCGCAGCACCTCCAGGAGGCGTTCGCAGGAGGCGGTGGCCGAGGACGCGTTGACCAGGAGTTCGCCGAGTTCCTGCAGGCGTGGATGGAGGTATCCGAGGTAGGCGGCGAAGGAGAGCAGGCCGCCGACGCTGAGGTGGTGCTCGGAGATCTGCCAGGCCCCGGCGCCGATCACGGCCAGGACGCTGAGGGTCTCGATCAGCTCGCCCAGGGGCCCGTACAGCGCCGAGAGCCGGATCTGGCGCAGACCGGAGCGCATCCAGGTGCGCCCTTCGCGGTGGACCTTGCTGAGCTCCGCTTTCTGTCGCCCGTACGCCTGGACCAGCGACATGTTGGTCAGGTTCTCCTCCAGGACGGTGGCCAGCCGGCCGTTGCTGTCACGTTCCGCGCGGCTGGCGCTGCGCATCAGGGTGCCGAACACCCGGGCGACGACCCAGATCAGCGGCGCGGCGGCCAGGATGATCAGGGCCAGCTGCCAGCTGGTCCAGAAGGCGGCGACGGCGAAGACGAGGGCGCCGACCGAAGCGGTGATCAGCTCGACCGGGGCGGACGCCACCAGCGACTCCACGGCTTCGATGTCGCCGGTCATCCGGGAGACCAGGTCACCGGTGCCGTACCGGTCCAGGGCGTCCGGCGGCAGCTGCTGGACGTGCTGGAAGACCCGGTCGCGCAGGCCGAGCAAGAAGTGCTCACTGGTCCAGCCCGCGAGGTAACTGCCCGCGGCGGAGGCCAGCGCGCCAACGGCGGCGAGCACCAGCCAGGTGACGGCCGGCTCCCAGAAGGCGCCCAGGTCCCCGGGTGACAGCACGTCGTCGGTGAGCCGGCCGGCGAGGCCTATCGCGGCCGTGTCGCATCCTGCGGAGATCACCAGCAACACGGCGGAGGCCGTGACGACCGCCCGGTTGACGCTCACCAGCGGCCAGAAGGCCCGGAACGCGGCCAAGGGCGAGATACGGGCGTGGCGGATACTCATGGCGGGCCGATACTCCCTGGTCGGTGCCCAATTCGACGAAGCGCCGGGATTCGTCCGCAACGTTCGCTGCGGACGAATCCCGGCGCGATGCGACTGTCTGCCGGATTACTACTTGGCGCACTTCTTGTGCTTGCGATGGTGCTTCTTGTGCTGGTTCTTCGCCTGCTTTCCGGCGCAGCCGTTCTTCTTCTTCTTGGCCTTCTTGACCAGCATGATCTTGTCGAAGGACATGAGTGCTACACCTCTCTGAACGGGCTTTCGGATGGTGACCAGGAATACGGATGGGGAGTGCGCCCTGTTCAAAAAAGCCAAGGTTAATATCGGATCCATTTTCCTTACTGATTTCTCGCAATGGGCGCACACAAGCGTGTCGTGCTCCGGTGCGGTATTGGGTTTCGCCGACCAGGCCTTCCGGCGGGCTGACGGGTCTGCCGGGGAGGAATGGGTAGGTTTCGGGTGAGTCGGCAACTCCCGGGAGCCGATGTGAACCACTACGACCTAGGCAGCCACAGCCGGTGTGTGACGACGTCGTCCCCCGAGGCCCAGTCGTGGTTCGACCGCGGACTGATCTGGACCTATGCCTTCCACCACGAGGAGGCGGTCCGCTGTTTCGAAGCGGCTGCCGAGGCGGATCCCGGCTGCGCCATGGCCGACTGGGGCCTGGCCTATGCCCTGGGACCCAACTACAACAAGCCCTGGGACTTCTTCGACGACCAGGACCTGACGCGGGCGGTGGAGCGCACGCATGCCGCCGTGGAACGCGCGCACGCCAGGCCTCCGCCTCCCCGGTGGAGCGGGCTCTCATCGAGGCACTGCGCGCCCGCTACCCGCGAGCGGAGGCCAAGGACGCGGAGGACTGCTCGGTGTGGAACGTCGCCTACGCCGACAGCATGCGGGCCGTCCACCGGCTGGCGCCCGACGATCTCGACGTGACGACCTTGTACGCCGACGCCCTGATGAACCTCACGCCGTGGCAACTGTGGGACATCCGGACGGACCGACCGGCCGCGGGAGCGCGCACGCCGGAGGCCAGGACGCTGCTGGAGCGGGCGATCGCGACGGAGGCGGGCGCCCGGACAGCGCGGCCCCCTGGGTGCCGCCGGGTTCACTCGCGGTGGTGTGCGTCGACCGGGCACAGAATGAAGTCCGCGAAGGCCCGTCTGCCGGGCCGGTCACCGATCTCCGTGATGGCCGCACGCAGCGCGCGCAGGTGGCCGGTGGTCATCTGCAGCGGCGGCTCGTCGGGCTGGTAGGTGGTGCGGACCGGGTAGTCGACACCGGGCCGTCGCGTCATCTCGATGTGGCAGCCGAGTACGTGGGAGACCGTTCTGCGTTCGCAGAAGTCGATCAGGCGGTCAATTGTGCGGGCGAAGGCCGGCCAGTCCTCGATGTACAGCCGGCCGGGATAGACCGTGTCGCCGGTGAGCAGGAAACCGGTCCAGGGGTCGTAGAAGGTCACCGCAGCACTGTGGTGGCCCGGAGTGGCAAGGCAGTCCAGCACCCGGCCGCCCAGGTCGACTCGCGCTTCGGCGTCGGGGTTCGCATCGAATCCGAAGTACTTCCAGGCGGTGGCCGGATCGGCGTCCACCACCGTGGTGCCGGGCCGGTCGGTGAACTGCGCGTCGCCCGCGATGTGGTCCCCGTGCGGGTGCGTGTGCAGAACCAGCAGAGGGTATGCGTCTCGCGGATTCCGGGCGAGCCAGCCTTCGACCAGTTCATCGACCACCCGGCGCAACGGGAAGAACTCCGCGGACTCGGTGGCACCGGTGTCGATCAGCACCGCCCTGGCATTTCCGAACATCAGGAACAGGAACGGCGCCTCGTAGTCGACGGCCATGTTCTGCCGCAGGACGTAGGTGTGTTCGTCGTACGCATGGACCTGTACGTCAGGGTCGGTGTTGTGCTTGGCCGACGGTGAACCATGAATCCACCGAACGTCCAGTCCCCGTGGCCGGGGCACTCCACCGGCGAAATCGATCCACCGCTCGCCTGCGTCCACGACGTCTCCCGAAGTGCGTCGTCTTGGCAGGCCGGGTACGGCGCACATCTCGTCCGGGGCAGGCCCGACGAGCCTCCACGGCGACCGTATCACCGCACCGTGCCGGTCCAAGAAGGGCCGAGCCGGTACTTCGGCACGGTCCTGCGCAGCGACCGGCCGCAGCGACCGGCACACCTGTCAGCAACTACCGTCGGACACGGTCAAGTTGATACGCGAAGCTGTCGCCAACCGTCGCGGGCGAGAGGCTTCATGCGGCGGGCCGCCCGGCACGTCGTCGGCAGCGGGGTCCGCCTGCTCCTGGACATCGGTACGGGCCTGCCCACCTCGCCCAACGTGCACGAGACCGCCCAGGAAGTGGCGCCGGACGTGCGCGTGGCGTACGTCGACAACGCCCCGATCGTGAACGCCCACACAGACGCTCTGCTCGGCCACTCCGGCACCACCAGCGTCGTACTCGGCGACCTGCGCGATCCACGGGCGATCGTGGACCACCCCGACCGCCGCGGTCATCGGCGATGTCCAGGGCCACAGCACGAGTGCCGCCACTCTCATGGGTCAGGTCCGCACCGCGGTGCACGCCCACGCGACTGTCGGCGCATTCCCCGGCGAGGTGCTCGCCCGGACCAACCGCTTCCTCGGCGACCTCGAGTCCGGTCTGTTCACCAGTTGCCTCATCGCCCGCATCGACGTGTCCCGCCACCGGGCCTGCCTCGCCAACGCCGGGCATCCTCCACCCCTGGTGCGGCACCCTGACGCCCGTACCGAGATCCTCGAAGTCCCTCCGGGCCTGCTGCTGGGCATCGACCCCGACAGCGACTACCCCACCACCGAGATCCCCCTTCCGCCCGGTACCGTGTTCGCCCTCTACACCGACGGACTCGTCGAGACCCCCGGCACCGACATCGGCGCAGCCATCGCCCACCTCGCCGCGCGACTCGCCGAGGGCGACGACGCCACCCTGGACGCACTCGCAGACGGCCTCGTCGCAGATGCCGCCTCCCGCAACAGCAGCGACGACATCGCGCTCCTCCTCGTCCGTCCCCACTCCTGACCGGCCGTCAGTGCGACCGGTGGTCGACGGAAAGCGTGATCAAGACAGTGGTACACCGACGCGTCGTGACACCGTCCCGCCCTGCCCGCCCGGCCGGAGCCTTGCTGCCGGCGGGCCGTACGAGCGTTCCCGCGCGCTGCACCCCGGATCGCTCACAGGACGGCAGCGGCCCTGCTCTGTGCCTGCGCGAACTCGCTCACGGGATCGCCATCGACGCGCCAGGGCCAGGCGGTGACCGTGCCACCGAGTGCCTCGAAGACCGGACGGGCCTCGCGCCGCCGTTCGGCCGCCATCAGGGCGTAGGCAAGGAGGTTCAGGTCGGCAAGGGCGGCGGCATGGCGCAGGAACGCCGGCTGGACCCACGAGTGGACCGCGCGTTCCAGAGCCCGGGCCGCCGACGCCTGGGACCAGTGGTTGCGTGCCACGAGCGCTTCCAGTCCGCCCCGGGCGACGACAGCGTGGTACTGCAGGACCTGGGCCGTGAGCTCCGTCGCCGCGCAGGCCGCGTTGGCCGGCATACGGGCGGACAGGGCGTCGACGAACTCCAGCACCTGGAGGCGTGATCCGGACTCCTCCGGGGTGAGGTAGGCCAGCATGCTCAGGTATGCCTCACGGTTCCAGCGGTCGCGTGCCAGCACCTCGTTCCACACCCCGTACACCTGTGGCTGCTCCCAGCGCTCCAGGCGTGACACACCGAGCAGCACCACCCACGGCGTCGGGTCTTCCGGTGCGAGATCGGCAGCCCGGAAACAGGTCTCGGTGACGGCGGCCGCGTCTTCCAGCCGCCCCCGCGAGCGGCCGCGTGTGAGTTGCGTCCATGCGTGCAGGACGTGTGCGCTCGCATCGTGCGGCTCACGCGTGGCCCAGGCCGACGCCAGGTGGGACTCGGACAGGTAGTCCGCCAGGACGGACAGACGGTGCGTGCGGCGGTCCCAGCCACCCGTGTCCTGGTTCAGGAGGCGGGACATCTGGGCCAGACACAAGTCCGTCGTCGCGATCGTGCCAGTTCTGGTGATCGCCAAAAGGGACTTCAGCAGCTTGCCCAGGGCCTCGTCGTCGAGTTCCGGGGCCAGGCGCGCCCTTCTGCGACGGCTTGAAAGAAATGCCATGAACGGAGGTTAGAGGAGTCCAGGACCCAGACAAGACATGCGTCTGGATCGTTATGGGTTACACGTCTCACC
Organism: Streptomyces sp. NPDC046197; assembly: GCF_040646295.1. Classification (NCBI taxonomy): domain Bacteria; kingdom Bacillati; phylum Actinomycetota; class Actinomycetes; order Kitasatosporales; family Streptomycetaceae; genus Streptomyces; species Streptomyces sp. NPDC046197. The sequence continues at coordinate 21,645 of NZ_JBEYZY010000034.1, read as the reverse complement.
AGGCGTTACCTGCTCGTATGGCGAGACGCGTGCACTTGGCGCCGGGCGCGGGCGGCGGGCCTTCCCCCCGGTCGCCGGCGGCGAGATCCAGCCAGGCGGCCGTCCCGCCCCGGCGAGGTGACCGCGCCGACCACTCGTCAAGTCGCGCGTGGGTGGCACGGTTGGGCAACCGGAGCTCGGGCTCGGGAGCTTCCGAGGGGATGCGGGAACAGATTTTCTAGAACCAGCCACGCGTTCCCAAACCGGTCCATAGGATGCATCCATCGCGCCGCTCGCAGCGGGCGTGTGCGCACGGCAGTGTCATGTACACGACGGGGGATGCATGGACGGGCTGTTCGTCTTCGGTATGGGCTTCCAAACCGCTGGGGTTCCGACCGCGAGGTCGTGATCGGCAGTTCGGCCGCCGGTGCCGCGGCGACGCGCACGGCAGCGGCCGAAGTCACGTGTCTCGCCGGCCCGGCACCTGTCCCCATCGGCAAGCGGCCTGGGCGTGAAGGCGCCTGAGCCGCTGATGTCTTCGTCCCACACCGAAGGAGCAACATGAGGATGTCACGGGCAGTAATGGGCTCGAATGTCCGGAAAGTCTTAGTAGTCGCCAGTTCGATGGTGGTCGCGGCTGTCGCATGCGTCGCGACCCCCGCGGACGCCGCACCGGCGGCCGACGCGGCACCGGCCAAGGGGTGCCAGACCCTCAGAGCCACACGGACACGTCTCATCGGCGCGGACGGGAAGACCGTCTCGCCGTCAGCGGCGTCAGCCGTGCGGGCCGCGGCCGCGAAGGAGCTGACGTACCGTCTGCCGGGCGGTGCGACCATGTCGACGACCGTCCCGCCCCAAGGCTTCCGGCCGCAGACCGCGGCCCCCGCGACGGCACGCGCCTACGGCTTCAACGCCCCGGACGCCCCCACGGCGCTGGCGGCATGGCGGGCGAGATACAAGGGGTATCGCGCGACCGTCCCCTCCGTGCCGTGCCTGGCACCGTCGCGCAAGTCGTCACTGCGGGTCTCCTACAGCAGCAACTGGGGCGGCTACGTCGCCACCGGGCACTCCAACTACAACGAGGTCTACGACGACCAGAACATCCCCACCTACTCCGCCGCCTGCGGCTCCAACAGGAACACGATGGCCTCCCCGTGGATCGGTCTGGGCGGTTACGGGGGATCCACCAAGCTGATCCAGCAGGGCTTCGACGCGGGCTCCTCGGACACCGCCACCACCGGTGCCCGCATGTGGTACGAGTACCTCAACGCCTCGCACCAGAATCCGCTCGTCTACATCGGGTCCACGAAGCGGACCGGCGACGTCATCTCGCAGTACATGACCTACGGCTCCGGAAAGGCCGTCTTCCACTGGTACGACCGGACCACCGGATCCGGCTGGTCACCGGTCACCGTGTCGGGCCTGTCGGGGTACTACGACGGGCGGACCGCGGACTTCATCACGGAGCGGCCGTTCGGCAGCCTGCGCAAGTTCAGCCGACAGACGTTCAGCGCCGCCGGTGCCAGGTACGGCAGCACCTTCAAGGACCTCTTCAAGCTGTCGACCACCGAGGTGCGGCTGACGACCAACGGCGCTTCCTCCGGTGCCGCCATGTTCACCAACACCCACTCCACGTCCAGTTCGTTCTACCAGACCTGGAAGCGCTGCTCCTAGCCGCAAGGAGTCGGCACTGCCGGTACGCCGGGAGCGGCTCTACGCTCCCGGCGGCCACCGGCACCTCACGTGCCCGGCCGGAGCCTCACCTTCTGGCCACCGGCGGTGACCGCATACCTGACGGTCGAGCCTGCCTCGGTGACCGCGCAGCGGATGGCGACGGTGCCGCCGGGCACACCGGACAGAACCTCCTCGGGGTTCTGGTTCGTCGCGGACTCACGCTTGTCGCGGACCCGTTCGACGGTGGTGAACGTGCCCGCAAAGGCGGCACCGTGTCCGAGCCCCTTCTCGCACACGGAGGCCGGCGACCTCGTCGCGGTGTCCTCACGCCACAGCGCGACGAGGCGCCTGTGGCTGTCCAGGAACCGCAGCGTTCGAGCGGACGTGCCGCCCGGCTCGTCCACGACCACGTACGCGGTACGGGCGACCGCCCCCAGGAGATCGGGTGTCGGCGTCGTCAGCATCGGGCAGGACTGACCGCGCCGCGGCGGCAAGGTGGCAGCGAACGAGCCGTCCGGATGCAGCGTGAATCCGGCGCCGACCAGCGGGCCGCAGGCCCTGTTCACCTGCCACGTGTCCGGGGACCCGTCGGCGCCGATGACGATGTTCGCCGGAAGGCCGCCGACGTCGCGCCACGACGAGACGTCGCGGCCGTCGACCTGAACGGCGATCCAGCGCCCGGTGAGACGTTCGGCGCCCAGGGCCGGCCCGCGGACCTGAGGAGCAGCCGTGGTGACGCTCCTGTCGTGCCTCATCTGTGTTGCCACGGCCACCGATCCGGCGACGGCAACGACGCAGGCGCATACGCCGGCGACGGCGAGCCACCGGCGCCGGCGCCGCTTCGAGCCCACCCGGACCGCCTCGTCGATGTCGATGTGGTCGGCAGGAGCAGTGATGCTGATGGCCGCGATCCGCGCGGCGAGATCTTCCGGCGCCTTGTCGGGGTTCACGCTGCTCCTTCGGTCTTGGCCGGTCGTGCCCGGAGCCGGGAGCGCAGGGCCTCCAGGCCACGGCTCGTCTGGCTCTTGACGTTGCCCGAACTGGTCTTGAGCAGGTTCGCGGTCTGCTCGATGGACAGATCCTCGAAGAAGCGCAGCACGAGGACGGTCCGCTGGCCGACCGGGATCGCGAGCAGGGCGGCGATCAGATCGTCGTCACGCTCGTCGATGCTGGTGTTCGGGTGCGAGCCCAAGGTGGCCACGTCGGCCTCGCTGATCTCGCGTCGGGCCGGCCGCCGTCGGTAGTCGGTGTTCAGATTGCACAGGATCCGATGGACGTACGCACGCGGATCACCGCCTGCCACCACTCTCTCCCACCTGGAGTAGAGCCGTCCGAGCGCGTCCTGGACCAGGTCGTCGGCCAGGTACCAGTCGCCGCAGAGCAGGAACGCCGTCGTACGCAGGCGCGTCCGATGCTCGAGCACCCAGGCACGGAAGGCCGCCTCGCGGGAATCCGTCACGCTCCTCCTCGTCTCACGCATCGGCGCGTTGCCTGCATCGGTCCCCAGCCGACCCAGGTCCCCTCCTTCCACACGTCCTACACGGAATCCGGTCCGCCAAAGGTTGCACACGGCTTCGAGCTCGTCGCCGTGTGCGGGCGCAGAGGTCGCGCCGGAGACCCGAAGCCGCCGTTCGGATCACCGACGGCGGCCCTTCCGGTGATTGCCGGGCGCCTCGCGAGCAAGGCGGCTGCCGCAGGGGTAGGGCGTGTCAAGGAGACGACGGACCGCAGAACCCCTGGAGGAGACCAGTCATGTACGCAGCAATCCGACGCTATGAAGGCGTGACCGATCCGGCCGAGGCCGCACGGCTCGTGAAGGAGGGGTTCGTGCCGCTCATGCGCCAGATCCCCGGCTTCGTGGCCTACTACTGGCTCGATGCCGGGAACTCGGTGATGGTGTCGACCAGCGTCTTCCAGGACAAGGCCGGTGCCGATGAATCGATCTCGCGGGCGTCGGACTACGTGCGGGACAACCTCGCGTCGCTGATGCCCAACCCGCCCCAGGTCATGGCCGGGGAGGTCGTGGCTTCCGCATAGCCTCGATCCGTTGCGATCAGGATGTGGCATCCCGGCTGCCGGACCCGCGCCGCACCCTATAGTCGGCTGAGTGGACCTGGCGACGGCGCTCACCGTGGTGGGGACTGTCGCGGGCGTCATGAGTGTGGCTGTGGCGATCATTCAGCTTCGGCAGCCGACGGCTCCCGCGCCGCGCAGCGACCCCGGCACGTCCCCAGGACACGGCGCGGCGTGCACCCCATGTGGCCGACCCCGGTGCTGCCCAGCAGGGGACTTCCGGCACGGCACACGTGGCACAGACACTGAGCCCGCCGACCGGTCGACTGGGCGAGGTGCACGGACGAGAAGCTCAGCTTGAACTGCTGAGCAGGTGTCTGCGCGAACCCGATGGCCGTTTCCGGGTACTGGGCGGTCTGGGCGGCACGGGCAAGACGACTCTCGCCCTCGCGTTGGCCGAAGGTGCCGAGCACCAGGGCCGCAAGGTGTGGTGGGTGTCCGCCACCGAGCAGAGATCGCTCACCGGTTCCCTGCTCGGGCTGGCCCTCGCCCTCGGGGCGCCGCCGGCCCAGGTGGCGGAGGCCAGGGCGGGAGCCCGCAACGCCGCCGATGTTCTGTGGGACAGGCTGGAGCGGGAACAGGGCTGGTTACTCGTCTTCGACAACGCGGACGACACCGCCGCCCTGGCTCTCGGAGACGCTTCCGTAGGAGATGGCAGCGGGTGGCTTCGCGCGACGTGTTCGGGTCTGATCGTTGTCACCAGCCGAGTCGTGGACCCCGGAGTCTGGGGTCGGCACGCCGTCATCGAAGCGGTCCCGTGCCTGGAGGCCGCTGACGGCGCCCGGGTCCGCCAAGAGCTGGCTCCCCATGCCGGCGCTCCGGCAGAGGCGCAGGTGCTGTCCCAGCGCCTTGGCGGCCTGCCCCTGGGGCTTCACCAGGCCGGCGTCTACCTGGGGTCGCCTTGCGGCCGAGCGCACGTTCAGCGCCTATCTGGAGGCGCTCAACGATCGCTTTCCCCTTCTGATGAGCGCCGGAGGAGACCCCCGTTCGGAGGTGACACACACCTGGGAGTTGTCCCTGGACGCCCTGGAGGCCCAGGACACGGGGCAGGCCCGGCCACTGCTGAGGGTTCTGTCCTGCTACGCGCCCGCGGTGGACGTCCCTTCCGCGCTTCTGTCTCTGCAGGTACTGGGCGACAGCCTCGGCTTGACGGACACGTCCGTGCGAAGGGGACTGGAGGCATTGCTGTCGGTGGGCCTCGTCGAACTGGCCGCGCCCGCCGGGACAGAGGGAACCGCCGGCGTCGTCGTGCACCCGTTGGTGGTGGCCTCCAGCCGCCAGCACCTGGACGTACGGTCGACGACGACCGCCGCCCGGGCCCTGCGAGTCGCCGCCGACGACCTGCGGCAGGACAGCCCCGAGGACTGGCCCACCTGGCTGCGGCTACTTCCGCATGTGCTGTCGCTCCTCTCCCTGCCTCCCGCGGCAATGGACGACGAGGGGCTCTCCGCCGTCGCGTGGACCGTGGTGCGTACCTGCTCGGCACTGAGGTGGAGCGGAGCATGGTCGGCTCCGGAAGGAGTCACACGCGCTGCCCTCCGCCAGGCGGACGTGCTCGGTCCCGGACACGAGGCGGTGCTCGGCCTCCGCTGTCAACAGGCCCTCGCAGCCCTCTACCAGGGGCGCTGGGCGGAAGCGGAGACGCAGCTGGGCGACATTCTGAGGGGCCAGCTCGACGCCCTGGGCCCGGAACATCCCGCCACCCTGGCGACGCGTCAAGAATGCGCACACCTGCTCCTGGAACAGGGACGACTGGCTGAGGCCGAAGCGGCCTGCCGCGATGTGCTGAAGGACCAACTCGGGGTACTGGGACCGGATCATCCAGAGGCCCTTGCCACGCGCCACTGGTTGCTGCGGGCCATCGGCGAGCAAGGGCGCCGCTCGGAAGCGGAAGCGGGATACCGCGACCTGTTGCAGACACGGATCCGGGTGCTCGGCCCTGACCATCCGTACACCTTGATGACCTACAACAACCTGGGCCTGCAGATCGTCGAGCAGGGGCGCTACGCGGAAGCGGCGCTGATCTACGAGGAACTGGTCGAGACCCGCGTACGCGTCTTCGGCGCCCAGCACCCCCTACACCCTCCAGGCTCGCTCCAACCGGGCCGCAACCATGACGGAACTGGGCCGCTTCGCGGAAGCGGAGGCGGAACTGCGCAGCGTGCTGGACATGGAGAGACGGGTACTCGGAGCCAGCCATGTGAACGTCCTGGACGCACGCTACGAACTGGCACGGGCGGTGGCGGCGCAGGGGCGCCACGCGGAGGCCGAGACGGAGTTGCGTGAAATCGTCGAGGCGGAGACCCAAGTGCTCGGACGTGATCACCATCTGACGGGCGACGCCCGATTCGCCCTCAGCCGGACACTGGCCCGGCAAGGCAGGCTTCCGGAGGCAGTCGCGGAGCTTCGGGACCTCCTGGCCGTGCAGACGCGCACCCTGGGCCCGGAGCACCCAAGAACCTCGGCGACGCGGGAGAGCCTCGCCGCCCTGGAAACCGGCGCACCCTTCTGAACCTGACGGACGCCGAGCCGGACGGGAACGCCGCGATCGGGTGGCACAGCTCTGCGCGGTACGCAGTCGCTCACGGGAAGGTGCACGACAGACACAGGTGGGCGAGACTGCTGCTATGGCGTGGCCCTCGCTCCCTCCTGGGCAGGCCCGAGGCTCCGAGTGCGGGTGCCCGAGACCGGAGGTGTCGATCGCCGAGCTGCTGCCGGCCGTCGCGCGGGCCGCGCAGATCGTCGGGCACGACTGCGAGGTTCAGCTCCTGCCGGAGGAGGCCGCGGCGCTGGGGCGGGTGGCGGAGCCGAGGAAGCGGGAGTTCGCCGCGGGCCGGATCTGTGCCCGGCGCGCACTGCGAGCACTGGGGCGACCGGCCGTCGCGATTCCGATCGGAGCGCATCGCGAACCTGTGTGGCCGCAAGGGGTCGTCGGCAGCATCACGCACTGCCCCGGCTACTGCGCCGCGGCCGTGGCGCCGGAGCGGGACCTGGCGGCCGTCGGCATCGACGGCGAGCCGCACGAGCGATTGCCGGACGATGTCCTGGGTGAGATCGCCAGCCGGGCCGAGCTGGCGGCTCTCGATGCCCTGCCCCGGGGCAGTGTCCACTGGGGCAGGGTCCTGTTCAGCGCCAAGGAGAGCATGTACAAGGCGTGGTTCCCGCTCACCTTCAAGTGGCTCGACTTCACCGATGTGTCCGTCACCGTGGACTCGTCCGACGGGACCTTTCACGGGCGTCTGCTCGAGCCCGCGATCGCCGGGACGGCGCCGACCCGGTTCGACGGGCGCTTCGTGGTGCGCGCCGGCCTGGTGCTGACGGCGGTCGCGGTGGCACGGTCCGGACCGCTGGTGCCGGCCGCGCCGGGACGTTAGCAGGCCGTGGCAGTCGCAAGAGCACGCCGTTCGACCGTCCAACCCGTCATCCGTTCAACAGGGACTGCGGCGCCCGGGTGCGGGGGACTGCGCCGACGGTGCCGGCCGGACGTCACGAGGACCGGAACGGGCCTGCGCGTCGGAGCCCAGGACGTCGTCGCCGTAGAGATCCTGTATCCAGTTGGCTTGGTAAACGGTGTCGAGATAGCGCTCGCCGAGGTCCGGGGCGATGGCCACCGCGGTGAGGGCCTGTGTGTGGCGCTGGGTCAGCCAATCGATCGCCCCGCTGACCACGGTGCCCGTGGAGCCGCCGAAGAGGAAACCGTGCCGTGCCAGGCGATGGCAGGCCCGGATGGTGTCGGCCTCCTCGACCTCAATGGCCTCGTCCACGTACGAGGTGTCGAGCAGTGGCGGTCGTATGCTCATGCCCAGCCCGGGAAGCATCCGGCGTCCGGGCGGCCCGCCGAAGGTCACCGAGCCGACGGTGTCGACCGCGACGATCCGCACATGCCGGTGCCAGTGCCTGAACCAGCGGGCGCAGCCCATGAGCGTTCCGGCGGTGCCCGCGCCGACGAACAGGACGTCAAGTTGCGGGAACCAGCGTGCGATCGCCGGTGCCGTCCTGTGGTAGTGCGCCTTCCAGTTGTTCGCGTTGGTGTACTGGCTCAGCCAGACGTACCGCTCGTCCGCCACGCACCGCGTGCGGACGTAGTCGAGACGAGCGCCGAGGAAACCGCCGTCGGGGCTGGGCTCGGTGACGACGTGGACCCGGGCGCCGAGCGCCTCCATCAACAACCGCGTCGACAGGTTGCAGCGCGAGTCCGTCACACACAGGAACTGGTAGCCCTTGCTGGCCGCTATCACGCTGAGAGCCACGCCCATGTTGCCCGACGAGGACTCCACCAGGACCGAGTCGGGCGTGATGACGCCGGTCCGCTCCGCGGCCTCGACCATCTCCGTCGCCGGCTTCAGCTTGATCGAGCCGGCGAAGTTGAAGCCCTCACACTTCAGGAACAGCGGAGAACCGAAGATCGACTGCAGGTCGACGTAGAGGTCCTCCTCGTTGAAGCTGTAGGGCTCGGATATGACTGGCACGATGGCCTCCGTGGGTTGAAGAGCCGCTCGGCGCCGGTTGTGCCGGCGGCCGCTCATCCGTAGCGGTTCAGCTCGTGGAAGAAGTCCGGGACGACGTGCAGCTCTCCGGACCCGGCGACCTGGTCGTAGACGTACTTGCCGAGGGCCAGGTCGAGTACTCCCAGGCCGAAGGGCGAGAAGACCACGGGACGGTCCGGTGGCGGTGTGACGCGCCCGGCCAGGACGTCCTCCAGGGTGCCGTCGAGGAACTGGCGGTTGCCGGTGAGCTGCTCGGTCAGATGCGGTGATGTCTCGGCTCGCAGGCAGTGTTCGACGTCGTCGACGATGTTGGCCGACGCGAGCAGAACCGCGGGCGCCAGGTCGCGCAGCGACACATGGAGTACGAGTGGGCCGTGGGCGAACCACGCCGGGTCGTGGATGTGGGGTCGGGGTGCGACGGTGGCGAAGACCACCAGGTCACTGAGGCGGATCACCTGCTCGGCGTTGTCGTGCACGGTGATCTGCCCGACGGCCCCGGACTGTTCCAGGCAGCATCGGAAAGCTGCCGCGTTGGCGTGGGACAGGTCGAACACGCCGACATGCTCGAACGACCAGCCGGTGCCGGCCAGGAACGTGTGAATGTAACGGGCGATCAGCCCTGTGCCGACGAAACCGATGCGGGTGGGGCGCGGCCGGTGACGGCTGAGCCGGTCGGCCGCCAGCGCGGCCAGCGCCGCCGTACGGGAAGCGCTGATGATGGAGCTCTCGAGGCACGCGAACGGGTAGCCGGTGTCGTGGTCGTTGAGTATGAGCACCGCCGATGCCCGAGGGATCCCGGCCGTGACGTTGTGCGGGAAGCTGGAAATCCACTTGAGGCCGTCGACCGGTGTCTCGCCGCCGATGGACGCGGGCAGCGCGATGATCCGGGAGGACGGGCGGTCGTCGAACCGCAGGAAATAGGAGGGCGGGTTCACCGAACCCCCTTCGGCGTGCAGCCGGTAGGCGGCCTCGACCAGCTCCACGATGCGCTGTTCGCGGCCTTGCAGCACACGCTGCACCTGCGCGCCGGAGACGACGGCGAAGGGCGGCACCCGCAGCGGCCCGGACGCGGTGAGCCGGGGCGCGGGGGAGTAGGTGGTGGTCATGATGGGATCACCTCCACGGTCGGCGAGCAGTCGGCCAGTCGCACCGCGTCGGCCAGGGCCGCGACGACGTCGCGCGGTCCCTCGTAGGCCTCTCTGCTGTGGGCGGTGCGCACGTTGTCGACGAGCAGGAGGTCGCCGTTGCGCCATGGTTCGCGCACGGTGTGGGCCTGGTAGACCTTGTTGATCAGGTCGACGGTGTCCGGGGACATCGCATCGCCGTTCCCGTAACGGGTGTTGAACGGCAGTCCGTCGCCGCCGTAGAGATCCACCAGGTACTCCCGTATCTCCGGATCCAGCGTCCATTCGCTGAGGAACGCGATCTGGTTGAACCAGCAGCGCCGCCCCGTGACGGGGTGATGGATCACGGCGCTGCGGTGCTGCGTGGTACGCAGCCCGCCGTCGGGCTGCCAGGCGAACTCGATCGCGGTGGTGCGGCAGTAGTCCTCGACGGCCGCTCGGTCCTCGGTGCCGAACGCCTCGGCCCAGGAGGCGCCGATGTCTTCGTTGTAGTTACGGGTGAGCAGCCATCCTTCGTGCTCGAACCGCTCGACGAGCGCGTCGGGCAGGGCATCGAGCACGGTCGGCGAGTCGGCGAGGGCGGTCGCACCACCGCTGGTGGGAGCGCTCAGGCACACGAACTGCAGCATGGCCGGGAACCGGAGGGCGTAGCTGAGTTCGTGGTGCATGCACATCTGCTGGTTGGGCGGCCACTTCGACGACGAGTACACGCCGTTGCCGTAGGCGCGTCGTGCGGCGAACGCCTCCCTTTCGTCCATCAGGCTGCTCGCCAGCCGTGTCAGGACCGAGGTGGCCTTGGACAGGTCGTCCAGCCCAAGACCGCGCACCAGCACCGCGCCGTGCTCGGTCACCAGGCTCCGGAGCGTGTCCCGGTGTTCGGCCGCCCAGCAGGACGGATCGTCGGCCGGGCCGGTCGTCAGTATCGGCAGGTGGCCGATCCGCAGGTCCGGCTCGAGTGGTCGTGCGGTGGATGAGGACGACATCGCGCATTGCCTCCGGTAGCGGTTCACGAAACGGTCCGGGACGGTGCGACCCTGGCGTCGAGCAGGCGGGCCAGGTCGGCGAGGACCGGATGTCGGGTGAGGTCCTTCAGGGACACCGTGCGGTCGAGGCGGATGGCGAGCTGGACCGCTGTCAGTGAGGTGCCGCCGTCGTCGAAGAAGTGGTCGTGCCGGCCGACCCGGTGCCGGGGGATGCCGAGCACCGCGGCCCAGGCGGCGGCCAGCCGCTCCTCGGTCGGTGTACGCGGTGATGCGTCGGACCCTGTGTCCGTCGCCTCGTCGGTGCTGCGGGAAACAGTGCCGTCGAGGTCCGCCGCGAGCGCGTTCAGCGCCCTGCGATCGACCTTGCCGTTGGCGGTCAGGGGGAGGTCATGGCGCCAGTGGAAGGCCGAGGGGACCATGTAGGCGGGCAGCCACCGGCCCAGTTCGTCCCGCATCTCGCCGTCCGGGAGCGGGAAATCACCGCAGCAGAAGGCCACCAGGCGGCCGCCCCGGTCGCCCTGGGTGACCGCGACCGCGCCGGCGTGCACGCCGGGCACTTTGAGCAGGGCGCTTTCGACCTCCTCGATTTCGATGCGGAAGCCGCGGACCTTGACCTGGCTGTCCCGGCGGCCGAGGAAGTCCAGCTTGCCCCCGGGCAGCCAGCGGCCGTAGTCGCCGCCTCGGTAGAGCCGCTCGCCGGTGCCGTAGGGGTCGCCGGTGAAGGACTGGCGCGTGCGCTCGGGATCGTTGACGTAGCCGCGGCCGACGCAGACTCCGCAGAAGACGATCTCGCCGGGGGCGCCGAGCGGGACCGGCGACAGGTTCTCGTCGACGACGCGGACCTGCACGTTGTGGATGGGGCGGCCGAGCGGGATCCGCTCGCCGTCCGGAATGCGGTCCATGACCTCGTGGTTGGTGTCGTCCGAGGTCTCCGTGAGCCCATAGGCGTTGACCAGCCTGATCCCGGGCTGGACGGAGAACCAGCGCTCCACGAGGTCCTTCTTCAGGGCCTCGCCCGTGACCGACACACAGTGCAGGTCGGGCAGCCGGCGCGGGAACCGCTCAAGGACGGAGACCACGGCGTCGAGGTAGGAGGGCACGGCCTGCAGGACGCCGACCCGGCCCTCGGCGATGGTGTCGAGATAGCGGGGGACGTCCAGGATCACCTCTTGAGGGACCAGCAGGGTCCGCCCGCCCACCAGCAGCGCCGCCAGCAGCTGCCACAGGGAGATGTCGAAGCACTGGGGCGCGGTCTGGGCGACGACCTCGCCGCTGCCGATCCGCAGGTCGTCGATCTTGGCATGGATGTGGTTGAGCATCCCCGCGTGCTCGCACATCGCGCCCTTCGGCTGTCCGGTGGAGCCGGAGGTGAAGTAGATGTAGGCCAGCTGGTCCAGGGACACGCCGAGGCCGAGGTCGGCGGCCGTGTCCGCCTCCGCGTACGCCGTGTCGATCAGCAGGGTCCGTACGACGGGCAACGTGCCGACGGCGGGGGAGAGGTTGCTGGTGCTGCCGGGCTCGGTCAGTACCAGCAGGGACCCGGCGCGGGAGAGCGTGTTCGCGATGCGTTCGGCGGGGAAGTGCGGCTCGATGGGCAGGTAGACGCATCCTGCCTTGAAGACGCCGAGGACGGCGGCCGCCCAGTCCGGGTCGCGCTCCGTCACCACCGCGATGACGTCCTCCCGGCCGGCCCCACGCCTGAGCAGAGCCCGCGCCACGCAGTTGGCACGCTCGTTGAGCTCCGCGTACGTCCACCGCCGGGCCCCGTGCACGACGGCCACGGCGTTCGGTTCGTCCTGGACGCGCTGCTCGAACAGGGTGTGGACACAGCACTGCGGGAGCTCGCGCCGGGAACCGGCGAGCCCGTCCAGCTGGAAGCGGATCTCCTGGGCGGACAGCAGGCTCTGCGACCCGTGGCGGGCGTCCGGATGGGCGGCCATCGAGGTCAGGGCGGTCAGGTGGTACCCGGCGACGCGTGCGGCGTACGGGGCGTCCAGCGCATCGCGGCGGTACCGCAAGCGCAGGACGGCGCCGCCGTCGTGCCATGTCCACGCGAGCTGCAGCACGGTCCCGGCGGGGAGATCGTCACCTCGCACGGCCCTGCCCCGGTGGTCGGCAGGGAGCGGATCGAAGGAGGCCTCGCTCAACGGTCCGGGCAGGCCCACCTCACGTTCGAGGTTCTCGACCGGGAAGTGCCGGTGCGCCAGCAGGTCCGCTTCGGCACGCCTGGCCTCTCGTACGAGTGCCGCCCACGACGGGGGCCCAGTCGTCAGCCTGCACGGCAGCGGCCGCCGACCGGGCTCGGCGAGGTAGCCGGTCGTGACCTCGCGCTCGCCGGACAACGCCGCCAGCACTTTGGCATGCGCCGCCAGCAGGACCGTGCCGATCGGCACGGCCAGGTCATCGGCCAGCCGGTGCACCGCGGCCATGACCCTGTCGGGGATCATCGTCTCGTGCTCGGCAACGCCCGGCACCGGCGCGGCGGACCAGCGCGGAATGGCGGTGATCCCGCCCTCGCCGAGCACGGACCGCCAGAAGTCCTGGTCCTCGGGGTCCTCGGGCCGGAGCGTACGGCGGCCGGGTGCGACGGTCATCGGCTGCACCTTCCCGCGTCCTCGTGGTCCCGAGCCAGGTCACGGGCCGGATTCCCGCCCCACCGGGAGCGCTGGGGGACCACCTCGCCCTTCATGAGGAAGGAGTCCGGGGCGAGCTCCGCGCCGTCACCGACCACCACGCCGTAGTGGACGAACGCCCCGACTCCGAGCGTGCAGCCGTTGCCCAGCGTGGTGTGGTCGGACTTGAACGTGCCGTCCTCCTGCGAGTGGCACTGGATGACGCTTCCCGCGTTGAGCGTGCAGGCGTCGCCGATGGCCGCCATCGTCCGCTCGGTCACGTAGCAGCCGTCGTCGAAGACCCTGCTTCCGATCCGGACGCCCAGGAGCCGCCAGATGACGTTCTTGAAGGGGGTGCCGTTGAAAATCCGCAGATAGGTCTCCGAGGGCACCTTCCAGTAGCGCTCACGCCACCAGAACCGGGGGTCGTAGATCGAGCAGTACAGGGCTCCCGGAGGGCGCGCCGCCGTGACGCAACGCTCGACCAGGACGAAGTAGACCGGGGTGTAGACCAGAACGAGAACGTCGGCCAGGCCAACGGCCGGGGCGCCGAGCCCGGCGTACAAATCCCCCGCCCCGGCGGCGAGCAGAGCGGCACCGAGAACGTAGATCCACCGCGACAGCAGGTACCACCCCATGGTGGCCGCGTTGTGCTTGTTCTTCGCCGCGAGGCCGCGCCGGAGCTCCTCGCCGCTGCGCAACCGGTCGAATCGGCTGTCGCGCAGCACCGAACGCGGGATCTCGAAACTGGGAGAGCCGAGCAACCCCACGCCTTCCCGGATCTCGCCGTCGATCGGCACCATGACCTTCGTCGCCAGAAGGCAGTTGTCACCGGTGCGCGCCCGCGCCGGGAAGGCGATCCGGTTTCCCAGGAAGCTGTGCGCCCCGATCGATGCGCGGGACACCCGGAACGCGGTACTGGAGAAGTCGGCATTCACGATCGACAGGCCGTCGGCGACCATCGTGCCGCTGCCGACGGAACTCAGGAAGGGGGTTTCGTGCCGCACCTCCGTGCCGAAGTTCGACCCCGTCTGCTCGATGTGGAAGAACTGGTAGCCGATGGCACGCAAGTAGTGGACGATGCAGGAGCTGTCACCGAACAGACGGGTGAGGATCCGCCTGTTGGTCAGCCGGAAAACTGCCCGGTGTATCGAGTAGCGCCATCCGTACAACGGGTAGTCACGGTCCGGCACGAGCGCATGGGCGAGCAGGCGGGGCAGGATGCTGAGGAGCAGCAGGCCGATCGGGACACCGCAGAAGACCAGCACGGCGGCGGCAATGGCGGCCTGCCGGTAGAACGTCCCGCTGGCCAGGACCGCGGGGCCCGGCTGCATGATCGTTTGCAGTTGCGGGACCCCGACCAGGAGCATGACCACGCCACCGATCATGATCGGCACGTAGGCGAACAGCGTGACAACCAGCTGCATGACGCTGTGCACGGCTCTGCGCACCGTGGCGTGCGGCATCTCGCCCACCACCTGGAAGTCCACCTCGGTCCGCTCCGCCGGGGACCCGTGCCAGCGCTCACCGTCGGGCACCTGCTGTCCGCTGTGCAGCGAGGAGGCGTGCCCCAGCTGGGAACCGTCGCCCAGCGCGGTCCCGATGTCGATCACCGTGGCCTCGCTGATCAGCGCCGATCTTCCGATGCTGACCGGGCCCGGCTCGATGACACCGTGGTGCGCCCGGTAACAGGAGAAGAACGAGTCCTTCCGGATGACCGTGCTCTCACCGATGGTGAGCAGGTCGGTGCACACGGGGACATTGCGGGAGAGGAGCACGGTACCGCGCCCGATCCTGGCGCCGAGCGCCCGCAGGTAGAGCACATACAGCGGCGAACCGACGAAGAGGACCAGCGGATCGGTACGGATCAGGGTCCGGACCACCCAGAAGCGGACGTACCCCAGGGACCATATGCGGATCTGCCGCGGCTTCCACCGGCCGACCAGCGCCCACTTCACGATGACGGGCAGGGCGCACAGCCCCACGAAGCCGGCGGCGCCGAACAGGACCGACCTCAGGTACACATCCAGCACGTTCGACCCGTTGGAGATCCACTCGTATCCCGTGGCGCTGGCCAGCGCCACCAGGTAGGTGTAGCCGAGGAAGGCGAGGACCTGCAGGACTCCGCACAGAACGTAGTGGGTCATGCCCGCCATGGCGTCGGGCGTCGGTTGCCGGGCCTGCGACTCCTGGTCCGTGGGGAGCTGGACCACGGGGTGCTGGGCGGCCGGGGGCGGGGCCGGGGACTCGGTGTCCGGGACGGCTGCGGCCAGCCCGCTGATCGTGGGGTGCTGGTATACGTCCTTCATCGACACCGAAGGCAGATCGGCCCTCTTGCGCAGCCGCGCGCAGAAGTGCGCCATCACGAGGGAATCTGCGCCGAGGTCGTCGAAGAAGTGACTGTCGACCGGCACCTCCTCGGTATGTACGACCTCGGCCAGTACTTCCGCCAGAGCGCGCTCCATATCGGGGTGCGCGTCAGTCGGGGGAGGTCCCGCACCGGCCGCCGGTGCCTCCCGGACGCCGGGTGAGCCCCCCGGCCGGCCTTTGTGGGTACCACTTTCCGGTGCCCTTGAGGTGAGCCTCGCATCGGACGTCATAACTTCTATACGGAGGACTTGGGCGGATGTATTGGACAGCCAGGGCTTTTCTCACATGACGAGCATTCATCTCATAAGTCAGACGGAGGTGCGGGGGCCGACCGCTGAAGTGGTATTGACAGGTCAGGTGGTCTGGAAGGAATGCTGCTGCACGAGCCGGGCCGCTACCCCCGTCGCCCACTTCCCGCGCCAAGACCTCGAGCCGCGGTGTCTGGTCGGCCGCGGCAAGGTCACGCACCACAAGGACCTGGGTGACACCGCCTGGTACGCGGTGCGGGCCGGCGACCGCGCCACGGAACGCGCCGCCTGGGAGTTCACCGCGCTTCCCGCACACGCCTGTGCACTCCAAGGCCGTATCGCGTTCGCGTGGCGCGCGATGGACGCCTTCTACGAGGAGGGCGAGCGCATCCAGGGGCACGCCGCGGACCCCTACCACCGCATCGACATCCGCACCACCTCACGGACCATCGAAGTCCGCCACGGCGACACCGTGGTGGCCCGCTCCGCGCGCCCCCTGGTGCTCTTCGAGTCCGGATTCGCGCCGCGTTGGTACGTCCCGCGGGCCGACACCGACGAGACTCGGCTGTGACCCGTTGAAGGCCGGACCTTCTGCCCGTACATGGGTCTGGGCGACTACTACGACATCGGCGAGGCACGCCGTGCCGCCTGGTCGTACCGCGATGCCTACCGGGAGGCCGACCGGATCGGTCGCCTGGTGTCATTCGAGCCGGACCAGGTCGAGGTCCGGCTCGACGGCGAGCGCCTGGAACCGGAGCCCGGGCAGAAGGTCGTTCCGCACGGCGTCGACCGTGGTCTGGACGTCGACGAGCTCCGGACCCGCTGGGCCCCCTGAGACGTTCGCCCGGACGGTCACCGCCTCGACGCCCGCGCCGGTCAGGGCATCTCGAAGTCGCGCACGTCGAAGCCGGGGGCGACGACGCAGGTGACGAGCACGGGCCGGTCGCCGACGGGCTCGGCGGTCTGCCAGACCGTTGCGGGGACCACGAACTGGGGCACCTCGCCGTGTGCCACGTCGCCGCCGAGCGTGACCGTCCCGGCGGCCGTCTCGTCGGGGGTGGAGCCACTGCCGCCCAGCCGCAGGCGAAGGGGTCCCTCCCCGTGCCACAGCCACATTTCGTCGGAGCGGACCCGGTGCCAACGGGACACCTCCCCGGGGTGCAGCAGGAAGTAGATGCCGGTCGCGTAGGGCCGGCTGCCGTCGTAGCCGGCGGGCACGGCCTCGGCGGCCGTCCGCCAGGTTTCCCTGAACCACCCGCCCTCGACGTGTGGTTCGAGGCCGAGGCGGGAGACGAGTTCCGAAGGGTGGGTCATGGGCACATCCTCCCGCAGCGGCCCCGGGCCCCGGCCGGGCGGTGTCAGTGCACCCAGACGTCCGGGCCACCGCCCCGCCACTCGATCCCGCCGTACGCCCGCACGTACGCCTCGTCGGCTTCGCCGAACCCGGCCCGGCGCAGGAAGTCGGCGACGTCCAGCAGCCCGTAGGCCATGCCGAGGAACTGCTCGCCCACCCGGACTCGCCGCCCTCCGTCCTCGGCGGGTGGGTACACGATCACAGCGGCCATGTCCCCAGCGTCACCTCGCGCCGGGGCCACCGCATGCGGGAAGGGTCCTCCCAGGTGGTGCCGGGTCATACGGCCGGGGGACGACCGGCGCGGGGCCAGGCGTTGCTGCTTACGGGGCGCGAGCACGGCCCGGTCGTCACCAGGCGCGACAGCGGGCCCGCGTCAGTGCAGGTCGGCCGCTGCCGGTGTGTCGTCGAGGAAGCCCCCCGACTGGTGCTGCCACAGCTTGGCGTAGGCGCCGTCCGAAGCGAGCAGTTCCTGGTGCGTGCCCTGCTCGACGATCCGTCCGCGGTCAAGGACGACGAGCCGGTCCATCCTGGCGACGGTGCTCAGCCGGTGCGCCACCACGAGCGCCGTGCGGCCGTCCATGAGCTGCCACAGCGCTTCCTGGACGAGGATCTCGCTCTCGGAGTCCAGGGCGCTGGTCGCCTCGTCGAGCAGCAGGATCGGCGCGTCACGCAGGATCGCCCTGGCCAGGGCGACCCGCTGCCGCTGTCCCCCGGACAGCTTGACTCCACGCTCGCCCACCATGGTGTCGAAGCCGTCCGGCAGTGTGTCGGCGAACTCCGTGACATGGGCCGCCTCGGCGGCGCGGCGGATCTCGGCGTCGGTGGCGTCCGGCCGGGCGAACGCGATGTTGTCCCGCAGCGTGCGGTGGAACATCGCCGGGTCCTGCGGTACGTAGGCGATCAGGCTGCGCAGGTCGGCCTGGCGCACCCGGCTGATGTCCTGCCCCCCGATCAGGATCCGACCGCCGTCGATGTCGGTCATCCGCAGCAGCAGCCGGGTGAGCGTGGTCTTGCCGCCGCCGGACCGGCCGACCAGACCGATCTTCGTCCCACTGGGCACGGCCAGTTCCAGGCCCTCGAAGAGGCGCTTGGCACCGGCGTGGGCGAAGGTCACCTTCTCGAAGCGGATGTCGGCGGCCGTCGGCCGCAGCGGCTCCGGCGACGCCGGGTCGAGCACGGTGGGCGGCGTCAGCAGCAGGTCGGTGAACTGCGCGGCCTCCGTCATGGAGCTCTCCAGGCGGCGGTAGATCTGGTTGAACTCGAACATGATCCGTGTCGCGTTGGTGTAGTACGTGAAGGCGACCACGACCGCCTCCACGCCGTGGCTGCCACCGCCGAGCGTGACCGCGAGCAGCAGGCCCAGCGCGTTGGTCAGTACGGACATCGGTGCGACCAGCGTGTCGATGCGCAGGTTGCCGTAGTCCCACGACCGCAGCATGAGCCGCCGCGACTGTGCGACGCGCGACCGGTGCTCCGCGGCCTCGAGCCTCTCGGCGGCGAACGCGCGGACCGTGTCCATGTTCGTCAGGCTGTCGGCGACGTGGCCGGACACCCGGGCGATGGCCTCCTCCCGCTGGTCGACGAGGGCTTGGCGGCGGCGGATGAGGGGTGCCACGCACAGCGCCGTCGACGCGATCATCGCCAGGAGCCCGACGACGAGCAGCGGTTGGTAGCGCCACAGCACCACCGATCCGAACACCAGCGGCACCACGCTGCCCACCACCGAGAACGTCAGCGTGTCGACGAACTCCTCGAAGCGGGAGGCGAAACTCAGGACTCGCTTGGTCAGCGACCCGGCGAAGTTGTCGTGGAAGAACGCGGCGTCCTTGGCGAACAACTCGTCCATGCCGATCACATACAGGCGCTCGATGCCGAGGGCGTCGAGACGGTTCAGGCAGTGCAGGCCGATGCGCCACAGCGCCTCCGCGAGCAGCAGGACGCACGCGAAGCCGAGGACATAGGGCAGCGCGGAGCCGACGGAGACACCGGCATCGCCGGCAATGCGGCCCACGAGCTTTGCGACGACCAGCGGAGCGATGTAGTTGATGCCGATGTTGCCCAGGGCGGGCAGCAGCATCGCGGGCACCGTGAGTCGCCGGAGGCGGGCCAACTCCCGCCCGTAGTAACGCAGTGCGAGGAGCACCGAGCCCCTACCCGGCGCACCCTCGCGCGATCCGAACGATCCCATTCCACCCCCGTGTCGTGTACGGCGGCCGACGCCTGCTTCCGCGCGGAGAAGCCGGTGTTCCACCGGCCGTGCGGAGCGTCGGTTCGAGTGAGCCGCCCTCGCCCGGCAAGCGCCGTGGCGGGAGGGCATGACGGCGGAGCCCCCACGCGGCTCTGGCGAGGTGTTCGTCGAGTACGAGGGGACCGACCAGGAACCGCAGTGTCGCGCGGCGGCGCCCGCGGAGTCCAAGCGTTTTCCGGTCGGCCGCATGCGCCCGGGCGTCGGAGCCGGAGGCACCACCGCCGCTGGGCCGAGTGCCGGCCAGGGCGACTGCTGCGCGGTGCCGGTAATTGCTGTGGCGGTCCGTGAAGGGGGCTTGGCAGGATGTTCGGGATGTCCGCCGAGCCTTTCTCCCTCGACTCCTCCCTCGACTCCTCCCTCGACTCCTCCCTCGACTCCTCCCTCGACTCCTCCCTCGACTCCTCCCTCGACTTCTCCCTCGGCACTTTCCTCGACCCGTCCGCCATCCGCTCCTTCGATCACCGCTCCGCCGCCCGCGATGCCCTGCGCGGCTTGACGGTGGGTGACTCCTTCGGCGCCCAGTTCTTCGTACCGGACAACCTTCCTGGCCTGCGTGAGCGGCGGTTGCCCGCCGCGCAGTGGCCGTGGACGGACGACACGGAAATGGCCTGCTCGGTCTTCGAGGTGCTGCGCCGACGCGGCAGCGTGGACCAGTACGAACTGGCGCAGGGCTTCGCGCGCAGGCACGACTTCGACCGCGGCTACGGTCCGGCGACGAACCGGCTGCTGCGCCTGATCCGCGAGGGCGGAAGGTGGCAGGAACTGGCCGCGGGGCTGTTCGACGGACAGGGGTCATGGGGCAATGGGGCCGCGATGCGCGTGGCGCCGCTGGGGGCCTGGTTCGCCGTGGACCTGACCGAGACGGCCGTGCAGGCCGGCCGGTCGGCGCGAGTGACGCACACCCATCCGGAGGCGGTGGCCGGTGCGGTGGCGGTGGCGGTGGCCGCCGCGTGCGCTGCCCGCGGGCGTGTCCGGCCGGTGACCGGAGCCCAGTTGCCGGCAACGGTGGAGAAGCTGACACCGGCGGGGCGGGTGCGGTCGGGCGTGGCCGAGGCGCGGGAACTGCTCGGTCAGCCCCACGCCGAGTATGCGGCGCACCGGTTGGGCAACGGGCGGCGGGTGAGTGCGGCGGACACGGTGCCGTTCGCCCTGTGGTGCGCGGCCCGGCACCTGGAGGACTTCGCGGAGGCGCTGTGGGCGTGCGCGTCGGTGGGCGGGGACGTGGACACCACCTGCGCGATCGTCGGCGGGATCGTCGCTGCCCGGGTGGGCACGGCGGGAATGCCCGCCGTATGGCGGGCTGCCTGCGAGGCGCTCCCGGAGTGGGTCGCGGAGGGCGAGCTCGGCCAGGACCTCGGCCGTGCCGGGTTGCGTCGCGAGCTGACGCCGCTGCGCCGCCCCGAGCCGATTGCCGTACCGGAGCTGGTGTGGACCCCGGGGCAGTGGCAGCGGGTCCGGCACGGAGTGCGGTCGCTGAGCATGGACGAGAAATGGGAGGCGTACCTGGAGGGCGACCGACTGATGCTGCACCGGAGCGGAACCGGCCGCGGCATCTACCGGGTGGCCGTGGCCGAGGAGGCGACGGGCCGGCGGCCGGTTGCGGCATGGGTCGAGTCGGACCCGGAGCTGTACCGCCGCGGTCACGACGAGACGGAGAGCGCCTTCCTGGAACTCTTCCTGCGTGCCTGGTACATGGACGACCCACGACCAGAACTGTGGCAACGCAACCGGGAGTTGCGCCGCGCCGAGGGGTGAGGGGGGATTCCCGGAGGGCGGGTCCGCGCGGGCGGCCATGGAGCGGCGGCCGGCTGCGCGGCTTCGGCCGATGTGCCGACGCCTGCTCGGCCCCGGCCGGGCCGTGCGGCGGCCGTTCGGGCGGTGCGGCGTCGCCTGATCTCGGCCGCCTGCCAGACGGCGAGGAGCAGCAGTGTGCCCGTTTCGGCCACGAGACTCAGCAGGGCCTGCGGCGCGGGCTGCAGACCGCTTTCGGTGAATCCGGACACGCCCACCGTGCGCGAGGCGGCGAAGCCGCCGAGGGCGCCCAGCGCCGTACCGGCCGCCGCGACCCTCAGCAGCGGCGGCATCCCGATCAGCAGCAGAGCGGCGACCGCGAAGGAGACGCTCGCCTGGAGCAGGAACAGCGGGCCGACGAGGTGGATGAAGCGGTACTCGTCGACATAGAGCTGGGCGTGGACGAATCCGCTCCCGGCGACAGCGGCCGCTGTGGCGGCCGCAGGGCCGGGGCGAGGAGTGTCCCGGTGCTCATGCCAGCCTCTGATCCTTGATGGCCAGTTCGCGGTCGCCTTGGCGGTAGCCGACGCTGCGGATGCCGAGTGCCTCTTTGAGCTGCCGGGCAGGGATGACCTGCGGGGTGGGGGCGGGGGCGCGGCCCGGCTTCGGCAGGGGGTAGGCGGTGGTGGTGGCGGAGTGGAAGGTGATGTTGCCCTCTGTCTTGGTGAAGAGCTGGTGGACGTGCCCGTTGAGACAGGTGAC
>NZ_JBEYZY010000033.1:73869-77225 GCF_040646295.1 Streptomyces sp. NPDC046197 | reverse complement strand
CAGCTGGCACCTCACCCCGGCCACCGCATAAGCAAGAAGGGCCGCCCGGCCCACGGCCGGGCAACCCTTCACCAAGATCTTCATGAGTCTTCTAGACGAGTAAGTCCCATGTCGGGCCTGGGGAAAGACCGAGGGTCTCGTTGATCTGTTTGTGACGACAGACCTCGAGACCCTCTTGACCGCACTCTACGTGAAGATCGACGACGAGATCGGAGGAACACGGTGGTTGGGGCGCCCGCCGTTGCTCAGCGACTCCGAACTGGTCTGCCTGGCGGTCGCCCAGGCCCTGCTGGGCCACCGCTCCGAGGCCCGGTGGCTACGCTTCGCTCGCAGGCACCTGGCCGACATGTTCCCGTATCTGCCCCGGCAGTCCGGCTACAATAAACGGCTGCGGGCGGCGCTTCCGCTGGTCAAGCGCGTCATCCGGCGCGCTCATCGGCGTCGGTTTCGGGTCGCCAACGCCCCCGTCACCAACACCGCGGTGAGCGGGCTGCCGCCGAGCCGGGCCTGTGGCGGGGGCGATCACCTCCACCGCCCGCCAGTTCGGCGCCGCGCTCGGCATCGCCCTGGCCGGCGGCCTGGTCGCGGGCACCGGCCCGGCGGGGCTCGCGCAGGCGTCCCGTCCCGGCCGGATCCTGGTCGCGGGCTGCGGGCTGTTGCTGTTCGCCCTGGCGCAAGGGATGACGCGTGGGGCGCGGACCGAGCCGTCGCGTCAGGGCTGTGACGCGTGGGAGATCAAGATGACGTCAGGTTGGTCAGGCTGCGGTTTTCGGGGGGCGTCCGCCCATGTGGTCACACCACCGGGCCGCGGGCGCCATCGCGTCCGATTCGTTCAAGACCGGGCACCGCCGCCCCGCCTACCGTGACGGCATGACTCCACGATTCGCAGTGATCGGCGTGGTGGCCTCCGACCTGGCCGCCTCCCTCGCCTTCTACCGTCGCCTCGGACTCGTCTTCCCGGAGGGTGCCGAGGAGGAGCCGCACGTCGAGGCCGAGCTGCCCGGCGGGCTCGTCCTCGCGCTGGACACCGAGCAGACCGTCCGTTCCTTCTACGCGGGATGGCAACCCCCGGCCGGGGGCGGCCGCGTCTCGCCGGCGTTCCGGTGCGACTCGCCCGCCGACGTGGACGCCGTGTACGAGGACCTGGTGGGCGCCGGGTACCACGGTGAGCTCGAGCCGTGGGACGCCTTCTGGGGGATGCGGTACGCGGTCGTGCACGACCCCGACGGCAACGGCGTCGATCTGTTCGCACCGCTACCGGCGGTCGCCGCCCAGTAGCTCCCCCAGCGGCATGCCCGCCAACTCCCGTACGTCCCGCGCCAGATGGGCCTGGTCGGCGAAGCCCGCGCGGATCGCCGTCTGCGCGTGGGGCACGCCGGCCCGGGCCAGCGCAAGGGCCCGTTGCAGCCGCAGCACACGGGCCAGCGTCTTGGCGCCGTAGCCGAAGGCGGTGAGCGAACGGCGGTGCAACTGGCGTACTCCCAGGCCGAGTTCGTCGGCCGTCGCGGCGACCGGACGGCCCGCGTCGAGGGCCGCCACGATCCGTCCCAGCAGCGGGTCGGGCGGGCCCGCCTCGGCCGCGCGCTCCAGGGCCACCGCTTCCAGCGCGGTCGCGGGGTCGTCCGCCGCGTCGATCCGTCCGCGCAGCCGCCGGACCACCGGGGCGGGCCACAGGTCGGCGAGATCGACGCGCCGGTCGCGCAGTTCGTGGGCGGGCACGCCGAGGAAGCCGGGCGCGGTGCCCGGGCAGAAGCGGACGCCGGCCCAGCGCGAGGGCGGCCCCTCGATGGCGTACGCGCGTGTGTCGGGTCCGGCGACGAGCAGCCGCCCTTCACTCCACAGCAGGTCCATGCACCCGTCGGGCAGCACGGGCCCGGCACCGGAGGCGGCCGGGAGGTTCGTCCACACCACCGCACCGGCCAGCAGCGACGGCCGCTCGGCATAGCCGGAAGTGCGCACAGGAGTGTCCACCGCTACCCCACCCGCGTCCGGTGTTCCTGTGGGCTGACTCCGTATTCGCGTTTGAAGGCGTTGGAGAGGGCGAACGCGCTCCCGTAGCCGACCTGGCGGGCGATCACCGCGATGGTGTCGTCGGTGTCGCGGAGGCGGTCGGCGGCCAGGGCGAGCCGCCAGCCGGTGAGGTGGGCCATCGGGGGCCGGCCCACCAGCTCGGTGAAGCGGCGGGCGAGCGCTGCCCGGGACACCCCGGCCTTCGCGGCGAGTTCCGCCACCGTCCAGGGGTGCGCCGGGTCGTCCTGGATCAGCCGCAGCGCCCGGCCGACGACGGGGTCCGCGAGCGCCCGGTACCAGCCGGGGGGCTCCGCGTCCGGGCGTGCGAACCAGGCTCTGAGCGCCGCGATGACCAGCAGGTCGAGGAGACGGTCGAGGACGACCTCCTGGCCCGGTTCGTCGCGCACGATCTCGCCCGTCGGAAGGGACGTGAGCGGGCACTCCCACACGTCCGAGCCCAGGGTGAGCAGCGGCGGCAGCGCGTCCAGGAGGCGGCCTCTGATCTCGCCCCGCATGAGGTACGTCCCGATCAGCAGCACCGTGGAGCCGTCGAGGCGGTCGCCCCAGGTGCGCACGCCGAGGTCCATGGAGCCGTTCAGGGAGCGGCCGTCGGGGTAGCGGCACTCGCCGCCGGGCAGGATCAGCGCCTGGGGCGCGGTGCGGGGGTCGTCGGCGCAGGTGTACGGGTCCGGGCCGCGTGCGATGGCGAGGTCACCGGCCGTCAGCCGGACCCCTTCGCCGTCGTCGGGCATGATCCAGGCGTCGCCGCGGACCACCAGCATCACCATCAGCGGGGCATGGTCCTCGATGCGAACGCCCCACGGCGGATCGAAGCACGCGCGGATCATGAAGGCGCCACGGGCGCGCGGGCCGTCCAGCAGGCCTGCGAGTGCGTCCATGGCGTCAGCGTAGACGCGCGCTCACGGGAATGAGCCGTTCAGCGATGGTTGGCCCGCCCGGGCAGCGGTTCGCTGAGGTCATGACAGGGGACGCATGGAGCATGGCGCCGGTGGTGACCGGGGCGTCCGGCCACACGGGGAGACGAACGGCCGAGGCGGCGCGGGCGGCGGGCCTTTCAGCGCGGGCGGCCTCGCGGGCGGACGGCTTCGACCGGCAGGACAGGTCGACGTCGGCCTCCTCGCCCACGAGGCGGTCTCCGGGCCGCGGCTGCTGACCTTCGGGGAGGCGGTCGCGGAGATCGCCGGGGTGAGAGGTCGCGCGCCGGCGTACCGGCCGGTGCCGGCCCGGCGGTACGCCGGTACGCCGGTACGCCGGTACGCCGGTACGCCGGTACGCCGGTACGCCGGTACGCCGGTACGCCGGTACGCCGGTACGCCGGTACGCCG
>NZ_JBEYZY010000033.1:0-73779 GCF_040646295.1 Streptomyces sp. NPDC046197 | reverse complement strand
GGTACGCCGGTACGCCGGTACGCCGGTACGCCGGTACGCCGGTACGCCGGTACGCCGGTACGCCGGTACGCCGGTACGCCGGTACGCCGGTACGCCGGTACGGCGGTACGGCGGTACGGCGAGGATCTGGCCGAGCTCGGCGTGCCGCCCGGTCCTGGGGCGCGAGCCGCGGGACTTCGCCGGGTTCGCCCGCGACGCGGCGGCCGCGGGGGCGCGGCAGGTCCGAGGCGCCCCCTCGCGTCACTTGTCGTGCGCCGACCCGTGCTCCTGTCCCTTGTGCGGTCCCTTCACATGGGTGCTTCTCACATGCGCCCGCAGTCGCGCCGAGACGTCTTCGGGTGGCAGGAAGCGGGACCAGCGCTCCGGGAACTCGGACGGCATGTCGGGATCGTCGGGGTCGGACTCGATGGCCGCCGCGACCCGGACCACGTACTCGGCGATCTGCGCCTCGCGGACCCGCTCGTTGGCGGCGCGGGCCGCGGCGGTGGCGGCGGCCGGCCAGACCCGGTCGATGGCGGCGTTGACCGCGGCGCCGACGAGCACGGCGAACGCGGACACACCGATCCACAGCAGTACCGCGACGGGGGCGGCGAGTGAGCCGTAGATGGTGGGTCCCTCGACGGTGCTGGTCAGGTAGATGCGCAGCAGGAAGCTGCACACCACCCACATGGCGAGCGCGACCAGGGCACCGGGCACGTCCTCGATCCACGGGGAGCGCACCGGCACGGACACGTGGTACAGCGTGGTGAGGAAGGCTACGGACAGGACGATCACGACCGGCCAGTACAGGACCTGCACCACGGTCGTCGACCAGGGCACGACCCGTACCACCGCGTCGGGGCCCGCCACCATCAGCGGCAGCGCCACCGAGCCGATCAGCAGCGCCACGATGAACAGCCCGAAGGACAGCAGCCGGGTCTTGACGATGCCGCGCACGCCGTCGAGGCCGTACATCACGGTGATGGTGTCGATGAAGACGTTCACCGCGCGGGAGCCCGACCAGAGCGCCAGCACGAAACCGAGGGAGATCACGTCGGGCCGGCCGCCCTTCATCACGTCCCGCAGGATCGGCTGGGTGATCTCCTTGACACCCTGGTCGGACAGGACCGTGCGGGAGGCGTCGAGGATGTTCCGTTCCAGGCTGGCGATGGTGTGCGCGCCGGTCCAGCTGTCGACGTAGAAGAGCAGGGCGATCAGGCTCAGCAGCAGCGGCGGCACGGAGAGCAGGGAGAAGAACGCGGCCTCGGCCGCCAGGCCCAGGATGCGGTACTCCATGCACGAGTTGACGGTGTCCTTCAGCAGCAGCCAGGCCGTCCTGCGTTTGGAGACGTTCCGGTAGAGGGCTCGCGCCCGGTGGAACCGGCCGGACGGCCTGTCGGGGGTTTCGCTTGCTGCCTGCACGACCCAAAGGTATCTCCGTCGGGCCCGGTGTCCCGCATCCGCCAAGGGCCTCGACCAGGCAGGACACCGGCCCGAGGGGCCGGCCGACCGGGAGCCTGCGCAGGTGTGGTGACCTTCGCCGTACCCCGGGTAGGTTCCGTTTCATGGCAGCCAGCACTCACACCGTGACCAACCAGGCGCCGCCGCTGGTCGGCTACGACGTCTTCGCCGCGGACCGCGCCCTGGTCGAGGCGGTCGAGCGGCACGTCGATTCCGCTCTGCTCGACGAGGTGCGCGGCGAACTCTCGGGGCTCGGGCGGTCCGCGAGCTCGGTCCAGCTGCAGGAGTGGGCGAGGCTGGCCAACGAGAGTCCGCCGAAGCTGCACACGCACGACCGCTACGGCCACCGGGTGGACGAGGTCGAGTTCCACCCGGCCTGGCACCGGCTGCTCGGCAAGGGCGTCTCGGCGGGCCTGACCGCGGCCTGGACCCGCCCCGCGGGACATGTGCGGCGGGCGGCCGCGTTCCTGCTCTGGACGCAGGTGGAGGCCGGCAACGGCTGCCCGCTGTCGATGACCCACGCGGCGGTGCCCGCGCTGCGCACGGACCCGGGGCTGGCCGACGAGTGGGAGCCGCGGCTGACCTCCATGATCTACGACCGCGAGCTGCGGCCCGCGCGCCTGAAGGCCGGGGCGCTGTTCGGGATGGCCATGACCGAGAAGCAGGGCGGCAGCGACGTACGGGCCAACACCACCTCCGCGCGGCCGCTCGCCGAGGACGGCACGTACGAACTGACCGGGCACAAGTGGTTCTGCTCGGCGCCCATGTCGGACGGGTTCCTGGTGCTGGCGCAGACGTCCCCCGGCGGGGGAGGAAGTCCGACCTGCTTCCTGGTGCCGCGGGTGCTGGAGGACGGCACCCGCAACGTGTTCCGGATCCAACGGCTCAAGGACAAGCTGGGCAACCGGTCGAACGCCTCGGGCGAGGTGGAGTTCGACGGGACCTGGGCGCGCCGGGTCGGCGAGGAGGGACGCGGGGTGCGCACCATCATCGAGATGGTGGCGGCGACCCGCCTCGACTGTGTGCTCGGCTCGGCGGGGCTGATGCGGCAGGCGGTGGCGCAGGCGGTCCACCACTGTGCCCATCGCGAGGCGTTCGGCGGCAGGCTGATCGACAAGCCGCTGATGCGCAACGTGCTGGCCGACCTCGCGCTGGAGTCGGAGGCGGCGACGACGCTGGCGCTGCGGCTCGCGGCGGCCTACGACGACGGCGGCGAGCAGGAGCGGGCGTTCCTGCGGATCGCGGTGCCGGTCGCCAAGTACTGGGTGACCAAGCGGTGCGCGCCGCTCGCCGTGGAGGCCTCCGAGTGCCTGGGCGGCAACGGGTACGTCGAGGAGTGGGGGCTGGCCCGGATCGTGCGCGAGTCGCCGCTGAACTCCATCTGGGAGGGCGCCGGAAACATTCAGGCACTGGACGTGCTGCGGGCGCTGCAGCGGGAGCCACAGGCGCTCAACGCCTACCTGAGCGAGGTGGGCCGGGCGCGCGGCGCCGACCACCGGCTCGACGGTGCGATCAAGAACCTGCTCACCGAACTCGCCGACCTGGACGGCGTCGAGGCGCGGGGCCGGCGCCTCGCCGAGCGGCTCGCGCTCGTCCTCCAGGGGGCGCTGCTCGTCCGGTACGCGCCGCCGGAGGTCGCCGACGCGTTCTGCGCCTCGCGCCTGGGCGGCGACTGGGGCGCGGCCTTCGGGACCCTTCCGCACACCCTGAACCTGGCCGCGGTCGTGGACCGGGCACGGCCGGTCGGCTGACGGACCGGGGCGCGATCGCTTTCCCGACGGGCCTTGAGCCGGCCGCCCTGCTGGCCGGAACCGGACGCCCGTTCCTCGTCAACGGCTTGCGGAAGGAACGCGGGGGTGGTGCTGCGCCGACACGGCACCACCCCCGCTCTTGCCGGCCCGTTCGAGGCCACGAACGCCGCACGGGGCGGCGTTGGACAAGTTTCAATCAGCGCTTTCCTGTTCACCAGGGTTGCAAGGGGTTGCAACTTGCAAGTCTCTGTACCGGACTGCGTCCGTCCGTCGCCGGGGAGCGGCACTATGAATCGGACAGCCGGAACGTGCGCCGGCCCGTGGCCGGAAGGATCCGGGGAAACCGCTTGTCCGAGGCCCCTTCTCGGGAGGACCCAGTGGCGAAAGCGCGGATGGACGTGTCCCGGCCGGCCGCCGTCGACACGGCACAGGCGGCACGGCTGGTCAGCGAGGTCCGCTCCGCGAGGCTCGCCGGACAGCGCACGCGCATGGCGCCGCGCCCGGTGATCGGGCAGTCCTGGGAGCGGGTGCTGCGCAGCGGGGTGGACCCCGAGCACGGCTTCCGCTCCGGCCTGTTGCCGCGTGAGGAGGTGGCACGGCGGCGGGAGGCCTCGCCGCTGCGGCACGTGCTGCCGGTGCTGCGCGAGGGTCTGCTGTCGGTGACGGACGTCGCCCACCACATCATGGTGGTCGCCGACGAGGAGGGCCGGGTGCTGTGGCGCGAGGGCAACCCGGCGGTGCTGCGCAAGGCCGACGGTCTCGGTTTCGAACTCGGCGCCGACTGGCGGGAGGACGTGGTCGGCACCAACGGGGTCGGCACGCCCGCGGTGGTACGGCGGCCGGTACAGATCTTCGGCTCCGAGCACTTCGTGCGCGAGCACGGCTCGTGGACCTGCGCCGGCGCTCCCCTCACCGACCCCCGCGACGGCCGGCTCCTCGGTGTGGTGGACGTCAGCGGGCCGCTGGAGACGATGCACCCGGCCACCGTTGCCTGGGTCGACGCCGTCGCCAAACTCGCCGAGGCGAAACTGCGGGAGAGGCACCTGGCCTCGCTGGAGCGGCTGCGCGCGGTGGCGGCGCCGGTGCTGGCGCGGCTGGACGGCCGGATGGCGGTGGTCGACCGGAACGGCTGGACCGCGGCCGTGGCCGGCC
Source organism: Streptomyces sp. NPDC046197 (assembly GCF_040646295.1). Lineage (NCBI taxonomy): Bacteria > Bacillati > Actinomycetota > Actinomycetes > Kitasatosporales > Streptomycetaceae > Streptomyces > Streptomyces sp. NPDC046197. The sequence continues at coordinate 69,436 of NZ_JBEYZY010000033.1, read as the reverse complement.
TGCCGTACGCGCCGCGGATGACGCTGCCCAAGTCGCCGTCGGCGGGGCGTCACCGGCTGCCCGCCGTCGGGGTGTGCTCGCTCGAGCCGCTGGCGGACGGCTGGTTGGTGCGGGCGGTCGAGGAGTCGGTACCGCACGGGGCGGCACGGATCGTGCTGGACCTGACGCGGCGGCGGCGCTGGTCGGTGACCGTCTCGGGCGACGCGGGCTCGTGGACCCGGGAACTGAGCCCCCGGCACGCCGAGTTGCTCTACCTGCTGGCCGTGCACCGCTCCGGCCGCAGCGCCGCGGGCCTGGCCGAGGACCTTTTCGGCGATCCGGCCCGTACGGTGACGGTACGCGCCGAGATATCCCGGATACGGCGCTATCTCGGGGCTTTCCTGGAGCACCGGCCCTACCGCTTCCGTGAGGACGCGGAGGTCGAGGCGCTCCTCCCGGACGATCCGCATGACCTGCTGCCACACTCGACGACTCCGGCGGTGGCACAGGGGCGTGGGCGTCCGGTGGGCCGGGAGAGGTTTGCGTGAGGTAGCCCGACTGGTCCCCCCGGTGGCATCTTCCGCATATTTGCAGGGTCTTCGGCCCGTGAAGTCCCGGACTGTCGTAACATCGCCTTCGGGTCACCCCACCTGCTCCTCGGTCAACGTACGGACCACTGAGCGCAGTTGGCCCGCCTCGGGAGGTTTGATGAAGCATCGCGGCCGACACCGCCGGCGCAGGCGGGGCAGGGTAGTACGCGCCGTTCTGTCCGGGACCGCCCTGGCCCTGACCGCCGCCGCCACCATGATCAGCGCCTCGCAGGCCACGGTCACCGACAACCCCGGGGCCCTTCAGCCGCTCACCTCGCCCGCCGAGCTCGGCCGGCTGCGGCTGACCGAACAGCCCGTACCGCAGCAGTCGCTGGACCGGCTGGCCGCGGCGATGGGCCGACCGGCGGGCGTCGACTCGGTCCTGAACAGCGCCGACCGCACACTGCGCAATGCCGACGACTGCACCTCCGAGGAGAAGGCGGCCCTGCCCGTCGCCCCGGCGGCCACGCGTGCCTACTGCTGGGACCCCGCCGACGCGGCCACCCGCGAGTGGCAGCCCGCGTCGGTGACCACCTCGGGGGGCGCGGGCGGCGACGGACGCCGGGGCGGCAACCGCGTGATCCTCTCCGGCTGGACGCACAGCGGCGGTACGGCCGCCGAGCGCGGTCTGGCCAGGGTGGCCTTCGTCAATGCGGGCGACCCCGATCACCTCACCTACACCTGGGCACTGCTCGTCGTCCCGGTCGACGGCGGGCGCGACTACCACGGGCTCGCCTCGCACGTGTCGGGCATGGTCTGGTACCAGGACAAGCTGCTGGTCACCGCGTCCGGCGGCGCGGGCGACGCGCTGTACGTCTACGACCTGCACCGCATCCAGCGCACGACCGTGACCGGCGACGCGATCGGGAAGGTGCCCGGCGGCTGGTCGGCGCACGGCTACCGGTGGGTGCTGCCCGCCATCGCCTCCTACCGCCCGGCCGGCGGGCGGTGCGACCGGACAACCGGTGCCGTCGCCCCCTGTCCCGAAGGTCTTTCGCTGGACCGCAGCGCCGCGCCGGACAGCCTGGTCGCGAGCGCGGCGATGCGCTCGGGCGGCAACCGGCACACGCTCCTGTGGCGCTACCCCTTCAGCGCGGACCCCGACCGCTCCGGGCTGCTGGCCGCCGACTCCTCCGGAAGCGTGGCCGCCCTGGAGGCCTACGAAACGAAGGCGGACGACGTCCGCGGCGTGCTGTCCCACCGGACGGGCCGTTCCGCGGAGGCCGACTGGTACCTGGGCCGGGCCGCCACCGCACAGGACGGCCACGGCACGCTGTGGCGCCAGGACATGCAGGGCGCCAAGACCACCTCGTGCGGATCCTCGGGCACACACCACTGCTGGGCCGACGGCAGCGGCTCCCTCTCCTACTCGGCGCCGACCGGCGAGATCTGGTCACTGTCGGGCCGGGTGCTGTTCGCACTGCCACTGTCTTCGGTGGACGAGGCGCTTCGCTAGGAGGCGGGGCGCGGCGCTGGGCGCCGAGGCACTGCGGCAGCCGGAGAGGCGCGGCGCTAGGCGGCGAGGCACTGCGGCAGCCCGAGGGGCGCGGCGCCGGAGAGGCACTGCAGTAGCCGGAGAGCCAGGGCGGCAGGCGCAGAAGCGCGGCGGCGGCGGGGCGCGGCGGCGCCCCGCCGGGACCGTCCGGCGCGTGAGACCCGGCACCCTCGATCGACACGGGCCCGGCGGGGATGATTCCCTGGCCGGCATGACGACCATTGCCGTGACCACCTGGTCCCTGGAGCAGACCGCCCCGACCGATCTCCTCCCGGCCGCCGCGCCCGAGAGTGACGTCCGGATCGTCCGCTCCGTGGTGCCCTCGCCCGAGTTCAGCCGGTTCCTGTATGCGTCGGTGGGCGGCGACATTCTCTGGACGGACCGGCTCGGCTGGCCGTACGCACGGTGGCAGGAGCACCTGATGCGTCCGGGGGTGGAGACATGGGTGGCGTACGACCGGGGCACGCCCGCGGGGTACGTCGAGTTGGAGCCGCAGGACGACGGGGCCGTGGAAATCGTCTACTTCGGCCTGATCCCGGCCTTCCGCGGTCGCCGGATCGGCGGCCATCTGCTGTCGTACGGCGCCGCCCGCGCCTGGGACCTCGCCGACCGCTGGCCGGGACTGGCACCGACGAAGCGGGTCTGGCTGCACACCTGCAGCAAGGACGGGGAGCACGCGATGGACAACTACCTGCGCCGCGGCTTCAAGCTCTTCGACACCAAGGTGGAGGAAGAGCCGGAGGCACCGACTCCGGGTCCTTGGCCGGGAGCGTACCCAGTCTGACCTGCACAGACACAACCGCTTTCCAGCCGTGTGAGCGGCGACACCCTTGTTTCGTATTTCGAGACATGGATGTCCGCATTATGGACGAAGCTGGACTGTGTCCAGATCGCCGTGACACGCTGCCGTCATGTCTGGATCTGGGATCGCCTTGGTGAGTCGACGTCACGTCGACCTCGGCCGCATGTCCAGCGCCATCTGTCGGACGAGCTGAGCCCGCCCGTGGTGGCCTGAAGGCCACGGGCCCAGCACCGCCGCATCTTGCTTTTCGCCGCCTGCCGCGCAATGCCGCGCGCTTCTGCGCGTGCACCCGAACGCGCAGGTCAGAGCCGCTTCCCGCCTGTCCCGAAGGACGTATCCACCATGGCCGCCACCCCGCAGAACCCTGCCGCCTCCGCGCCCCGCCGCAAGGTGAGTCGTCACCGCGGTGAGGGTCAGTGGGCCGTTGGTCACTTCACCCCGCTCAACGGCAACGAGCAGGTCAAGAAGGATGACGACGGTCTCAATGTGCGGACACGCATTGAGACGCTCTACTCCAAGCGGGGCTTCGACTCGATCGACCCCAGCGACCTGCGCGGCCGCATGCGCTGGTGGGGTCTGTACACCCAGCGCAAGTCCGGAATCGACGGCGGCAAGACGGCGATCCTGGAGCCGGAGGAGCTGGACGACCGCTACTTCATGATGCGGGTACGCATCGACGCCGGCCGGCTGACCACCGAGCAACTGCGCGTCATCGGTGAGGTCTCGCAGGAGTTCGCGCGCGGCACCGCCGACATCACCGACCGGCAGAACATCCAGTACCACTGGATCCGCATCGAGGACGTGCCCGAGATCTGGAACCGGCTGGAGGCCGTCGGCCTGTCCACGGTCACCGCCTGCGGCGACACCCCGCGAGTGATGATCGGCTCCCCCGTCGCCGGCATCGCCGAGGACGAAATCATCGACGGCACGCCCGCGTTGGAGGAGATGAAGCGCCGGGTCCTCGGCAACAAGGCGTACTCCAACCTCCCCCGCAAGTTCAAGACGGCCATCTCCGGGTCACCCCTGCTCGACGTGGTGCACGAGATCAACGACGTCGCGTTCGTCGGCGTGCGCCATCCCGAGCACGGCCCCGGCTTCGACCTGTGGGTCGGCGGCGGCCTGTCCACCAATCCCAAACTGGGCGTGCGGCTGGGTGCGTGGGTGCCGTCGGAGGACGTCGCGGACGTCTACGAGGGCGTCCTGTCGATCTTCCGCGACTACGGCTACCGCCGGCTGCGCAACCGGGCCCGGCTGAAGTTCCTGGTCGCCGACTGGGGCGCGGAGAAGTTCCGCCAGGTGCTGGAGGACGAGTACCTCAAGCGCAAGCTGGTCGACGGGCCCGCCCCCGAGCAGCCCGTCCACCAGTGGCGCGACCACGTGGGCGTGCACCGCCAGAAGGACGGCAGGTACTACGTCGGCTTCGCCCCGCGCGTCGGCCGTGTCGACGGCACCACCCTGACGAAGATCGCCGAACTGGCGGAGGCACACGGCTCCGGCCGGGTCCGTACCACCGTCGAACAGAAGATGATCATTCTCGATGTGGCGGAGGGGCAGGTCGACTCCCTGGTCGACGGCCTGGAGGCACTGGATCTGAGCGCCCGGCCGTCCTCCTTCCGGCGCGGCACCATGGCCTGCACCGGCATCGAGTACTGCAAGCTCGCCATCGTCGAGACCAAGGCGCGCGGTTCCTCGCTGATCGACGAACTGGAGCGCCGCCTGCCGGACTTCGACGAGCCGATCACCATCAACCTCAACGGCTGCCCCAACGCCTGCGCCCGCATCCAGGTCGCGGACATCGGTCTCAAGGGCCAGCTGGTCCTCGACGACAACGGCGAGCAGGTCGAGGGCTTCCAGGTGCACCTGGGCGGCGCGCTGGGCCTGGAGGCCGGATTCGGCCGCAAGGTGCGCGGTCTGAAGGTCACCTCGGAGGAGCTCCCGGACTACGTGGAGCGCGTTCTCAAGCGCTACCAGGCGGAGCGCGAGGACGGCGAGCGATTCGCCGCCTGGGCCGCACGCGCGTCGGAGGAGGCACTGTCGTGAGCGAGCGTGCGGCGCCCTTCCACTGCCCCTACTGCGGCGAGGAGGACCTGCGTCCGAGCGAGCAGGGCCACGGCACTTGGGAATGCGCGGCATGCAACCGGGCCTTCCAGCTGAAGTTCCTCGGGCTGCTCGCCCGGGGGCTCCGGCGAGCCGACAACGGAGGGGACGAGCGGATATGACGACGGCTCAGGAAGAACGCACGGCCGACGAGTTGAGGGCGCTCGCCGAGCAGGCGGGCCGCGACCTGGAGGAGGCCTCCGCGCTGGAGATCCTCCGGTGGGCGGCACAGACGTTCGGCGGACGCTTCTGCGTGACCTCCTCCATGGAGGACGCGGTGGTCGCCCACCTCGCCTCCCGCGCGCTGCCCGGCGTGGACGTCGTGTTCCTCGACACCGGTTACCACTTCCCGGAGACCATCGGCACCCGCGACGCCGTCGAGGCCGTGATGGACGTCAACGTCATCACCCTCACCCCGAAGCAGACGGTGGCCGAGCAGGACGCCGAGTACGGCCCGAAGCTGCACGACCGGGACCCCGACCTGTGCTGCCGGCTGCGCAAGGTGCTGCCGCTTCAGGAAGGCCTGAAGGGCTACCAGGCCTGGGCGACCGGTCTGCGCCGCGACGAGTCCCCGACCCGGGCGAACACCCCGGTCGTCGGCTGGGACGAGAAGCGGCAGAAGGTCAAGATCTCGCCGATCGCCCGCTGGACCCAGGACGACGTGGACGCGTACGTCGCCGAGCACGGCGTACTCACCAACCCGCTGCTCATGGACGGGTACGGCTCCGTCGGCTGCGCGCCGTGCACCCGCCGTCTGCTGGAGGGCGAGGACGCGCGCGCCGGCCGCTGGGCGGGCAGCGCCAAGACCGAGTGCGGGCTGCACGGCTGACCCATGACAGGGACTTCGACGAACCAGGAGAATCACGTGACCACCGGAGCCACCGTCTGGCTCACGGGTCTGCCGAGCGCCGGCAAGACCACCATCGCCCACGAGCTGGCAGGGCGGCTGCGCGAGGAGGGCCACCGCGTCGAGGTGCTCGACGGCGACGAGATCCGCGAGTTCCTCTCGGCGGGCCTCGGCTTCAGCCGCGAGGACCGGCACACCAATGTGCAGCGCATCGGCTTCGTCGCCGAACTGCTGGCCCGCAACGGCGTCACGGCGCTCGTCCCGGTGATCGCGCCGTACACCGACAGCCGGGACGCGGTGCGCAAGCGCCACGAGGCGCGCGGCACGGCGTACCTGGAGGTGCATGTGGCCACCCCCGTCGAGGTGTGCTCCGTACGCGATGTGAAGGGTTTGTACGCCAAGCAGGCCGCCGGTGAGCTGAAGGGTCTGACCGGCGTCGACGACCCGTACGAGGAGCCCGAGACGCCCGATCTGCGGATCGAGGCGCAGCACCAGAGTGTGCAGGAGTCCGCGGCGTCCGTGTACGCACTGCTCAGCGAAAGGGGACTGGCATGACGACCGTCGCCGAGGCCAGGGGAGGAGACGAGGGCACGGTCAGCCCGTACACCCTCTCCCACCTGGATGCGCTGGAGTCCGAGGCGGTGCACATCTTCCGTGAGGTGGCGGGTGAGTTCGAGAGGCCGGTGATTCTGTTCTCGGGTGGCAAGGACTCCATCGTCATGCTGCATCTGGCGTTGAAGGCGTTCGCTCCGGCGTCGGTGCCTTTCGCGCTGTTGCACGTGGATACCGGGCACAACTTCCCGGAGGTCATCGACTACCGCGACCGTACGGTGGCCCGGCATGGTCTGCGGCTGCATGTGGCGTCCGTGCAGGACTACATCGACCGTGGTGTGCTCAAGGAGCGGGCTGATGGGACCCGTAACCCGCTGCAGACGGTACCGCTGACGGAGAAGATCGCATCGGAGCGGTTCGATGCGGTGTTCGGTGGCGGGCGGCGGGATGAGGAGAAGGCGCGGGCCAAGGAGCGGGTGTTCTCGCTGCGTGATGAGTTCTCGCAGTGGGATCCGCGCCGGCAGCGGCCGGAGTTGTGGAACCTGTACAACGGGCGGCATGCGCCGGGTGAGCATGTGCGGGTGTTCCCGCTGTCCAACTGGACCGAGCTGGATGTGTGGCAGTACATCGCCCGGGAGGGCATCGAGCTGCCGCGGATCTACTTCGCGCATGAGCGGGACGTCTTCCGGCGGGGCGGGATGTGGCTGACCGCGGGTGAGTGGGGCGGTGCCCGGCAGGGGGAGCGGGTGGAGAGGCGGCGGGTGCGGTACCGCACGGTCGGTGACATGTCCTGCACGGGGGCCGTCGACTCCGATGCCGTGAGCCTGGACCAGGTCATCGCGGAGATCGCCGCTTCCCGGCTGACCGAGCGTGGCGCCACCCGGGCCGACGACAAGCTCTCCGAGGCCGCGATGGAAGACCGCAAGCGTGAGGGGTACTTCTAGTCATGACCAGCACCACCGAACCCGCCCAGCCGCTGTCCGTCGGGCAGCTGTCGGCGACCACCCTGCTGCGGTTTGCGACCGCCGGCTCGGTCGACGACGGCAAGTCCACGCTGGTGGGGCGGCTGCTGCACGACTCCAAGTCGGTGCTGGCCGACCAGCTGGAGGCCGTGGAACGTGCCTCGGCCGGCCGCGGTCAGCAAGGCCCGGACCTGGCGCTGCTCACCGACGGCCTGCGCGCCGAGCGGGAGCAGGGCATCACCATCGACGTGGCCTACCGCTATTTCGCGACCCCGCGCCGCCGGTTCATCCTGGCCGACACGCCGGGGCATGTGCAGTACACGCGGAACATGGTCACCGGTGCCTCGACGGCCGAGCTGACGGTGATCCTGGTGGATGCCCGCAACGGTGTCGTGGAGCAGACCCGCCGCCATGCCGCGATCGCGGCTTTGCTGCGGGTGCCGCACGTGGTTTTGGCCGTGAACAAGATGGACCTGGCCGGCTACCGGGAGCCGGTGTTCGCGAAGATCGCCGAGGAGTTCACGGCATACGCGAGCGAGCTGGGCGTTCCGGAGGTCACCGCCATCCCGATCTCGGCGCTGGCGGGCGACAACGTCGTGGAGGCGTCCGCGAACATGGACTGGTACGGCGGCCCGACCGTGCTGGAGCACCTGGAGAGTGTTCCGGTCAGCCATGACCTGGCGCACTGCCACGCCCGCCTGCCGGTGCAGTACGTGATCCGCCCGCAAAGCGCCGAGCACCCCGACTACCGGGGTTATGCCGGACAGATCGCCGCCGGTACCTTCCGGGTGGGCGAGCAGGTCACCGTGCTGCCCTCCGGGCGCACCACGCGGATCTCGGGTATCGACCTTTTGGGCAGTCCGGTCGACGTGGCCTGGACCACGCAGTCGGTGACCGTCCTCTTGGAGGACGACATCGACGTCTCCCGCGGTGACCTGATCGTGCCGAGCAAGGACGCGCCCGCCACCACCCAGGACGTGGAGGCGACCGTCTGCCACGTCGCCGACCAGCCGCTGACCGTCGGTCACCGGGTGCTGCTCAAGCACGGCACCCGCACGGTCAAGGCGATCGTCAAGGACATCCCCTCCCGGCTCACCCTGGACGACCTGTCCCTGCACCCGCACCCGGGCCGGCTCGTCGCCAACGACATCGGCCGGGTCAAGATCCGCACCGCCGAACCACTGCCCGTCGACTCCTACGCAGACTCCCGCCGCACCGGCTCCTTCATCCTGATCGACCCGCACGACGGGACCACCCTCACCGCCGGCATGGTCGGCGAGTCGTTCGCCTCCCCGGAACCGGTCAAGGACCAGGACGACCACGACGGCTGGGACTTCTGACATGAGGACGACCGACGTCTACGCGTCGTTCGCGAAGGAGGGCGGCCGCATCGGCAGCGGCGCCCGGGGCAGCGGACAGGGCGGAGTGGCCCGATGTGCGTGCTGACGTACGCGCACTGCCTGCGCGCCCCGTCCCCCTAGCCTCCCCCGAGCTCTCGACGCCGCTCGAGCAGGGAGGTACCCCACTCCCGGCCACGACCGACAAGTCCGTGACCGCCGGGCCAACGAGAGGAACCCCTCCCGTGCCTGCCAACCGCCCATCTTTCATGCGCCGCGGCCTCGCCGTGTCCGCCGCACTCCCCCTGCTGACGCTGGCCGCCTGCGGGTACGGGTCCCAGGCCAAGGACGAGAACGCCAACCAGAGGGTCGCCGCCGGGGCGAAGAAGATCGACGGCCTGGACTCCGTGAAGATCGGCTACTTCGGCAACCTGACCCACGCGACCGCGCTGGTCGGCCGGCAGCAGGGCATCTTCCAGAAGCAGCTCGGCGCCACCAGGGCCGAGTACGCCACCTTCAACGCCGGCCCGTCCGAGATCGAGGCCCTCAACTCCGGCTCCATCGACATCGGCTGGATCGGCCCGTCCCCGGCGATCAACGCCTACACCAGGTCCGGCGGCAAGAGCCTGAAGATCATTGGCGGTTCGGCGTCCGGCGGCGTGAAGCTCGTGGTGAACCCGAAGAAGATCACGTCCCTCAACGACGTCAAGGGCAAGAAGATCGCGACGCCCCAGCTGGGCAACACGCAGGACGTGGCGTTCCTCAACTGGATCGCCGACCAGGGCTGGAAGGTCGACGCACAGAGCGGCAAGGGTGACGTCACGGTCGTCCGCAGCGACAACAAGGTGACCCCGGACGCCTTCAAGTCCCATTCCGTCGACGGCGCCTGGGTGCCGGAGCCGACCGCTTCCAAGCTGGTCGCCGAGGGCGGCAAGGTACTGCTGGACGAGTCCTCGCTGTGGCCGGACAAGAAGTTCGTGATCACGAACATCATCGTGTCGCAGAAGTTTCTCCGGCAGCACCCGGCGGCCGTCGAGGCCGTGCTGAGGGCCTCGGTCGAGACCAACAAGTGGATCAGCGCCCACTCCGACGAGGCGAAGGCCGCGGCGAACCAGCAGCTGCAGGCGGACACCGGCAAGGCGCTCCCCGCCGCCGTCCTGGACATGGCGTGGAAGTCGATCCAGCTCACCAACGACCCGCTGGCCGCCACCCTCAACACCGAGGCGGACCACGCGGTCGGTGCCGGCCTGCTGGCCAGGCCGAACCTGAAGGGCATCTACGACCTGTCGATCCTGAACAGGGTTCTCAAGGCCGAGGGCGAGCCCGCCGCCTCCGACGCCGGTCTCGGCGCCGGCTGACACACGACCCGATCACATCTCAGGAGGAGACCATGGCCACGACCCTCGCCAGGGCCGACGTGACGGTCGAACACGCGGCTCGCCTTGAGCATGTCTCGAAGTCCTTCACGCAACCGGGCGGGCAGCAACTCGTCCTGGACGACATCAGCCTCGATGTCGCGCCCGGCGAGTTCGTCACCCTCCTGGGGGCCTCGGGCTGCGGCAAGTCCACCCTGCTGAACCTGGTGGCGGGCCTGGACCGGCCCACCACCGGGTCCATCACCACCAACGGCCGCCCGGCCCTGATGTTCCAGGAACACGCCCTGTTCCCGTGGCTGACCGCGGGCAAGAACATCGAACTCGCCCTGAAACTGAGGAAAGTGCCGAAGCCGCAGCGGCGGGACAAGGCCGAGGAGCTCCTCGAACTGGTCCGGCTCAAGGGCGCCTACGGCAAGCGCGTGCACGAGCTGTCGGGCGGTATGCGCCAGCGCGTGGCGCTGGCACGCGCCCTGGCGCAGGAGAGCAACCTGCTGTTGATGGACGAGCCGTTCGCGGCGCTCGACGCCATCACCCGGGACGTGCTGCACGACGAGCTGACCCGGATCTGGCAGGAAACCGGGCTGTCCGTCCTGTTCGTCACGCACAACGTACGGGAGGCGGTACGGCTCGCCCAGCGGGTGGTACTGCTGTCCTCCCGGCCCGGCCGGGTCGCCCGCCAGTGGACGGTCGGCATTCCACAGCCGCGCCGCATCGAGGACGCACCCGTGGCGGAACTGTCCATTGAGATCACCGAAGTACTGCGCAGGGAGATCCGTCGTCATGGCCAGCACTGACTCGAAGGCCGTCCCCGACGCCGGGAGCGTCGAGGCGGGCCTGGACGCACTGGAGACCACCGCCACGGGCCGTCCGCCCTTCCGGCAGACCTTCGTGAACAAGATCCTGCCTCCGATCGTCGCGATCGCGGTGGTCCTGGTCATCTGGCAGGGCCTGATATCCCTCAAGATCGTCACCGACCCCACCAAGCTGCCCGCACCGTCCGCGGTGTGGCACACCCTCCACGAGGCCTGGCTGCAGGGCACTCTCCTGGACTACATCTGGACCAGCGTCTCGCGCGGTCTGCTCGGCTTCTTCTTCGCCCTGCTGATCGGCACCCCGCTGGGCCTGCTGGTGGCCCGGGTGAAGTTCGTGCGCGCGGCCATCGGCCCGATCCTGTCCGGGCTGCAGTCACTGCCGTCGGTGGCCTGGGTCCCGCCGGCCGTGATCTGGCTGGGCCTGAACAACTCGATGATGTACGCGGTGATCCTGCTCGGCGCCGTCCCCTCCATCGCCAACGGCCTGGTGTCCGGCGTCGACCAGGTGCCACCACTGTTCCTCAGGGCCGGCCGCACCATGGGCGCAACAGGCCTGAAGGGCACCTGGCACATCGTGCTGCCCGCCGCCCTGCCCGGCTACGTGGCGGGACTCAAGCAGGGCTGGGCGTTCTCCTGGCGCTCGCTGATGGCCGCGGAGATCATCGCCTCGTTCCCCGACCTCGGCGTCGGACTCGGCCAGCTGCTGGAAAACGGCCGCAACGCCAGCGACATGGCCATGGTCTTCGAGGCCATCCTGCTCATCCTGACCGTCGGCATCGCCATCGACCTCCTGATCTTCAGCCCGCTGGAGCGATGGGTGCTGCGCAGCCGCGGACTCCTCGCCAAGGGCTGACCCTCATGCACCACGAACCGGTACTTCTCGTCATCGCCCACGGCAGCCGCGACGCGCGGCACGCCGCGACCGTGCACGCCCTGGTCCGGCGGGTCCGGTCGCTGCGGCCGGGCCTGCGCGTGGAGACCGGCTTCCTGGACTTCAACATCCCGTCGGTGCAGGGGGTGCTGGAGTCCCTGACGGCTCAGGGCGTGCGTGACGTCGTCGCCATGCCGTTGCTGCTCACCCGTGCGTTCCACGCGAAGGCGGACATCCCGGCGGTGCTGCGCGAGGCGCCGCCCCGGCTGCGGATCCGGCAGGCGGAGGTACTGGGCCCCTCGCCCCTGCTGACGGGGGCCCTGGAACGCCGTCTGTACGAGGCGGGTCTCGACCCCGCCGACAAGTCCTCGACCGGGGTCGTACTGGCCTCGGCGGGGTCCACCGACCCGGAGGCGATCGCAGTGATCGCAGGTATCGCGCGGGAGTGGCGGCACACCGGTTGGTGCGCCGTGCGGCCTGCGTTCGCCTCCGCTTCCTCTCCCGGCGGATTCCCCCGCACCGAGGACGCGGTACGCGAACTGCGCGCCCTGGGCTGCGCGAAGGTCGCGGTCGCCCCGTACGTGCTGGCGCCCGGCTTCCTCCCCGACCGCATCGGGCGGGGCGCTGCGGAGGCGGACGTGCTCGCCGAGGTGCTGGGCCCGGCGCCGGAGGTGGCGCGGCTGCTGCTGGAGCGCTACGACGCGGCCCGAACGCCCGTCCTGACGGCCCTCGGGGCCTGACACTCGATCGCGCCCCCGGCTCCTGACACCCGCACGGTCGGCGGTGGCCGGGGCTGTGGGACGTACGGTCCGAGAGCGTGTCCGCGGCCCGGCACTCCCCCGTGGTGCCGGTCCGCGGACGTACCGGCCACCGGGCGTCTGCTGCCGACGCACAGGGGCCGCCTTTTACTTAAGCGTCACGAAGCCCGAATCTGTCACTGCGTCACCAAGCCACCGCGCGACGGATGATGGGGCCGGTCGAGCGCTGCGGTCGGCGTCGTCGTCGCCCGGCGTACCGCACCGGGCCTCCTCGCCGTCCGCGGGGCCGCCGGACCGGCTCAGGCTCCACCGGCGGTCATCTCGACCAGTTTGACGACGGTGTTCCAGTTCCGGCTGGTGGCGATCACGCCCTTGTCCAGCCGGGGCCGGGACAGGTGCTCGGCGAGCTTGGAGCGGCCCAGCCCGTCCGGCGCGTACAGGTAGAGCACCCGGTCACCCAGCCGGAACTCCTCGGGCAGATAGGCGGCCTGGTCGACCTCCGCGAAACGCGCCGCGTCGACCGGGGCGGAGAAGTACGTCGCGTGCAGCTGCTTGGCCGCCAACTCGGCGGCCGGGAACGGGCATGCCTCGGCCACCGCCCGCAGATAGGCGTGGTCGCGCACGATCACGTCGACCGGGAAGCCGAACCGCTTGCCGATCGCCTGGGCAAGCTCCCCGGCCAGGGACTCCTCGTCGCCGTGGCGGGCGGTGAAGGCGGCCTGGCCGCTCTGCAGATACGTACGAACGCCGTCGTACCCGAGCGCGGTCATGAGCGCCCGCAACTCGGCCATCGGCACCTTCTTGCCGCCGCCCACGTTGATCCCGCGCAGCAGCGCCGCATACGTCGTCATCCGCCCACCATAAGCGGCAGCCCCGGGCGGCGGACCCTCGCGGGCCGCCGCCCGGGGCCACTCACCGCGCCGGCGGCCGTCGTGCCCCGTGGGGGCGGGCACGACGGCCGTCGACCGTGTGGGGGTGATCGAAACCCTGGCGGATCGCGGCCCGCGGATCAACCTCTTCACTCAGCTGTGACTTGTTCAACAAACCTTCGTAATCACAAAGCCGAGCCCATCCGGCGGAACGGACACCCTGACCACCACCCCCGAGAAGCCCCGGTAGTTGTAAGGGGCCGTCGTCCTCCCCAGTGCGGAGGATCCGGAGTCCGAGGGGAGGACATCCGGCCACGCCACTTCACCGGGCAGCACGACGAGACTTCCTCATGCCGCCCCTACTGTCGTAGCGGAAGGTGGCGGCAGGGGGCTGCCACCGCGCAGGAGGGGGCAAGCCCGTCATGGGGATCGGAGAATCGCGGGTGCGGGGCCTCGCCGCGCGGGCCGGCGGCTGGAGCGCCCGGCACCGATGGGCGGCTGTCGGCATATGGGTGCTGTTCGTCGTCCTGGCGATGGGGCTTGGTTCGGCGGCGGGCCGGGTCGACGTCAACGAGAGCGACCAGCTCAAGGGCGAGACGCACACCGCTGCGAAGATCATCGACGATGCCGGGATCAAGCGGCCGGCCGGGGAGACCGTCCTGATCCAGTCCAGGGACGGTGCCGTCAAGGCCACGGACACCGAGTTCCGGTCCGCCGTCACCGCCGTGGTCGATGCGGTCCGGGCCACCGGCAAGGTCACGAACGTGACGTCGCCGTACGACACCCGGTCGGTCTCGAAGGACGGCCGCAGCGCGCTGGTGCAGTTCGACATGCGCGGCGACGCGGACACCGCGAAGGAACGCGTCGCGCCGGTGCTGAAGGCCGTCGACGACGTCCAGAAGGGTCACGGGTCGCTGCGGATCGAGGAGATCGGCGGCGCCAGCATGCAGAAGCAGTACGCCGACGCCTTCGGGGACGACTTCAAGCAGGCCGAGTACTCCGCCGTGCCGGTGGCGCTCGGCATCCTGCTGATCGCCTTCGGGGCGCTGGTGGCCGCGCTGCTGCCGGTGGCGCTGGCGATCACCGCGATCATGGCGACCATGGGCCTGATGGGCATCGTCAGCCATCTGCAGCCGATGAGCGACACCGCCAACTCCGTGATGCTGCTGGTCGGTATGGCGGTCGGCGTCGACTACTGCCTGTTCTACCTGCGCCGCGAGCGCGAGGAGCGCGAGGCCGGCCGGGACGCCGCCACCGCGCTGCGGATCGCCGCCGCGACCAGCGGCCGCGCGATCATCGTCTCCGGTGTCACCGTGTGCGTGGCGATGGCGGGCATGCTGTTCACCGGGCTCGCGGAGTTCGAGGCGATGGGCCTGGCTTCGCTGATGGTGGTCGCGGTCGCCATGGTCGGGTCGGTGACCGTGCTGCCCGCGCTGCTGTCGCTGCTGGGCGAGCGGGTGGAGAAGGGCCGGATCCCCTTCCTGCGCCGCCGCCGGCGCCACGGCGGCAACGCGGAGAGCCGGTTCTGGACCGCTGTGCTGCGGGGCGTGCTCGCCAAGCCCGTGGTCTCCGTGGTCGTGGCGACGGGCGCGCTGCTGGCCGTCGCGGCGCCCGCGCTGGGCATGAAGACCTCCCAGCTCACCCTGGACCAGGAGTTCGGCGACAAGCTGCCCATCGTGCAGACCTACAACCGGCTCAACGAGGCCTTCCCGGGCGGCTCCGAGCCCGCCCAGGTGGTCGTCAAGGCCAAGGACATCAACGCACCCGAGGTGCGCCAGGCGCTGGCGGACTTCAAGAAGCGGGCGATCGCCTCGGGCGCCTCACGCGGCCCGGTCGACATCAAGCTGCACCAGGCGCAGAACGTCGCCCTGGTGTCCGTACCGCTGGTCGGCGGCTCCGACATGGACCAGGCGACCAGGAGCCTGGAGAAGCTGCGCGACGAGGTACGCCCCGCCACACTCGGCAAGGTCGACGGGGTGCAGGCGCCGATCACCGGGCAGGTCGCCGGCTCGCACGACTTCAACGACCAGCTCCTCGGCTCCGTGGTGCCGGTCTTCGCCTTCGTCGTGGTCTTCGCCTTCCTGCTGATGCTGCTGTCGTTCCGCTCGCTGACCGTCGCGATCACGTCGATCCTGCTGAACCTGCTGTCCGTGGGTGCGGCCTACGGCATCCTCGTCGCCGTCTTCCAGCACGGCTGGGGGGCGTCCCTGGTGGGCGCGCAGGGCGTCGGCGCCATCGTCACCTGGCTGCCGCTGTTCCTGTTCGTGATCCTGTTCGGCCTCTCGATGGACTACCACGTGTTCGTGGTCTCCCGGATCCGGGAGGCGCGGCTGCGCGGCCGGACCACCCGGGACGCCGTTCAGCACGGTGTGGTCACCACCGCGGGTGTCGTCACCAGTGCCGCGGTCATCATGGTCGCCGTGTTCGCGATCTTCGGCACGCTGTCCATGCAGTCCATGAAGCAGATGGGCGTGGGCCTTGCGGCCGCCGTGCTCATCGACGCGACGGTCATCCGGGGCGTGCTGCTGCCCGCGGTGATGGCGCTGCTCGGTGAACGCAACTGGTACCTGCCGAGGTGGCTGCACCGGCTGCCGGACCTCACCCACGACGAGGCACCCGAGGCGGCGGCCGCCCCCGCCGCGCAGGACGAGGGCGAGCGGCTGCGGGTCTGACCCCTCACCCCGGTCCCACCACCCCTGACGGAGGGCCCGTCGGCTTCGGGGAGCCGACGGGCCCTCCTCTGCGCCTGGCGCCGCACGGGCAGGTGCAGCGGACCGTGCCGATGTGCTGGACCCCGCATCCGGGCTGCGGCCCGGACGGATGCGAGACTGGCCGCGGGGTGGCGGGAACGCGTCCACCGGCGGGCGACGGCAGGCGACGGCGGGAGCGAGGCCACGGGCGACGGTGCGGGTCTCGGGCGCCGTCACGGACACGTACACGGAGGCGGGCGATGGACGAGGCGCGGGGGCGGGAGGTACTGGCCGCGGCGGGGGTGCTGCCCGGCCCGGTACGGGACGCGCGGCTCCTCGCCCTGGGCGAGAACGCGGTGTTCGCCGCCGGTGACCTGGTCGTCAAGGTGGGCCGCGACGCCGAACTGCTGGACCGGGCGCGGCACGAGCTCCGGATCGCGATGTGGCTGGCCGCGGCCGGGGTGCCCGCGGTGCGGGCCGCCGAACCCGAGGCGCTGCTGGTGGACGGGCACCCGGTGACCGTGTGGCACCGGCTGCCCGATCCGGTACGGCCGGCCGAACCCGGTGACCTGGCCGCACTGCTGCGGACCGTCCACGCACTGCCCTCTCCCCCCTTCGGTCTGCCGCCCCGCGATCTGCTGGGCGGTGTGGAGCGCTGGCTGCGGCTCGCGGGCGACGCGATCGACCCGGCGGACGCGGCCTATCTGCGTGAGCGGCGGGACGGCTTCGCGGCGGCCGCGGCCGCGCTCACCCCGCGGCTCCCGCCGGGCCCGATCCACGGCGACGCGCTGCCGCGCAATGTGCACGTCGGACCGGAAGGTCCGGTCCTGGTCGACCTGGAGACGTTCTCCGCCGACCTGCGCGAGCACGACCTGGTGGTCATGGCCCTCGTCCGCGACCGCTACGGACTGCCCCCCGAGGCCTACGACTCCTTCACGGCGGCGTACGGCTGGGACGTGCGGCAGTGGGCGGGCTGCTCGGTGCTGCGCGGCGCCCGGGAGACGGCCGGCTGCGCCTGGGTGGCCCAGCACGCCCCGAGCAACCCCAAGGCGCTGGCCGAGTTCGAGCGCAGGGTGGCGTCCCTGCGGGAGGGGGACGAGGCGGTGCGCTGGTATCCGTTCTGATCCTCTCTGATCCGTCTCTGATCCGTCGCGGGGGCGCGCTGCGTGCGGCTCTCCTCGGACCGCCTCTTCTCGGACCGCCTCCCCCGGCTCCGGCCGGTCAGACGGTCTCGCCGGCCAACTCCCGCAGGGGCCACGCCCCGTCGACCACCGCGGCCGAATCGCCCTTGCGGCGCAGGAAGTTCTGGAAGTCCGCCGCCCACTCGGCGTACCACTCGACCTGACGGCGGTGCAGCTCCGCCGGGCCGAGGGCCGCGACCTTGGGGTGGCGGCCGGCTATCGCACAGGCCAGCCGGGCTGCGGCGAGGGCGTCGGCCGAGGCGTCGTGGGCGGCGTCGAGGACGACGCCGTACTCCGTGCAGACCGCCTCCAGGGTGCGCTTGCCACGGCGGTAGCGGTCGGCCCAGCGGTCGATGGTGTACGGGTCGACGACCGGGCCCGGCTCCGGGCCGCCGAGGCGGTCGCGCAGGGACGGCAGGCCGTACCGCCGAAGTTCCGCGGAGAGCAGGGTCAGGTCGAAGGCCGCGTTGTACGCCACGACCGGCACACCGCTCCTCCAGTAGCCCACGAGGACGTCGGCGATCGCGTCCGCGACCCGGTCGGCCGGTCTGCCCTCGGCCGCCGCCCGCTCGTTGCTGATGCCGTGCACCGCCACCGCGTCCGGCGGGATCTCCACCCCGGGGTCCGCCAGCCACTCCCGGCGCCCTCCCGGCTCCCCTCCCCTGACCTCGATCACGGCTGCCGTGACGATGCGTGCCGAATGCGGATCCGTCCCCGTCGTCTCCAGGTCGAAGCCGATCAGCAGCTCCCGGTGCCAGCCCATGGCGGCCCCCCTTCTCGGTGGTGCTTTCCCCCAGTGGTCTCCACGATCGCATGCACCACTGACAATCCGAGGACCGCGTTCCGTTTCCGGCGACGGACCCGGACCCGGACCCGGACCCGGACCGGCAACTCGCGTAATGCGAAAACGTGTCAGGAAGCGTGCACCGTCCGCCTCCTCAGGACACGGGTCGCGAATCCGCCCACATCGTCTCGAACTCCTCACGATAGGTGGGGAAAAGGCCACCTTCGTCGACCTCGTCCGACTTGACGGTTCTGTTCCCGTTGCGCAGGACGAGCACCGGAGCCTCCATACCGCGGCTGCGCCGCAGATAGGACTGCACGACCGCAATGCCGTCGGAGCCGTCGCCGTCCACCAGGTAGGCCGTGACGCGGGGCGTCTCGTCGTAGACCTGGATCTCGAAGGCGGCCGGGTCGCGCAGCCGGGACCGCACCCGGCGCATGTGCAGGATGTTCATCTCCACCGCGCGGCTCAGCTCGCTGCGCTTGAGGCCGAGTTCACGCTCGCGCCGTTTCACCGCGCTGGAGGCCGGGTTCAGGAAGAGCAGCCGCAGGCGGCAGCCGGACTCGGCCAGCCGCACCAGGCGGCGTCCGGAGAAGTTCTGCACGAGCAGGTTGAGTCCGATGCCGATGGCGTCGAGGCGACGGGCGCCGCCGAAGATGTCCTCGGCCGGGAACTGGCGCAGCAGCCGGACCCGGTCCGGGTGCACGGCGACCACGTCGGCGTACCGGTCGCCGACCAGATCCTCGACCGCGTCGACCGGCAGCCGACGCGCGGAGGGGACGTCGCTGCCCGAGCCGAGGATCTCCAGCAGACGCGCCGAGGCCCGCTCGGCCTGGTTGAGGACCGCCTCGGACAGGGCCCGGTTGCGCGAGACGACGTTCCGCGTGACCTCCAGCTCGTCCAGGGCGAGTTCGACGTCGCGGCGCTCGTCGATGTACGGCTCGAAGCACGGCCAGTGCTGCACCATCAGCTCGCGCAGCTGCGGCAGCGTGAGGAAGCTGATCACGTTGTCGTCGGCCGGGTCGAGCAAGTAGCCCTTGCGGCGGCTGACTTCGCGTACGGCGACCGCGCGCTGCACCCATTCCTGGCCGGCCGGCCCGGCCGCGGCGACCACCCACTCGTCGCCGTGGACGGGCTCGTAGATGGGGCGCAGGACCGCGGCCACCACGGCCCGCAGCCGCTGCTCGACGAGGTTCAGCCAGATGTAGGCGCGGCCGGCCCGCTGCGCGCGGGTCCGCACCTCGCGCCAGGCGTCGGCGTCCCAGTCCAGCTCCGGCCCGATGGCGCCCGCATCCATGGGACGGGCGAGGGACACCGCGCCGGGCGGGACGTCTGTGGAGTTCCCCTCGTGACCGTCGTCACCAGGGGGTAGCTCCAGGCCTCCCGAGCCCACCCGTGCACCGCCTTCCGCTCCCCCGAGCACTCCCCGTCTCAACGATCAAGGAAGGGTACTCCGGGAGCGGTCCGCGGTGCAGCCGGATGGACAGCTCGTTTCTCAACTTCCGCCGTCCACTTGACCGTTCTGATTGGCCAGCGCCGGCGGAGTGAGCGGATTCATAGCGGTGACGTCGCGCGGGGCGATCGAGAAGCCCTGCCAGTGGACCGGCATCGGCTGCTGGTCCTCATCCCGGGCGATGTGGTGAAATCCGACGTTCACCCACACCACCGGGTGAGTGAGGGCCTGTCCGTTGACCCACGTGTCCACGGACTTGCCTTGTCCGGCACCGCAGTTGCGCAGGTTGTCACTGGCGAACTGCTCGCACTTGTCGTACTCGGTGAAGTAGACGTCGTGCTGGGTGTAGGGACGGCCGAGGTACTTGGTGGTGGCGCCCGGAACGATCTCGTACGAACGGGGATGGTCGTCCTTGTTCTTCCCGGCCGCACTGACGATCCGCCACCAGCGGCTGTTCTTCGCGTCGCCCGCGAGCTCCTTGGTGACCTGGGTGAGGGTCGTCCGGTCGGTCGGCCCCTGCTGTCCGGAGGTGGGCGGGCTGACCACCGAGTCGTACTGCTCGACGCGGCCCTTGGAGGAGCCGTCCAGGTCGAAGTTCAGCCGCCAGAAAACGTTGTGGCTGTGGCTGGTCGCGTACGCCTTGGCGCCCTTGCCGATCGGCCAGCCGCGGCCGACGCCCGCGTCGTAGTCGAACGGCGAGAGGCTGCCGGTGGCTCCGATGTTCATGTTGATGGTGCCGTCGTCCTGGAAGCGCCACTCGGTGATGTACTCGTACCAGCCGACCTTGTTGACGGCGTAGACCAGCAGGTCCTTGCCCTGGGCCTGGTAGACCCTGCTCCCCGGATCGGTCTGCATGCGGTAGGCGTGACCGCGCGAGCGGGTCGTGGTGCACAGCCCCTTGATCTGCTGATGCTGCGGGTCCCAGGCCTCGGGGACCTTCACGGTCTTGATGGTGCCGCCGGGGCACTCGGCGGGTGCGAGGTCCATCAGGCCCTGGCCGAAGCCCGCCTGGGTGAGGTCGCTGTACTCGTTCCTGCCGTCGTCGTAGGGCACGTGGATCTGGGCGAGCTTGGCGGTGGCCAGGACCTTGATCGGCTGGGACTCGCCCGGCGGCTGGTAGGAGACGTGCTCCAGGACCAGCCCGGCCTCCTTCTCGTAGTGCCAGCACATCCGCCAGGTGGTGCCGGTGGCGAGCTTCTGCTCGATGCGGTACGCCGCGCTGCAGTCCGCGGCCGGGGCCGGGGCGGTCCTCGGCCGGGCCGCGGCCGGCCCCGCACCGGTCGTCGCACCGGCGGCCAGCGCGGCGAGGGACAGGCCCAACGCCGCCCGGCGGCGGGCACGGCTGATTCTGTTGACGGGCCTCAAGAGACGACTCCCTTGCGAAGAGCAGACAGAAAGGTGGAGGAGGGCACGGCTGGGGCGCCGAGGCGACCGTGGCCGTGCCCCGCGGGCGTCGAACCGCCCGGTCGGGACCGGACCGGGCGTCCCCGACGACCGCCCGAGACCCGGGCGCGGCGTCCGCGACGACCATGCGGAACCAGACCCGGCGTCGAGCGCGACGTCGTAGACCGGACCCGACCTCGCAGACGGGACCCGACGCCGTAGACCGGACCCGACCTCGCAGACCCCGCCCGGCGTCCGCCGCATCCGGCGGAGACCGGATCGGGCGAAGACCTGATCGGCCGCCGAGCCGGGTGTCGGAGACGGGGTCCGGAGTGGGGCCGGACCTCGGCGACAGGGGTCGGCGTCGAATCGGCGGTCGCCGGGCGGGCCCGGCCGTCCGTGACCGCCGGCACCGAGCGCGTCGGGGGTCCGTGGCGGCCGTCGAGGGGGGATCCGTATTCGTGGCGACCGTCGAAGACAGAGATCCCGTATCCGTGGCGGACCGTAGAAGACAGAGATCCCGTATCCGTGGCGGACCGTAGAAGACAGAGATCCCGTCTCCGTGGCAATCAGCGGCGAGCGCATCGGCATCCGCGGCGACCGGCGGTCGGCGGGTCAGGCGGCGAGGCGGCCGACCTTGCGGGCGCTGAGGTCGATCACGAACGAACGGGCGTCGATCCACGCGCCGTTGCGGATCTTGGGGAAGAGCCGCACGCAGCGCTGCTCGCCGCATTTGTCGAGGCCCGCGGGCTGGGCGCCGGGGGTGGCCCGGTAGACCATGCTGTCGAGCAGCAGCTGGTCGGGCGAGGTCAGCGGCTTGCCGGTGGCGTCCTGGTAGTCCGCGCGCAGGCCCGCGCCGAGCGGGTCGGCGATCAGGATCCGGGCGGCCTCGGTGTTCTCGTCACGGCTGAGCGGCGGCTGGACGCCGTGCTGGGTGCCGGTCTGCTCGACCTTCCCGGTGTCGAGGTTCACCGTCCTGGTGACAACGGTGTCGTTCCGGTAGTCGTAGAAGGTCACGTCCGCGCGCCGGGGTGCGTGCGGGTCGTCGAGCTCGCCGGTCTCGGGTTCGGCGAGCTCGGTGCCGAGGCGCTGCGGACCGCGGTCGCCCTCGACGTTCTTGCCGGCGCTCAGCAGCTGCCGGTTGAGGGCCAGGGCCTCGGCCCGTCTGATCTCGTCGCCGGTGAGCGGGTCACTGCCCATTCCCTTCCCGCCCTCGGGCGGGGCCTGCTCGACGACGCCCGGCGCGGCTGCGCCCGGCCCCTGGGCGGCCGCCTGCTGGGCGGACAGCCCGTCCTTGATCCCTCCCGACTCGTCGGCGCCGGCCGTGCCCGGCAGCGTGACCGCGACCATGGCGGCGGTCCCCGCCACCGCCACTGCCGCACCGGCCACCACTTTGCCCAGATGGCGGTGCACTAATCTGCGCACATCTTCCCCCTACTCCCCGTGTGACCCGGGAGTACGTGATTGCCCCACTGGATTCGGCATACCGCGTATGCACTGGTCGTGGGGTAAGAGGGATGTAAGTCATAGGTGGTTCCATCACTTTCGGGGAGACTCGGGCCCAAGGCGTCACCAGCGGCGCCGCACACCTGAAAGAGTCGTATCCATGCAGGTCTGGCCTGGAGAGGCGTATCCGCTCGGCGCCACGTACGACGGCGCCGGCACCAACTTCGCGGTCTTCACCGAGGCCGCGGACCGAGTAGAGCTGTGTCTGCTGCACGACGACGGCTCGGAAACGGCGGTGGAACTGCGGGAGAGCGACGCGTTCGTCCGGCACGCGTATGTGCCCGGGATCATGCCGGGACAGCGCTACGGCTTCCGGGTGCACGGTCCGTACGCTCCCGAGCGCGGGCTGCGGTGCAACTCCGCGAAGCTGCTGCTCGACCCGTACGCGCGTGCGATCAGCGGCTCGGTGCAGTGGGGCGAGGAGGTGTACGGCTACCACTTCGGCGACCCCGGCAAGCGCAACGACCTGGACTCCGCCCCGCACACCATGACGTCGGTCGTGGTCAACCCGTACTTCGACTGGGGCGACGACCGGCCGCCGCGCCGCGGCTATCACGAGACGGTGATCTACGAAGCTCATGTCAAGGGCCTCACCATGCGGCATCCGGGACTGCCCGAGGAGCTGCGCGGCACCTACGCGGCGCTGGCCCACCCGGCGATCATCGAGCACCTGAGCGAGCTCGGGGTCACGGCGCTGGAAATGATGCCGGTGCACCAGTTCGTGAACGACCACCGGCTGGTCGACATGGGCCTGAACAACTACTGGGGCTACAACACGATCGGCTTCTTCGCCCCGCACAACGCCTACGCCTCCTGGGGCGACCGCGGACAGCAGGTCCTGGAGTTCAAGTCGGCGGTCCGGGCGCTGCACGAGGCCGGGATCGAGGTCATCCTCGACGTGGTCTACAACCACACCGCCGAGGGCAACCATCTGGGGCCGACGCTGTCCTTCAAGGGCATCGACAACCAGCGCTACTACCGGCTCACGGACGACCCCCGGTACTACATGGACACCACGGGCACCGGGAACTCCCTGCTCATGCGGTCGCCGCACGTCCTGCAGCTGATCATGGACTCGCTGCGCTACTGGGTCACCGATATGCACGTGGACGGCTTCCGCTTCGACCTGGCGGCTACTTTGGCCAGGCAGTTCCACGAGGTGGACCGGCTGTCGTCGTTCTTCGACCTGGTGCAGCAGGACCCGGTCGTCTCCCAGGTCAAGCTGATCGCCGAGCCCTGGGACCTGGGCGAGGGCGGCTACCAGGTGGGCAACTTCCCGCCGCTGTGGACCGAGTGGAACGGCAAGTACCGCGACACCGTACGGGACCTGTGGCGGGGCGAGCCGCGGGCGCTCGCGGAGTTCGCCTCCCGGCTGACCGGCTCCTCCGACCTGTACCAGGACGACGGCCGCCGCCCGCTGGCCTCGATCAACTTCGTGACCTGCCACGACGGGTTCACGCTGCACGACCTGGTGTCGTACAACGAGAAGCACAACCAGGCCAACGGCGAGGACAACCGGGACGGCGAGAGTCATAACCGGTCCTGGAACTGCGGGGTCGAGGGCGAGACCGACGATCCGGACGTGCTGGAGCTGCGGGCCCGCCAGATGCGGAACTTCTTCGCCACGCTGATGCTGTCCCAGGGCGTGCCGATGATCAGTCACGGCGACGAGTTCGCGCGCACCCAGCACGGCAACAACAACGCGTACTGCCAGGACAACGAGCTGGCCTGGGTGAAGTGGCCGGACATCGAGAACCGCAGCAGCAAGCTGCTGGAGTTCGTGCGGTCGATGGCCGAGCTGCGCCGGGAGCACCCCGTGTTCCGGCGGCGCCGCTTCTTCCACGGGCGACCGGTGGAGGGCACGCACGACGAGCTGTCGGACATCGCCTGGTTCACCCCGGAGGGGAAGGAGATGGCCCAGCGGGACTGGGACTCGGCGCGGGCCTCGGCGCTGACGGTGTTCCTCAACGGCAACGCGATCTCGGAACCCGGCCCGCGCGGGGAGCGCATCGCCGACGACTCCTTCCTGCTGATGTTCAACGCCGCGCCGAAGCCGCTGGACTTCGTCGTGCCGGTCGACCACGGGCAGCAGTGGCAGGTGGTGGTCGACACGGCCCGCACGGGCCCGGTCCCGGCGGGCGAGGGACCCAAGGTGCGGGCCGGGGAGCGGCTGACCTTGAAGGACCGGAGCATGACCGTACTCCAGCGACCGGCCTGAGCGGTGCTCCGGCGACCGGCCTGAGCGAGCCCGGGCCCACCGGTCAGGCGGGCCCGGGCCACACCCGTCCGGGTGACCACGGTCGACGGGACGGCGCCGCCGGGGTGGTACGGCCGGCGCTCGACGCCGGCCACGCGCGCGTGAGGACGCGGCCGGGCGATGACACGAAAGCCGGTCGGGCGGGTACCTAGCACTCCATGACACCCGAGCGACCCGACCCCGTCGTGCCCACGGCCACCTACCGGCTCCAGATCCAGCCCGAGTTCCCGTTCGCGGCCGCGGCGGCGGCCGTGCCCTACCTGGCCTCGCTCGGCGTCTCCCACCTGCACCTGTCGCCCGTCCTGGAGGCCGTCCCGGGCTCCCGGCACGGCTACGACGTCGTGGACCACGCGCGCGTGCGTGACGAGCTCGGCGGCGAGGAGGGCCTGCGGGCGCTGGCGCGTACCGCGCGGGAGCACGGGCTCGGTCTGGTCGTGGACATCGTGCCCAACCACATGGCCATGGCGCCGCGGCACAACCACGCCCTGTGGGAGGTCCTGCGGGAGGGCCCCGCGTCGCCGTACGCACGGTGGTTCGACATCGACTGGGAGGCGCAGGGCGGCAAGGTGCTGCTGCCCGTGCTCGGCGGCCCGGTCGGCAAGGAGATCGACCACCTGAAGGTCGACGGCGACGTCCTGCGTTACTACGACCACGCCTTCCCGCTGCGCGAGGGCACCGGGAAGCTGCCGTTGCCGCAGCTGCTGGACGCGCAGTGGTATCGCCCCGTGTGGTGGCGTCTGGCCCGTACGGAGCTCAACTACCGGCGTTTCTTCAGCATCTCGGAGCTGATCGGAGTGCGGGTGGAGGACCCGGAGGTCTTCCGCGCGACCCATGCCAAGATCCTTCAGCTGCTGCACGAGGGTGTCGTCGACGGACTGCGCGTCGACCACCCGGACGGCCTCGCCGACCCCGACGCCTACCTCGACCGGCTGCACGAGGCGACCGGCGGCCGCTGGACGGTCGTCGAGAAGATCCTCGCCGACGGCGAGCACCTGCCGGCGTCCTGGCCGGTCGCGGGCACCACCGGCTACGACGCCCTCCGTCAGGTCGACGGCCTGTTCGCCGACCCTGCCGGAGCAGGGGAACTGCTCGCCCGGTACCGCCGGTTCGCCGCCCCGCAGACGGACCGCGGCGGGGACTGGGACGCCACGGTGCGGCGCGCCGCGTACAACGTGATCACGCACGAGCTGGCCGCCGAGACGGAGCGGCTGACGCGGGTGACGAGCCGGGTGTGCACCACCTCGCCGGACCTGGCGCTGCGCGACCGCGCCCCGTGGGTGCTGCGTACCGCGCTGCAGGAGCTGCTCGTCCGCATGCCGGTCTACCGGCCCTACGCCTCGGTGGACGCGGCCCTCGTGGTCACCGAGGAGGCCGCCCACGAGGCCCGGCTCGCCTTCGTCGTTCCCGAGGAGGGCGAGGGCGTCGACGTCGTGCGGGACCTGGTGCTCGGGCGGACCGGTGACGGTCCCGGGCACGTGGAGTTCCGGACCCGGTTCGCGCAGGCCGCCTCCGCGCTGCGCGCGAAGTCCGTCGAGGACACCGCCTTCTACCGATACGTACCACTGCTGTCCGCCAACGAGGTCGGCGGCAACCCCGGCCGGCCCGCGGTGTCCGTCGAGGACTTCCACGCCTACTGTGCGCGCCTGCAGAGCGACTGGCCGCTCACCGGGACCGTCACCACGACTCACGACACCAAACGCAGCGCCGACGTGCGGGCGGCGCTGGCGGTGCTGACCGAGTGCCCGGAGCGCTGGGCGGACCTCCTGGCCGAGGTCACCGGCGAGGGTGCGGGGGTGCCGGACGCGCAACTGGCGTGGGCGGCCTGGCAGACGGTCTTCGGACTGGGTCCGGCGGACGCGGAGCGGGTGCAGGAGGCCCTTCTGAAGCACGTGCGTGAGGCCGGTCTGTATACGAGCTGGACTGAGCAGGAGCCCCCGTACGAGGAGGCGGTGGCACGGTTCGTCGCCCAGGGGCCGTGCGGGGCGCCCGGCGAACGGGTGGCCGCCTTCCGGAACACCCTGGAGCCGCACATCCGGGCCAACGCCCTCGGGACGGCCCTGGTGCACCTGACGATGCCCGGCGTGCCGGACCTCTACCAGGGCACGGAGGCCGAGTACCGGGCCCTGGTGGACCCGGACAACCGGCGGCCGGTGCGCTTCCCGCCCGCAGCTCGCGGGGACAAGGGCGCGGTGACGGAGGCGGCGCTGCGGCTGCGTGCCCGCCGGCCCGAGGTCTTCGGCGAATCGGCGACCTACGCGCCGCTCGCCGCCAAGGGCCCGGCGGCGGCCCACTGTGTGGCCTTCGCACGCTCCGGGGAGGCGGTCACGGCCGTGACCCGGCTGTCGCTGCGCCTGGCGGAGCGGGGCGGCTGGCGGGACACCCGGCTGGCGCTGCCGCCGGGCCGGTGGGCCGATGTGCTGACCGCGGGACGGGAGTTCGAGGCGCACGTGCGCGTGGCGGAGCTCTTCGAGCGACTGCCGGTTGCGCTGCTGGAGCGGGTCGGCGGGAGCGGCTGACGGGCGGGGGCGCGGTGGTCGCGCCCCTCAGCGGCCGGCCGTCGCCCCGCGCGGAGTGGCCTCCTCCCGGCGGCGAGGGACGGGGACGGCAGCCCGACGGCCGGTACGGCGCCATGGGACGGCCAGGTCTCCCGCAGCAGGTGTGCGAAGGCCTCTCGGCCGCGCCCGTGAGCGGTACGCGCGTGAAGACGGTCAGGGCACGCCTCCAGGGCGGGTCGGGCCGCAGGACCACGCAGTCCTCGCCGACCGCGCCGCGCACGATGTGCGAGGGCGCGACGCACACCCGGACCCCGGCGGCGGCCATCCGGACCGCCGTCGAGGTGTGCTCGGTGAACACGGCGGTCCGTGGCCGGAAGCCGGCCCGTCCGCACGCCCAGTCGAGCGGGCGAAGACGTCCGGCAGGACGCCGACGGCGACCGCGTGCACGGCCGCGACGTGCAGTTCGCCGCCCTCCGCCCCGGCGGCGGCGCGGGCCGCCCGGCGGGCCTGGGCGGCGCTGCGCACGGCTCGTTCGGCGTGCGGGCGGAAGGCACGGCCCCTCGGGGTCAGGCGCACGCCGCGCGGGAGGCGTTCCAGGAGCGGGCCGCCGAGCGACCGTTCCAGCGCCTTGATCTGGTGCGACAGGGCCGGCTGGGAGACGTGCAGCGTCTCGGCCGCACGCGTGAAGGACGCCTCTTCCACGACCGTCAGGAAGTACTCCATCTGCGCAGGCTCATCGCCGCCGCCTCCCCCGGGATCCGAGACGGGCCGGCGTCCCATAAGCATCCTGCATCGGTTCAACAAGAACTTGCCTCGGACTCATGGCAAGGGGCGGGCGGAGGGTGGGGGCATGGCATGAACACACCGGACGTCATCGTCATCGGCGGCGGCACCGGCGGGTACAGCACCGCCCTGCGCGCCGCCGCCCTCGGCCTGGAGGTCGTGCTCGTCGAACGCGACAAGGTCGGCGGGACCTGCCCGCACCGCGGCCGCATCCCGAGCAAGGCCATGCCGCAGATGATCGCCGAGAGCCAGTTGATCGCGGGCTGGGACGCCCAGCCCTGGGACGTGGCCCGGCACGTTCATCCGAACCCGACGTTGTCGGAGGCGGTCGGGGATGCCTTCCTGACACTGGCCGGGCGTGGTTTGCACCAGCAGTGACCGCCGGGCCGCAGCCCGGGTGACGGCGAGTGCCTCCGGGCGCCCCGGGGCGCCTACCCCGCCGCGTCCTTGACAGTTCACACGGTCCGTG
This sequence comes from Streptomyces sp. NPDC046197, assembly GCF_040646295.1. Lineage (NCBI taxonomy): Bacteria > Bacillati > Actinomycetota > Actinomycetes > Kitasatosporales > Streptomycetaceae > Streptomyces > Streptomyces sp. NPDC046197. The sequence goes on along the minus strand of NZ_JBEYZY010000033.1, from coordinate 41,088 downwards.
GGGTACTGCGGATGCGAAGCCGGGCGGACAAGTCGGGGGGTGAGTCCTCTGCCGGAGCTGCGCTACCCCAGTGTTCCCGAACTGGTTGCCTCCGCTCTGGCGTTGGCCGCGGAGCGGCCGGAGCTGTGTGCCCTGCAGCAGGTCGGTGTCTCCCGCGCGGGCAGACCGCTGCACCTGCTGTCCATGGGGCACGCGCGGCGCGCCGTGCTGGTGGTCGCGGGGGCTCACGCGAACGAGCCGACGGGCGGCTCGGCCCTGCTGGCGCTCGCACATCGCGTCCTGCACGAGCAGGAGTTGCGTGCGGACACCTCCTGGCACTTCCTGCTGTGCGCGGACCCGGACGGTGCGAGCCTGCACGTCACGCCGGCCCCGCGCAGTCTGCTCGACTACCACCTCGGCTTCTTCCGGCCCGCCGGGGCCGAGCAGCCGGAGTGGTCACCCTCCGTGCTGCCGCCGGACCGGCTGCCGCCCGAGACGCGGGCGCTGACGGGCGTCATCGACGAGCTCCGGCCCTATCTCCAGGTGACGTTGCACGGGACCGACCTGGGCGGCAGCTGGGTACAGCTGACGAAAGACGTCCCCGGGCTCGCCGAGCCGTTCGCCAAATCGGCGGCAGAACTGCACATTCCGGTGGAGACGGGCGCCTCGGACGCGGCGGGCTGGCCCGCGTCGGGGCCCGGGGTGCGCGTGATGCCGGAGCCCGGCACACACGTGGCGTACCCGAGCCTGCCGGACGACGCGCGCCACAGCACCTGGTACCACGTGCACCGGTACGGCGGCCTGACCGCGGTCGTGGAGGTGCCGATGTGGGCGAGCGACCTGGTGGACGACCCCGCCCCGCATCCGGCGCCGGCCGCGGCGATACGGCGGCTGGCCCACCGGCTGCTGCGGGACGGGCGCGAGGTGGAACTGGTGCTCGCCGACGCCCTGCCCCGCCTCGAGGGGGTCGACGATCCGCTGCTGCGGGCCGCGAAGTGGGCGCTGAGCCTGGTGCCGGGGCTGGCCGCGGACTGGACCCACACACCGCCGGCCGACACGACGATGGCGTACGTCGGCAGCGTGGACGCGTTCGGCCGGCGGCTGCCGCTGCGGGCGGCGGCGATGCTGCTGCGGGTGCTGCGACGGGCCGACGACCGTGCGGTGCCGCGTCTCGAACAGCTCGTGGTGAGCTGGAGCGAGGCGTTCGCGGAGCGCTTCCGGGCCCGCTGGGTGCCGCTGGAGCATCAAGTCGAGCACCAGTGCCGCACGGTCGTGGCGGCGGCGCGGCACGCGCGCGAACCGGCGGACTGACGGCGCCGACCCGGCGCGTCCGAACCACCGCATGCTCTCCACGCGCGCGTGCCGCAGGACACCGGCCAACAGCCGTCAGCCGTCAGCCGTCCAGTGCGAACACATCGCCCGTCCGGGCCCTCATCACGCACGCGTTGGCGAAGGTCTCCGTGTAGTCGACCGCCCGTCCCTGCCACACTCCGCGAGCCTGCACCGTCACAGGCGCGTAGATCATCGAGCAGAACGTGGTCCGGTGCGGGATCCCCCGGACGTCGCCACCGGCCGCCCTGAGCTGCGCGCAGGCCTGGCTCGCGCGGGAGTGGCCACGGGGAGGGTCGCACAGCAGCAGCGTGCCGCGCGTGTCACTGGAGCGGGAGTCGCCTCGGGTCACCGAGACGTAGAGCCAGTCGCCGCGGTCGACGGGCCGATGTGCCGCCTGGGCCGGTACCGATCCCGCGATGAGCAGGGCGGCCGCCGCCGGAAGGCCGCGCCGCAACCATGTCTTTGTCGCCTTGATGATGTACGTCATTCCAGAGGTATCGGCACGGCAGCCTGCGGACCCCAGCCCGGCTCACCCGAACGGGAGCACGCACGCGCGTACCGCCCCGCCAGCGCGGACGCGGCGAGCACCACCCGCGCCTGGTACTCGGCCTGCCGCGCGACCGGGATCCAGCGCGCTCCGAGGCCGTCGCGGTAGTCGGCACACCACTCGTCGAGGAGCCGGTCCAGGTCCGGCAGCACATCGGCCGGATCACGTCCGGCGGTGCGGACCAGCTGGTGCAGCAGCCCCGCGCTCCGCAGGGCCAGCCGCCGTCCGGCGATGCGCAGGGCGGCCAGGTGGGCGCGGGTCAGCGGCGGCAGCGGGCGCGCCGTGCCGTCGTCGGTGTCGGGGTCCCACGCGTCGGCGAGCCCGGGGCAGACGAGTAAATAGTCGTCCACCGGGGCGAGCAGACGGGCCGCGTCCGGCACGCCTGCGAGGTGCGGCCGCGTCCGGGCCAGGAGACGGTCCAGAACCCGCGCGTCGTGGCGCAGGGTGCGGCTCACGGTGCGCAGCACCGCGTCCCGGTCCGCGGGCGCCGAGCCGTCGGCCACGGCGGCCACGCCCCACATGGGCGCCTCGACCACCGCCGTCACCGTGCCGTGCCGGTGCGGGTGGAACCAGGTCGACTCCACGGCCGCCTCGGTGATGGCGGCGGCCAGGCCGCCCCTGCGTGGCGGCGGGATGCGGTAGACGGCGGGTCCCAGGCCGGGCCAGTACAGCGTGTCGTAGGCGCCGAGTTCGCGTGGGATGCCGAGGCGGGCCGCGCTGTGCGCGACACGCTGCGCCAGGCCCGGCAGCTCGCGCGTCACCTCGACGAAGCCGCCGCCCACGTCGACGCCGTGCAGCGAGCACTGGAGGAAGGGCCGCAGTTCGTCCTGGAGGTCGAGCAGGGCGCGGGTCTCCGGCAGCACGGCGGCCGCGGCGCCGTCGGGCAGCCACTCGGGCTGCTCCAGGAAGCCCGGCCGGAAGAAGTTCCGGAAGTAGCGGCCAAGGGTGTACGGGCCCGCGAGCCAGCCCTCGTTGCGGCGGGAACCGTCGGGGTCCAGGCAGAGCAGCAGGTTCCAGGTGACGTCGGCGCCCTCGCCGATGCCCGGGTCGGCCAGGGCCCGTTCGGCCAGTCGGAGGACGGTGGCGCCGCCCACGGGCTCGTTGGCGTGGGGTCCGGCGACCACGAGGGCCTGGCGGCTGCCGTGGCCGACGGAAAGCAGCCACAGGGGCGTACCCGCGCGGGAGGCCCCGACGCGGCGCAGCCGGGCGTCCCGGGGGTGGCGGGCGACGAGCGCGGCGGCCCGGGCGCCCAGTTCGTCCACGGTCGGGTAGCGGACAAGTGGCGGCAGGGCACACCTCCCCAATGTGATGCCGTCGATTCACCTGGTGTGCATGGTGTAGGCACAGTCAGTCACTAGTTGCGGGGTACGTCAACACCCTCGTCCGAAAAGAGACTTGACCCGTCACGGAATGTGACCTTCAGGCCAAGAACCGATACCGCGTGCGAGGTACGTCGGTTCGCGCAGAGCCGCTGCCGCCCGCGAGGTACGTCAGTTCACGGAGAGACGGAACGACATCTGGCCGAAAGCGACCTGGTCGCCGTCGCGGACGACGACCGCGCCGGACACGCGCCGCCCGTTGACGGTGGTGCCGTTGGTCGAGCCGAGGTCCCGCAGGATCCACATCCCGCCCTGGCGGGTGAGCTCGGCGTGCGCACGCGAGACGGTCTCGTGGCTCAGCCTGAGGCCGCTCGCGGGGTCGCGGCCTATGCGCAGCGGATGGCGGTCGCCCGGGTGGGGCAGCAGCAGCTTGGGCAGCCGCTCGGCCTGCCAGGCCCGGCGCAGCCGCACGGTGAAGCCGGAGACCGCCTCGACCGTGCCGAACACCAGTCGGGAAAGACGGCCCTCGGTGGGCAGGTCCGAGGTGAGGACGGCGAGCTCGTCGGAGCGGCGGGCGGCCAACGCGAGTTCCATACGACGGACGAAGGTGTCGTGCGACAGACGGCCCATGGCGACGCCGTCACGGAGCACCCGCAGCGCCTTGTCGCGCTCCGCGTCCGACAGCCGCGCGGGGTAGGTGTGGAACTCGAAGGACGACGTCACGGTGGTGATTGTCGGTCAGTGAACCGCGGGTGTCCAGGAAACGCGGAAAGGGCCGCCGGACGTGCATATCTGACGACACCCGCCGTGAAAGGGAAGATTCGAAAGCGGATTGATCTCGTTTGGAGCACCATGGACGCGGCTACATCACGGTGAGCAGACGAAGGGGAACCGTCCGTGCAGTTCGAGGTGTGGGCACCTGAGGCCGGCCGAGTGACACTCCAGTGCGATGACACCACGCGCGCGTTGGAGCGTGATCCGGAGCGGGCGGGGTGGTGGGTCGGCGAGGCCGGGGCGCGTGACGGCTCGCGGTACGGGTTCGCACTGGACGGCGGCCCGGTGCTGCCCGACCCCCGCTCGCGGCGGCAGCCGGACGGCCCCGACGGGCTGAGCGCCGTCGTCGACCACGCGCGGTACACCTGGCGCTCCGGTGCGTGGACCGGGCGCCCGCTGCCCGGCGCGGTCCTGTACGAACTGCACATCGGCACGTACACGAGCGAGGGCACTTTCGAAGCGGCCGCCGCACGGCTGGAGCACCTGGTGGAACTGGGTGTGACCCACGTCGAGTTGATGCCCGTGTGCCCGTTCCCCGGCCGGCACGGCTGGGGATACGAGGGAGTCTCGCTGTGGGCGGTGCACGAACCTTACGGCGGACCCGAGGGGCTGAAACGCTTCGTCGACCGGGCGCACGAGCTGGGCCTGGGCGTGGTCCTGGACGTGGTGCACAACCACCTGGGTCCCTCGGGCAACTACCTGCCGCGGTTCGGCCCGTACTTCACCGACACGCACCACACCCCCTGGGGTGCCGCCGTCAACCTGGACGCGCCCGGCTCGGACGAGGTACGGGCGTTCCTGCTCGGCAGCGCACTGGCGTGGCTGCGCGACTACCGGATCGACGGGCTGCGCCTGGACGCGGTGCACGCCCTGGCGGACACGCGCGCGTGCCATTTCCTGGAGGAGCTGTCGACGGCCGTGGACGGGCTCTCCGCCGACCTCGGCCGCCCCCTGTTCCTGATCGCCGAGACGGACCTCAACGATCCGCGGCTCATCACCCCGCGTGGGGAGGGCGGCCTGGGCCTGCACGCCCAGTGGAACGACGACTTCCACCACGCCGTCCACACCGCGCTGACGGGCGAGTCCCAGGGCTACTACGCCGACTTCGCGCGCGCCCCCTTCGCCGCGGTCACCAAGACGCTCACCGGCGGCTACTTCCACGACGGGACCTACTCCAGCTTCCGGGGCCGTCACCACGGCCGCCCGCTGGACCACAACCGGGTGGCGGCGCACCGGCTTCTCGGCTACAGCCAGACCCACGACCAGGTCGGCAACCGCGCCCAGGGGGACCGCCTCTCCATGATGCTGTCGGGGTCGGCGGGACTGCTGGCGTGCGCGGCGACGCTGACGCTGACCGCGCCGTTCACGCCGATGCTGTTCATGGGCGAGGAGTGGGCGGCCGGCACGCCGTGGCAGTTCTTCACCGACCACACCGACCCCGAGCTCGCGGAAGCGGTACGCCGGGGCCGGCGACGGGAGTTCGCCGCGCACGGGTGGGCGGAGGAGGACGTGCCCGACCCGCAGGACCCGGCGACCAGGGACCACTCCTGCCTGGACTGGACCGAGCCCGAACGTGAGCCGCACGCGCGCGTGCTGGCCTGGTACCGCCGGCTGATCGCCCTGCGGCACGACCAGCCGGATCTCACCGATCCCGACCTCGCCGACACCAAGGTGGCCTTCGACGAGGAGGCCCGCTGGCTCGCCTTCCGGCGTGGCGACGTGCGGGTGGCGGTCAACCTGGGCAAGGAGCCGGCGGAGATCCCCCTGGGCACCCGCCCGGCCCGGGTGCTCGCCGCCTGGGAGCCGGTACAGCCACCGGACGAGGACGGGGTGCTGCACCTGCCCGGCGAATCCTGCGTGGTGCTGCTGCAGAGCTGATCACGGCATCCCGTGGGGCCGCAGGCGCCCGGAGCGCTCGGAGCGCTGGGAGCGGCTCGGCAAGGGCCTGCGTAATCGCCTGCGCAATCCTTCGCGCAAACGCTTGCGCAAACGCTTGCGCGAAGGATTGCGCATGCGGTTGCGCAAGCGATTACGCGGGCCGCGGCCGGGCCACTGCGGCCCATACCGTCCTGTCGCGCACACCGCCCCTGTTGCCATTGCCCACTGCCCCTACAGCTCCTCGTCCGCCTCGTCCTCGCGCAGCTCCGTCACCCGCTCCAGCAGGATCGCCTCCCAGGCATGGCGCAGCTGGGCCCTGAGCGGCGGCAGAGGGGTGTCGTCGCGGCCCTCGAGGCGGTCGGCGAGACGGATCAGGCTGTCGCAGCGGGCCAGCCACAGCCCCCGCAGGCAGGGGCGGGCGCCGTAGCCGGCGAGGGTGGCGGCGCGCACCGCGGCGGGGGAACCGACGGCGAGGGCGAGGCCGGCGATGTCCTCCGCGGGGTCGCCGACGACCGCGGCGGTCCAGTCGAGGACGCCGCGCACCCGGCCGTCGGCGCTCACCACGAGATGTTCGCCCCTCAGGGCGTGGTGGACGAGGACCGCGGTACCGGGCTGGGCGGCGAGCTGGGCCGCGGCGGGTGGCGCCAGCTGGGTCATCCTGGCGGGGTCGAACTCGTCGGCCACGCCGAGGCGTTCGGCGGCGTGCACGGCCATCCGGCGCAGCGCCTCGAGGGAGCGCGGCGGGGTGCGCGGGACGCCGAGCGCCTCGGCCTGGCGTACGGGGACCTCGCGCAGCCCGTGCAGCAGCCCGGCCAGGTCGTCCTCGCCGACGGCGGAGACGTCGTGGTCCCCGGCCGTGCCACCGGCGATCCTGAGGTCCAGCGTGTACGTCAGCCCGGGCGCCCACTCGCCGTGCGCGACGCTGGCCGGCACGGCGACCGGCACCTGGGGGCGGACCAGGTCCCGCAGGCGTAGTTCGCGGCGCTGGCGCACAGAGGCCTCGCGATCGGGGGCGAGGCGCAGCACGTGGCGGGTGCCGACCCACCAGGTGAAGTGCTCGACGCCCCCGGCGACCGGCCGGACGTCGGGCCCGGCGGCGGACTCCGCGCCGCCCCTGCCGCCCGTACCTCCGGTGCTGCCCGTACCTCCAGTGCTGCCAGCACCCCCAGTACCGCGAATACCTCCAGTACCGCCTGCACCTGCGGTACCGCCTGCACCTGACACACCGCCGACGCCGCCCTTGCCCTCCTTGCCGTCCTTGAGCAGGGTGCGGACCAGTCGGCGGACGGTGTCCGCGGTGGGTGTCGGTGCCTGGGTCATCGTCGCGCCGTGTCGTTCGGGGTGCATGGTGGGGATGCCGGTCGTCGGGTCAGTCCACTATCACCATCTCGCGGGTCGTGTCATTGAGGCGGCGGCCCCCCTCCCCGGTCACCGTGACAATGTCCTCGATGCGCACCCCGAAGCGTCCGGGCAGGTAGATGCCGGGCTCGACGGAGAAGCACATGCCGGGCACGAGGGGCTGTTCCTCTCCCTCGATCATGTACGGCGGCTCGTGCGTGGTGACACCGATGCCGTGGCCGGTGCGGTGGATGAAGTACTCGCCGTATCCGGCCTCCGTGATGACCGCGCGGGCGGCCCGGTCGACCTCCTGGCAGGCGACACCGGGGCGCACGGCCCGGAATCCTGCTTCCTGGGCCTCGCGCACGATGTCGTGCACCCGGCGCTCCTCGTCGGTGGGCTCGCCGACGTGGACGGTGCGGGTGGTGTCGGAGCCGTAGCCGTCCTTGAGGCCGCCGAAGTCGAGGACGACCATGTCACCGCGCCGGATGACGCGGTTGCCCATCTCGTGGTGCGGATTGGCGCCGTTGGGACCCGAACCGACGATGGTGAAGTCGACCTGGGAGTGCCCGAACCGCCGCAGCAGGTCGGCGAGGTCGGCACCGACCTGGGACTCACGGCGGCCCTCGAAGGGAAGCTTCCGGATCTCCTCGAAGGTCGCGTCGGCGGCCGCGCCCGCGGCGGCGAGGAGTTCCAGTTCGGCCGCGTCCTTCACGGCACGCAGCATCGGCAGCGCCTCGGTGAGGGAGGCGTACGAGGTTCCGGGCAGGGTCTTCTGCAGCCCCAGCAGGTGCATGGCCCAGGCGTTGTCACTGATGCCGAACCGGCCGCTGCCGTCGAGGAGGGCGGCGGTGACGGCGTAGGGATCCTTGCCGTCGGTCCAGTCGCGCACGGCCAGGGCGGGCGCGCCGGTCGCCTTCAGGGCGTCCGGGGCCTCCAGCGTGGGGACGACCAGGACCGGTTCGTGACCGGGGGTGAGAACGAGCAGGGTGAGCCGTTCGGTCGCGGCGGGCGGCGCATAGCCGGTCAGCCACACCATGTCGGGCCCCGGCGCCACCAGCAGCCCGGCCAGGCCGGCGTCGGAGGCCGCCTGCGCGGCGCGCTGCATCCGGGCCCTGTAGTCGTCGGCGGTGAAGGGCGCGAGCGTGCTGCCGGTCATCCGTGCCTCCGTATGCGGATGAAAGAACCGTGAAGGGCGGTGTGGGACGGTGTGGGGCTACGGGCAGCATCCTGCCCGGACGGGTCGGGTCGCGCGAGCCGGTCGGCGGGGCTTCTGGATCAGGACCGCCGCCCACGGCGTCGGCTGCGCGGCACCCGGCGCCGCCTGGCCGGGGCACGGCACCGGGTCCGAGGTCGGTGGGGCAGCGGGGCAGCGGGGCAGCGGGGCAGCGGGGCAGCGGGGCAGCGGGGCAGCGACGAGGATGCGCGGCATGGGCCCATCCTGGTCGGTCCGGCGGATGTACGACCAGCACTTTTCCGAAGCCCACCCAAGGGACGCCACTCGAACAACCGTCTTATGCCTAATGGCTCAGATCACAGGAGCCATTGGCATCGGCCGGTCCCGGAGTGACCTGGTGCTTGACGATCAGCGACGCCTCACGAGCCACTTCCGTGTCGTCACGTCACGACACCCGGGACGACGCCCAACTGCCGGTAACCGCCACTGCCGTGGCGCAGGGTCAGGACCACCGCACGTCCCGGGCGCGCTCGGGCGACCGCCCGCGCGAGATCCGCCGCCGAGTCGATACGGGTCCGGCCGAACGCCAGGAGCACGTCACCCCGGACCAGGCCCGCCGTGTAGCCGGGACCGGGAACGTGGACGCCGACGACCAGCGCCCCGGGCTTGTCGTAGTCCGCCACCTCGATCCCGAGCGTCATGCGCACGGGCGCCGGACTGGGGCTCGCCGTGGTCGCCGGAGCCCCGGTCCGGGCCGGCCCGGACCGGGGCTCCGGCGACATCCCCGGCCGACCCGTCTGGCGCTGCAACTCGGCCAGTTTGCTCATTCCGATCAGCGTGGCCCCCACAGTGCCGAGGCCGACCCCGGACAGGACCAGTACCGCGCCGATGAACAAGCCCAGCAGCAGAGTGGTGAGCCGACGGCCGCGCCGGCGCGCGGCATGCGGGTGCCGGGCAGAGCCGCGCGATCCGGCGCCGGTCTTCTGCCCCGGCATCGGCTTGGCACGCAACGCAGACTGTTCCATCGATCGCCTCCGGCTGGTGACTACCCGGCGCACCGGCACGGCACGAGCCACGAACGAGTGAGACTGACCGGTGCGCGTCTCAGCCGACGGACAGGCACCGACGGTCAAGGCCCTCAGCCCACGGGCAGCACAGGCGCTCCGCGACGCCGACCGGCGCCGGCGGACAGCAGCACGGACGTTCCGTAATCCCGGCCGGCGGGCAGCGGCGTGGGCGGCCGGTCGGGGAGGAACCCGTGGGCGCGGCGGGCCAGCCACTCGGCCTTGTAGCGGTCGACCGACTGGTGCCAGTGCAGGATCCCGGCCAACCAGTTCTGCAGGTCGGTCACGTAACCCTGCAAGGCCTCCCGCGCCTCCTCGGAGAGCTGGAAGTCGTCGTGGACGACGGGCAGTTCATGAGCGACGACGTGCTCGAACTGCCGCATGCGCTGGGTCATCAGGTCGTGGACGACGGCGAGCGCGGCCGGGTAGTCGATGCCGAAGAAGTTCTGCACGACGAGGACGGCGTTGTGGATCTCACCCTCGTACTCGATCTCCTTCTGGTACGAGAAGACGTCGTTGAGGAGGCAGGCGTAGTCGACGGCCGCGTTCTCCAGGGAGCGGACCGGTCCGCTGCGGTAGACCTCCGGCGGGATCTGCGGGCCGTGGCCCATCCGGCACAGGCTCAGGGTGAGGTCGGAGCCGAAGGTCGCGCGCCGCATCTCCAGGTAGTCGACCGGGTCCGGGATGCGGTTCTGGAACTGGTTGGACAGCTCCCACACCCAGCTCCCCGTCATCGTGTCGATCGTCTGCTTCAGGGCACGTCGTTGGTCGGGCGTCATCTGTGCCGTGGTCCGCGCCCACAGGTCGGCCAGTCCCCGCTCCATGGCGTTGACGGGAACGGGCGCCTGCTCCCCCTCGACGGGCATGCAGGCCGACAGGCGCGCGGTGGTCAGCCTCGCGGCGGCCAGGTCGCGTCGACGGCCGAAGACGAGCGGGTAGTAGTCGTCGCCGTAGGTGCCCCAGGCGAGCCATTGCGCGCTCAGGTCGAGCGCGTCGGGCGTCGCGTCCGGATCGAGGCCCGCCGAGCACAGCGCCAGGTCGTATGCGGCGAGCTTGTCCTCGTCCCACACGCCCTCTTCGAGGATGCCGACGCGGTGGCTCCAGTCGACGAGCCGGCCTCGGGCGCCGTCCAGGTGCGGGCTGAGCTCCAGCTGGAAGGGCATGTGGAAGTCGGGGAGCAGCGACCGCCCGACCTTCTGGTACGGCACGTGCGTGTAGGCGCGCAGCCGCTCGGCTCCGGCCGCCGCGAGCAGGTCGCCGACATCGACGGCCGAGGTGCCGCGCGCGGAGGGGCGCTCCCAGGAACTCGTGGGCCGGGCCCGTTCGTTCATGTACCGGCTGGAGCGCATGTGCCACTCGTGGCCGCCGGACTGCCAGTCCTGCAGTCCCTTGGTGTACGCGGCGACCGCCGCGACCTCGTCCGGGGTGAGGCTTTTCTCCAGGGCCAGCGCGGGCACTTCGGTCAGCGCGGTGTGCTCGAACTGGTGGAGGCGTGAGGTGAGAACGTCGTTGACGGTGTCGGCGGCCTCCTGGGTGGTGCAGCCGAAGAAGGTCTCCAGGACCAGCACGCCGTTGCTGAGCTCCCCCTCCTCCTCGACCTCCCGCTGGTAGGAGAACAGGTCGTTGCGCAGGTGCACGCCGTCGGAGAACGTCTCCATCAGCACCCTGAGCGGCCTGGACCCCGCGGCGGACGCGGGCACTTCGGCGGTCGCGTACTCCACGAGCCCGGCGGACCAGGGCGCGCCGCCGACCTTGCGGCGCATCTCGATGTACTCGACGGGGTTGGCGATCCGCCCCTCGTTGATGTTGGACAGCTCCCACAGGGACTCGTTGAGTAGATGCTCGGTGGCCAGGGCGAACCGCTGCCGCCAGTCGGCCGACATGGCCGGCACCGTGCGCGCCCACAGGTCCGCGAGGCCCGCCTCCACCGGGTTCTGCGGGTCCGGCACGGATGCCGACAGGTCCAGCGGCATGAACAGGGGCAGACGGTCCAGGTAGGCCTTGCCGCCGACGCGGTCCTGGCTGCGTTTGAAGGTCTCCAGGAAGTGGTCGTCGAAGAAGAACACCCACACGTACCAGTCGGTGATGAGGGAGAGCGCGGGTCCGTCGCAGTCGGGGTGGGTGTAGGCGCAGAGCAGTCCGTAGTCGTGCGCGTCGAGGTCGGCCTGCTCCCAGATCCCGGAGCCCTCCAGCATTCCCATCTCGCGCGCCCACTCGGTGCAGTGGGTGCGTGCCTCGTCGACGTGTGGGTTCAGCCGCGCGGGATGCGGCAGGTAGAAGTGCGGGAGTTCGAAGGGCTGCTGCGTCATGGCCGGGCCCTACCCGTGGGTCTTCCGGGACATCCGCCGCCCCGGATCTGATCACACCATCGCGTGAATTCGCAGAAGTCGGCGACGGGTGACGTGACTTGCGGCATCGACGACCTGCGGCATCAGTGACGCGCGACGTCAGACGTGAGACGGGAGACGTCAGACGTCAGACGGTCGTGCACTCGGTGCGGGACCGCGCATCGCGCTCTTGCCGAGCCCCGGTCTCCGGGTCACGGTGGTCGCATGACCTCCTTCGTGCTGCCCCACGAGCTGCACGGCGACGGCGCCCACAAGGTGTTCGCCGTGCACGGCTGGTTCGCCGACCGGTCCGCGTACGCGGCCGTCCTGCCGGACCTCGACCGCGAGTCGTTCACCTACGCGCTGGTGGATCTGCGCGGGTACGGGCAGGCCCAGGACGCCGAGGGCACGTACACGACCGCCGAGGCGGCCCAGGACCTCGTGGACCTGGCCGCCCGGCTCGGCTGGGACCGGTTCTCGGTGGTGGGGCACTCGATGGGCGCCGCGGTCGCCCAGCGGCTGCTCGTCCTCGCCCCGCACCGGCTGCGGCGGCTCGTCGGGGTGTCCCCGGTGCCCGCCTCGGGGCCGGCCCTGCCGTCCGAGCAGCGGGAGCTGTTCGAGCAGGCGGCGCACAAGCCGGAGAACCGGCGCGTGATCATCGACGTCACCACCGGTGGGCAGCGGCCCGCCGCCTGGCTGGACCGCATGGTGGCCCGCTCGCTGGAGCGGAGTGACGACAGGGCGTTCCGCGCTTGGTTCGACTCGTGGGCCGGTGAGGACTTCCACGACCGGGTCGAGGGATCCGGCACTCCCGCGCTCGCCGTGACCGGGGCGCTCGACCCGGCGATGTCCGTCGAGTTGCTGCGACGGACGTGGATGGCCTGGTATCCGCGCGCCGAGCTGCGGGAGCTGCCCTCGGCCGGGCACTACCCCATGGACGAGACCCCGTTGGAGCTGGTCCGGGTGGTGGAGGACTTCTTGCGGGCCGACCGGGACGGTGGGGGCGAGAAGGCGTGACGGTGCGTGGGACCCCGCCCGTTCCTGACGTGTTCGATCCTCGGCAGTACGCCGTCGCGGTGCCGTACGCCGCCTACCGCGTGCTGCGCGACCATCACCCGGTCGCCCGGCAGGACGAGCCCGAGGTGCTGGGCTGGCCGGCCGGGCCCGGGTTCTGGGCGGTGACACGGCACGCGGACGTGGTGCGCGTCCTGCGGGACTCGGCCACGTACTCGTCGTCTCTCGGCGCCACCCAGATCCGGGACCCGGACCCGGACGACCTGCCGTTCATCCGCCGCATGATGCTCAATCAGGACCCGCCCCGGCACGCACGGCTGCGGCGCCTGGTCAGCCGGGCGTTCACGCCGGGCCGTATCGAGCGGTTCGCGGCGGTCGCCGCCGGGCGTGCACGGGCACTGTTCGCAGGGGCCCTCGACACGGCCCGCGCGGGGGACGGCACCGTCGACCTCGTCACCGCCGTCACCGACGACTACGCCCTGCTGAACCTCGCGGATCTGCTCGGGGTGCCGGAGCGGGACCGGGGGCTGCTGCTGCACTGGACGCAGCGGGTCATCGGCTACCAGGACCCGGACGAGGCGGGCGCCCCGGTACTGGACGCGGCGGGCAGGCCGGTCAATCCGCGCTCACCGGCGATGCTGCGGGACATGTTCGACTACGCACGGCATCTGGCCGCGTACAAGCGGCGCCATCCGGCCGACGACGTGATGACCGCCCTGGCGCTCCCCCGTGTTCCCGGCTCCGCTCGAACCGGGGGCACCCCCGCCACCGAACTGGCCGACGCAGAACTGGAGATGTTCTTCTTCCTGCTCACGGTCGCGGGCAACGACACCGTGCGCAGCGCTGCCCCCGGGGGCCTGCTGATCCTGGCCGAGCACCCGGATACCTACGCGCTGCTGCGCGCGGGCAGGGCGGAACTGTCCACGGCCGTCGACGAGTTGCTGCGCCTGCATCCGCCCGTCCTCACCTTCCGCCGTACGGCCGCTCAGGACACCGAGCTGGCCGGCCGCCGGATCCGGGCCGGTGACAAGGTGGTCGTCTTCCACGCCTCGGCCAACCGCGACGAGCGGGTCTTCGCCGCTCCGGACGCCTTCCACCCCGGGCGTACGCCGAATCCGCACGTGTCCTTCGGGGACGGCCCGCACGTCTGTCCGGGCGCCCACTTCGCCCGGCTGCAGCTGCGGCTGCTGTACCGGGAGGCGCTGCGGGTGCTGCCCTCGCCTCCGACGACCGCCGCGCCTGCCCGGCGGCTCGTCTCGAACTTCATCAACGGGTTGAAGTCCCTGCCGGTGCGGGTGGCATGAGACCCCCCCGGCCCACCGGCCCTCCCCGGACGGCCGACCCGTCGCCCCTTTCCGGACGGACGGCTCGCCGGCCCTCCCCGGACGTCACCGCGCGACCTGGATCAGCGCATGTGTGCCGCTGGTGCGCCAGTGCCCGTCCTCGGCCGCGTCGAGCGCGGCCTCGGTGCGCGCGTCGAGTCCGGTGACCACGTCGGACTTCAGGGTGCGCAGGGCGGCGACCGGGCCGGGGAAGTACGCGGTGACGTCCGCGAAGGGGCTGGTCGGGGGCCACAGACGGTCGCCGACCAGGCGCCGGTAGTTGAGGTCGCCCTTCAGCACGGTCAGTGTGGCCGCGGCGAACTCCCCGCGGAGATCGTCCGGCATGTCGGCATACGGCAGCGGGGCGCAGGAGAAGGGGTGGGTCCGCACCGTCAGGCGGCCGTCGGTCATCGCCGCCCACAGCCGGTGCCCGTACGAGGCGGCCGCGCCCGGTGCGGTCCGCAGCCGGCGCACGGCGTCGACGACGTCGGCGGTGGTCGCGTCGGAGACGTAGTACGGGTACGGCTTGACGTGCAGGACAGCGCGCTCGACGTGCCCGTGGGCGAGGAGATGGGCGACGAGGAGGAGGTCGGGGACCAGTTCACGGCCGGCGTTGTCGGCGACCAGGCAGAGCGTTCCCGTGCCGGAGGGCGGCAGCAGCGACCAGAACGCGTCGCTGTCGTCGGCGATCAGGCCGGGTGCGGCCCGCGCGGCCTCGGCGCCGGCCGCCGACAGGCGGAAGCCGAGGTCGGCACGGTTGCCCCAGAGCGAGCCGTGCAGCAGGGCCCGCGCCCGTTCCTCGGCGGGCCGGTCCTCCAGGGCGTCGAGCGCGGCGAGTTCCTCGGCGGTCTCCGGGGCGTCGAGTTCGGCGAGCTTGGACGGGCGGAAGGGGTCGATGCCCTGCCAGGGGCCGGGCGTGAAGTGGCCGACCGCGTGGAGGAGCCGGCGGTAGAAGTAGCTTTCCGACCACAGCCACGGCACCTCGAACCAGGACCGGCCCGCGTACCGGGCAAGCCCCCAGTCCTGCCAGCGGTCCCGGTCGTGCGCGTCGGCGGGGAGGGGCTCGATCACACCCTCGGTGCAGTTCCTCAGCAGCGCGTCGAGGGCGTGGAGCTGTTCGGGGCCGTACGGGACGGCGTCCCGGACCTGCCGGATGATCGCCGGGTGCCGTTCGGCCAGCACACTGTGCGGGAACGAACCGGGCTCGTCGGCGAGGAGCACCGGGGCGGACGGGGTCTCGGGCATACGCCTCACCGTAGCGCGCGGATCACACGCCTCCGATCTCCCGCTCCAGTTGCGAGGCCAGGGTCAGATAGCGCGGGCGCCTGTGCACCGGTACCAGACCGCGGATCAGCAGGTGCCACATCTCGGCCGTCCGGCGCGGCAGCCGTGCCACCGGTTCCAGCGGCCGGCCCGCGATCCGGGTGCCGACGAAGAAGCAGACGAGGGAGTGGGCGACGGCCTGCACGTCGGCCTCGGCATGGACGTCGGACTCCCTGACCGCGCCGTGGAGTTTGCGGGTGGCGATCTCCAGCCACTCGGTGAAGGGGTGCCGCAGCGGCGCCCGCACCTCCACTCCCCCGGTCGCAAGGCGCAGGCCCGCCCTGGTGATCGGGCCCTCGACGGCCAGGCGGGTCAGCGCGAAGGTGATGCGGATCAGCGCTTCCAGCGAGGAGTAGCCACGCCCGTCCACCTCGATCGTGACCCGGCGCGAGGCCTGGGACTGCAGCTCCATGATGGCGTGCGCCAGGTCCTCCTTGGCCGCGAAGTGGAAGTACAGGGCACCCTTGGTGACCCGTGCGTGCTCGACGATGTCGCTGAGGCTGGTGCGTTCGTAGCCGTGCCGGTCGAACAGGTCGGCGGCGGCCGTGATGATCGTCGCGCGAGTCTGCTCGGCGCGTAACTGCCTCGGCATCGACTGACTCTCCCGGGGCTGTAAAAGAACGGGGCATGCCGTTTGTTTTCTTGCTGCCGGTATACGATAGCTCACGAGGGCACCGCGTCCACCAGACACTCGAAGACGGCCGACTCGCCCTGGACTCCCAGGATGCGTATGCGCCCGCCGGTCCCGGGTTCTGTCTGGATCCAGGTGGGACAGTCCAGTTCGGCGTACCTGTGGAAGGTGGCCTGGAAGGAGGCCGGCGGCCGCCGGGAGGACCCCGAGAGGCAGGCGGCCTGGCGGGCGGCCTCCAGCAGAAGCATGCCGGGGACATGGTCGAGCGGATGATCGAAGAAAACGGGATGCGCGGTATCGACTCGGAGTTGCCAGCGGTTGCCGCGCGGGGTGGGGGCGAGGACGACGTCGTCGGGCAGCGCCCGGTGGACGGCGGTGGGCGGCAGCCCCGGCGGTACCGGCAACGCGGTCACCGACGCGGGTGTGCGTCCGCCGCGCAGCCTGCGGTAGGCGGACTCGCCGACGCTGGTGTAGAGCAGGTGCGCGTGGGCGACGTGCTCGCCGTCCCGGGTCACGTCGGCCTCGAAGCGCAGGGTCGTCGAGCGTCGCCGGGCGACCGGGGAAAACCTTATGTCCAGGACGGTTTCGGCGGGTACGGGCCCGACGGCCAGCTGCTCGGGGTGCGTGGAGATGCGCAGTTCCTGGAGCACGAACTGGTGGCCGAGCGGCACGTCGTACTCGGTGTGGGCGAGCAACGCCCCGCACTGGCGGACGGTTTCGGTGACGAGAAGCGGCTCGTAGGCCGACCGGTCGGGCGACACGTGTAACTGGTGGGCTCGCGGCCACTGCGCGAAAACTGCGAACCGGTCGTCCCCGATTCTCGTCCAACCGGTGAGGAAGGTCTCGGCGAGCGCCGCGCGGTGCACGAGCTGGCGGGGAACGGTGGCCGTCAGGTTGCCCGCGGTCGTCGGATTCGTCGTTGTCGCCGGTATCCCGGCGAGCTGCCGCAGTTGAGGCATGTCTCTCCCTGGTCCCCCGGCGGCCATCGCAGACGGCGAGGTGCTTGTGCCGGTGAGCGCTAGAGTACGAGGCGACCGGTTTGTTTTCAATGAGATCGGGTGGACCGGACCCGGGCACGACTGCCCGGGGCACGGGTGGGGAGCCGGCCGATTCGGCGCAGTGGAGGGGTTCTCATGGCGAAGCAGGAACGCGCCATCAGGACGCGCAGGGCGATCCTGGAAGCGGCGGGCGCGGTGTTCGACGAGCACGGCTACACGTCCACCACCATCTCCATGGTGCTGGAGCGGGCCGATGTCACCAAAGGCGCGCTGTACTTCCACTTCCCGTCCAAGGAGTCTCTCGCCCAGGCGGTGCTGGACGAGCAGGTGCCTCTCGGCGCGGTCCCCTCCCAGCCGTGCAAGCTGCAGGAGATCGTCGACATCACCTTCGCGTTCGGGCAGCGGTTGCTCGGCAACGCCCTGCTCAGAGGCAGTGTCCGGCTGACCGTTGACCAGTGCGCGCCGCCGGGCGTCGATCACACGGGGCCCTTCCGGCAGTGGGCCGAGCACCTGATGGAGCTGATGGAACAGGCCCGCCGGCAGGGCGAGTTGCTGCCCACGGTCGAGCCGCGCGACACGGTGGAGCTGCTCGTGGGCGGGTTCGCGGGCATCCAGCTGATGTCGCGGGCGCTGACCAACCGCGGCGACCTCGGGCACCGGATCTCCGTATTCTGGGGCCACATACTGCCGAGCATCGCGGTGCCCGGCCTGCTCACCGGTCTGGACACCCGGCCCGACCGGGGTGCCCGCGTCCTGGCCGCCCTCGACCCCGGGAGTGCCGAGTAGTGATCCTGCTGACCGGAGCGACCGGTACCGTCGGCGGACTGGTGGCGCGGCGGCTGTCCGGCGTCACGCCCGTACGGCTGCTGACCCGAGACCCCGGGCGGCTGACCGCCGGTACCCGGGTCGAGGTGGTGGGCGCCGACTTCGGCGACCCGCGGAGCCTGGAGCGAGCCCTGACCGGCGTGCGGTCGGCCCTGCTGGTCACCACGGATCCGCTCACCCACGCCCATGACGAGCACTTCCTGGCGGCGGCGCGGCGGGCCGGTGTGCGCCATGTGGTGAAGCTGTCCGCCCTCGCGGTGGCCGACCCCGAGGCCACCGACCTCATCACCACCTGGCAGCGCGGCAACGAACAACTCCTGTGCGAAAGCGGCCTGCTGTGGACGGTGCTGCGGCCGCGCGCCTTCATGTCGAACACCCTCGGGTGGGCCCGCTCGGTCCGGGAGGACGGTGTGGTCCGCGCACCCGACGCGAGCTCGGCGAACGCGACGATCGATCCGCGGGACATCGCCGAGGTCGCGGCGGCCGCGCTGTGCGACCCGGACGGCCACGCGGGCCGGACTCATCCGCTCACCGGTCCGCAGGCGATCAGCGCGGCCGAACAGACGGCGGTCCTCGCGTCGCTGCTGCAACGGCCGGTGCGGTTCGTCGAGTTGACGCCCGACGAGGCACACCGCGCGTTGCGCGCCCGCTATCCGGCGCAGCTGGCCGACGCCCTCATGGAGAGCGCGGCCCGCGGGCGGTCGGGCGCCAAGACCCGAGTCGACCCGACGACCGCGGAGCTGCTCGGCCGCCCCGCGCGGACCTATCGGCAGTGGGCGGCCGACCACCTGGACGCGTTCGGGGGCTGATCGGCGGTCGTCGGGTCCAGGGGGCACCACGCCCGTTCCCACCGCTCTCCCCGAACCCCGTTGAACGCATCGCGCCCCGTTCTCGTACTGCTCGGAGAAGAGCCCCAACCCGCGCGCCTGCCGAGGAGACGTCTCGGATGACTCGGATGACCGCACCCCTCAGGGTCACAGGTGCCGCGATCGCGGCCTCGACTCTGATCACGTTGTGGGCGGCGGCACCCGCCCGGGCGCACGGAGCGCCGACGGACCCGGTCAGCCGGGTGGTGGCCTGCTCGCCCGACGGGGGCAGCCGTGCCCGGACGGCGGCGTGCCGTGCGGCGGTCGCCGCGAACGGCGCCCCCTTCACCGCCTGGGACAACCTGCGGGTCCCCGATGTGAACGGCAGGGACCGCGAGGTGATCCCGGACGGGAAGCTGTGCAGCGGGGGCCTGCCGGCCTACAGAGGCCTCGACCTCGCCCGCTCCGACTGGCCGTCGACGCGGCTCTCGCCGGGCGGGAAGTTCACCATGACGTACGCCTCGACGATCCCGCACGAGGGCACGTTCAAGCTCTACCTGACCAAGCCCGGCTACGACCCGAAGAAGCCGCTGACCTGGTCAGATTTTCCGGCGCAACCCTTCGCCGAGGCGACGGACCCGGCGCTCACGGCCGGCGCGTACCACATCCGGGCCACGCTTCCGGCCGACCGGACCGGCCCTCACGTACTGCTCACGATCTGGCAGAACACGAGCACGCCGGACACGTACTACTCGTGCTCCGACGTGGTGCTGGCGAAGGGCGCGAGCGCCGCTGACGGCGCGTCGGCGGGACGGGCGAGCGGCGGCCGGGCGCCGAAGCAGGAGACCGGTACGGGCGCCGCTCCCTCGCACGACGAGCAGGCGGCCACGCCCTCGCGGGGGGCCGCGGAGCCGACCGGGACCGCTTCGCGGGCGGGAAGCAACGCCCCCGACAGCAGCCCCGTGGCTTCGGCGACCGACGCCCACTCCGGTCCCTCTGCACCCCTGCTGGCGGGCGGCGCCGCCGCGGTGCTGGTGCTCATCGGCGGCGCCGCCCTGGCCGTACGCCTGCGCCGACGCTGAACGCGCCCGCAGGGCGGATCAGTTGACGTGGACGGCGGCTCCCCCGTCGGTCACCGGGGCGTACTTGGCGGTGAAGTAGCCGCTGCCGAAGCACAGCGACGAGCCGGACACCTTGGTGAACTGCTGGTTGGTGAAGGTGATGCTGCTGTCGGTGTTGTCGGCCTTCCCGGTCAGGCCGGGGGCCTGGTAGACGCACGTGATGCTGCCCAGCAGGGTGCGCAGCTTGACCGTGGTCTGGATGGTCGAGCCGGCGGCGGGGGTCACGGTGAGGGAGCCGTCGGAGGCGACGGTGGTCGTGTACGGAAGATGGTCGACGGTGATGGCGGTGACGCCGAGCACTCCGGTGACGTTGCTGGTGCAACTGCTGCTGTCGAAGGTGTGCGCACTCACCGCCTCGGTCGCCGTGCCGGGTGCGGCGGGGTTGTCGGTGACGGTGGCGGTGAACGTGGACGAGGTGCAGGAGACGCCGCTCGTGCCGGTCGCGCTGGAGTACAGCGTGGCGGTGGTGCCGCTCGCCAGGGGCGCGGTGAGGACGTCGCCGACCGCGACGGGCGTGCCGCCGGTGCCGCCGGTGGTGAGTACCGCACCGTCGGCCGCGCAGGCGGAGCCGGCCGCGAGGGGGGAGAGCGCGGCGACGGCGGCGGCGAGGGCGATCAGGGGACGCGTACGCATGGGGGTACCTCGTTTCCGAAGTGGGGGGCTGGGGAGCAGACGGCGCCGAAGGGCGCGTCCGCCGTCGCCGCCCGTCACGCCTTCTCCGTACATGACGGACCGGCGACGGCAGCGGCCTGTGTCCGGCCGAAGGCCCGGGGGGAGGACCCCCGGCCGGGCCGGGGCTTGGTGCGATGGGGTGCCGGATTCGCATGGGGCGCCGTGAACGAGCGTGCGCTGGAAGGGGATTCCGGGCGGGAAGGACCATGGCCGGGTCGCGAAGTGGATCCGGCGCCACGGATCCGGGGGAACCAGGCAGAGTTGTAGACCTCCGGGTCCCTCAACGTCAAGGCGTCGCAAGGAAGTTGGGGCCTCAGCCGGCATGTTGCGGGGACGCGGGGACGGCGGGGGACGGTGACGTGACCCGGCGCGCGAGCCGTAGTGCCGGGGTTCGGCACCACAGGTCGAACACAATCAACACCTTTCTGGCACAGGCTTCTTGACCCTCGGCTGTAACCCCCGGTAACTTCCTCGGCGGCTACCGCGGCGTAACGAGAAAGCCCTTGCACCCGCCGGGAGTGCGACCGGCGTACGCCGTGGCCGCTGTCCGCGCCAGGACAACGGGCCGCTGAACCCCGACCCGCATTCACTGTGCCCATGGGAGCAGACATGGCCTCGTCCCCGGACCTCACGCCGTCCGCCGGCAACACCCCCGACCACCCGGAAAGCGATTCCGTCACCGACGTGGCCGAAGGGCACGGGACCTCCGACGGCGCGGGCCGGGGCGGCCGGGTCCGGCTGCGCCGCGCCGCAGTGATGGCGGTACCCGCCACGCTGGTCGCCGCGGGGCTGGCGGTCCTCACCGCTCAGGGCGCGCTGGGGGTGCAGTTCGCGATCTCCGGCATGCCCTTCACGGTCACCGCGACCGAGCTGAACGGCACCGGCTTCGAGCAGTTCGGCAACCTGGACAACATGGCCGACGGCAGTCCCAACGCGGGTGACACCGGCGGGCAGGTGCTGGTCGTGACCTCCGCGATCAAGAACGCGACACTGACCAAGCTGTGCCAGAGCGTGGACCTCGGCGGCACGAATCTGCTCATCACCGCGGGAAGCGGCGCCGAGAAGGTGACCGCGAGCGACCTGACCACCGACTCCACCGAGCTCACGGGTGACGCCGCGTTCAACCACATCGAGATCGGCAACGACGCGAGCACGCTGACCAAGGCCGGGGTGCAAGGCTCCAAGGGCGTATTCAGCCAGCAGGCGGACACGGTCCGCATCGGCAACCTGCGGCAGACCAACTACGCCACCACGGCAGGCGTGTTCAAGCTGCCCGGCCTGAAGCTCCGTTTCAGCGACTCGGGGTGCTGAGGTGGTGGCGGACGCCGTGAGACCGCGGGCGGGGACACCGGGCGGCGAGCCGCGCACCGGCCCGGGACCGGCTTTCCGTCGCTGGCGGGCCCGTCGTCCGTTCTGGGGCGGGCTGCTGCTCACGCTGGGCGGGGCGGAGATCCTGCTCACCGAGAAGGCGTCGCTGAAGGTCGTCCTGCACATCGGCATGCAGGGCCTGGCCGGCTATCTGCTGCCCGTGCTGATGGTGCTGTGCGGTCTGCTGACCCTCTTCAACCCGGCGCAGCGGCTCTTCTACTCCCTCACCGGCATCCTGCTCTCCCTGGGTACCTGGCTCACCTCGAACCTGGGCGGCTTCTTCCTCGGTCTGCTGCTCGGGGCCACCGGAAGCTGCCTCACGTTCGGCTGGCTGCCGGACCAGGAGCCCCGGCGCGGACGCCGGGGCATGGTCAGGGCACATGCCGCCGACGAGAGCGGGGGCCTGAACGAGGAATTCACGGAAACCCAGGCACCCGAGGCATCCGAGGAATCAGAGGATTCAGAGGCCTGAGGCCGCGGTCAGTGGGCGGTGGCCGACGGCGGCCGTCACCTGCGCCGCTCGTGCCGCTTCACGGTTGCCGAGAGCGCGAGCGCGTACAGGCCGAGCACGGCTCCCAGCAGCAGGTAGTACGGCACCGGCAGCGCCGTCATGCCGAGCGGCGCGCCCAGTGGACTGACCGGCAGCAGCAGCCCGACGGCGCAGAGGACGGCCGCGGCCCGGCCGACCGGCCCGGACGCCCACCGTCCGGCGGCACCGCAGCCTCCGCCGACGGCTCCCGGGTCGGTCGCCCCGGACCGTCCGCCACGCCATGGGCCGCGTCGGCCGGTGCGCAAAAGGATCATCACCAGGGCCTGGGTCAGCAGGTTCTCGGTGAACCAGGCCGAGTGGAAGACAGCCTCGTCGTTCAGGGCGTCCGGACCCCGCAGCGCGACCGCCAGAACGGCGAACGTGGCGAGGTCGGCGACCGCGTTGAGCGCGCCGAAGCCCGTGATGAACCGCAGGAAGGCGCGGGGCCGCAGCACGGTAGGACGGCGCAGCGACCCGGTACCGGGATGGTCGCGGGCGAAGGCCGACTGGGCCGCGTCGAAGCAGAGGTTCTGCACGAGCACCTGCGCCGGGAGCATCGGCAGGAAGGGCAGCAGCAGACCGGCGGCGAGCATCGCGATGACGTTGCCGAGATTGGAGGAGAGCGTGACGCGCAGGTACGAGGCGATGTTGCCGCTCGCATGCCGGCCGGCCGCGACGGCGTGGCCGATCGCTGTGAGGTCCTTCTCTGCGAGCACGACGTCGGCGCTCTCCCGGGCCACGTCACAGGCGGCCCGCGGGGCGATGCCGACGTCGGCCGCGCGGAGGGCGGGCACGTCGTTGACCCCGTCGCCGAGGAAGCCGACGGTGTGCCCGGCGGCCCGCAGGGCGGCGACCACGCGCGCCTTGTCCTGTGGGGTGCAGCGGGCGAGGACGGTGGCGCGGTGGGCGGCTGCGGCGAGGTCCCTCCCGGCGGTTGCCTCACGGCCGCGGCCGCCGGCGCCCGCGGTCTCCCCCTCGCCGTCGTCACCGGCGTTCCCCGCGGTGTCCCAGGTGCCCGCGGTGCACACCTCCCCCACGTCCAGTCCGAGGTCGCGGCAGGCCCGTGCCGCGGTGCCCGGGTGGTCGCCGGTGAGGACCTTGACGGTGACGCCGGCATCGGTCAGCTCGCGCAGGGCCTCGGCGGCGGTCGGTGCGAGGGCGTCCCGGAAGCCGATCAGGCCCCGGAAGGTCAGGCCGCGTTCGTCGGCCGGGGTGTAGTCGCCCGCGCGGGCGGGGCGTTCGGCCGTGGCGAGGGCCAGCAGGCGCAGCCCGCCGTCCGCCTCGCGCGCGGCGAACGACCTGAGCCGCTCCCGCTCGGCGTGCTGGAGCACGCAGCGCTCCAGCACGTCCTCCACGGCGCCCCTGACCAGGACCACATGCGTGCCGAGCGGGCCGCGCACCACGGCGGTGGCGAGCCGGCGTACCGGGTCGAAGGGCACGGCCGCCACCCCGTCGTACTCCTCGCCGGCGTCCGCGGCGGCCGCCAGGAGCGCCTCGTCGAGCGCGTCGGGTGCGGGCAGTTCGGCGAGCTGAAGGGACCACCAGGCGCCGACGGCGGCCCAGCGCAGCACCTCCGGGTCGTCCCGGCCGTCCGCGTCGAGCGACCGTTCGACGACGGGCCGGTCCTGGGTGAGCGTGCCGGTCTTGTCGACGCACAGCACGTCGATGGCGCCCAGGTCGTGCAGGGCGGGCAGCCGCTTGACGATGACGCCGTGCGCCCGGGCGAGGAGGCGGGCGCCGCGGCCCAGACAGGCGGTGACGATCACGGGGAGCATCTCGGGCGTGAGGCCGACGGCCACCGCCACGGCGAAGGGCAGCGTCTCCAGACCGCGCCCGCGCAGGGCCCCGTTCGCCATCAGCACCAGCGGCGGGGTGAGCAGCATGAACCGGATCAGCACCCAGGAGATGCCGTGCACGGACCGGTCGAAGGCGCTGGGACCGGCCCGGTCCCCGCCGTCCGGTGTGCCGTGGGCGGCGGCGAACCGCGTGCGCGGCCCCGTCTGCACGACGACCGCGGTGGCGGTGCCCGAGACGACGCTGCTGCCCTGGAAGCACAGGTGCGGCTGGGCGAACGGCCCGTGTTCGCGTCGGCCGGGGACCTCGACGGCCGCCTTGGCGACCGGGGCCGACTCGCCGGTGAGCGCGGCCTGGTGCACGGTCAGCCCACGCGCGCGCAGCAGCCGTACGTCCGCCGGGACGAGGTCGCCCGGCCCGAGCCGAACCACGTCACCCGGCACCAGTTCGGCTACCGGGATCTCGCGGACCCGCGGCAGGTCCTCGCCCTCCGCGCGCCGCAGCACCGCCGCAGTGCCGGCGACCAGCTCGCGCAGCGCGGCCGTGGACCGGTCGGCCCGGTACTCGCCGCTCGCGCGGAGCACGCAGCTGACCACGACGAGGGAGAGGATCACCGAGGCGGTGCCCCAGGACGCGACGAGCGCCGAGACCAGGCCGAGGCAGAGCAGTACGGCGGTGAACGGGTCCCGCAGACCGCGCACGAACAGGCGGGGCCAGGACGCCGTACGGAGCTCGGGGACCGTGTTCTCGCCGACCGCCGCCAGCCGAGTGTGCGCCTCGGTGTCGGTCAGCCCGCGCGGGCCGCTGTCGAGCCCGCGCAGCACCTGCAGGGGCGTGCCGTCGGGGACGGACGGGCGGACCGGCGCGAGCTCAGAGGCCACGGAGGCGGCGCTCCGGGGCCTCGGTCCCGGCGGTACGGTCGGTGAGCCGGGAGACCGTGAGCCGTACCACGTCGACCACGTCGGGGTCGTCGACGAAGTAGACCTGACGGCGGCCCTCCCGGCGGGAGCGGACGAGACCGGCGAGCTTCAGCTTGGTCAGGTGCTGGCTGACCGCGGGCAGCGCGCCGCCGACCCGCTCGGCGAGCCCGGTGACGTCGCTCTCGCCCTGGGCCAGGGTCCACACGATGTGCAGCCGCGCGGGCGAGGCCAGCAGCCCGAAGGCCGCGGCCGCCTCCGCGAGCACATCGGCGTGCGGGTCCTCGAAGCCTCTGCCGGCTGCCGCCACCGTGGTCGCCCTCCTGTTTCCTGTTCGCTCCCGAGCCCGGCCGCCGTTCGCGCACGGCCGTACGGGCCGGACCAGTCTAGGGGGTGTCGTTCGGATCACCCCGGGGCGCGACGCCTGGCCCGGCACCTCGCCGCGTTGTCGCATCGCCCGAGTACGCCCGGTACGCGGGTCATGCTCCGCCTTGCGATGCACCGCACCATGCGCCGCGGCCTGATCCGCGCTGATCCGAACGACACCCCCCCGGCCCGCTGCGGGCGGGCGGACGGCTGCGCAACCTGTCCGCGCTCGAACAGGCCGCGCCGCAGGTGTGCCGCGGGGCAGAGCCCGGCGACTTCGGACGGCGGCCCCGGTGGCCGGGGTGCCCGGGATGATGGGTGCATGCTCGACGACCTCGACCGCGCCCTGATCCACGCGCTGCACATCGACCCCCGTGCGCCGTTCAGCCGGATCGCCGGTGTGCTGGGCGTGTCGGCCCAGACGGTGGCCCGGCGCTACCGGCGGCTGCGCACCGAGGCGTCGTTGCGGGTGGTGGGGCTGACCGATCCCGACCGGGCGGGCCGCGCCCAGTGGCTCGTCCGGCTGACGGCGGCGGCGAGCGCGGCGCAGGACATCGCCCGGGCCCTCGTTCGCCGGTCCGACACCTCCTGGGTCAAGCTCGCCTCGGGCGGCACCGAGATCGTCGCGGTCGTCCACGCCGCCACCGACTCCGCCGCGGCCAACTCCCTGCTGCTGCGGGACATTCCACGCACCGGTGGCGTCACCGCGGTGTCCGCGCATCTGCTCCTGCACACCTACCTGGGCGGGCCGACGAACTGGCGGCGCAGCGCCGAGGCCCTCGACGCGGCCCAGCAGAGCGCCCTGTTGGAGCGGGCCGCGGCCGACGCCGCGCACACTCCGCGCCAACCGGGCCCGCAGGACGCCGCGTTGCTGGCCGCGCTGGAGCGGGACGGGCGGGCCGACCAGGGAGAGCTCGCCCGGGCGACCGGCTGGTCCCCGGTCACCGTGGCACGCCGGCTGGCCGGGCTGCGGGCGGGCGGTGCGCTCTTCTTCGACGTGGAGGTCGACGCGGCGCTGTTCGGTGTCACCACCCGGGCGCTGCTGTGGATGTCGGTGCGTCCGGCCCACCTGGAGCCGGTGGCGAAGGCCCTGGCCGGCCACGACGAGCTGGCCTTCGTCGCCGCGACCACCGGCCCCACCAACCTGGTCGCGCAGGCCCTGTGCCGGGACCCCGCCGACCTGCACCGCTACCTCACCCGCAGGCTGGGCTCGCTGGCGGCGATACGTTCCCTGGAGACCAGCCCGGTGCTGCGCAACCTCAAGGCGGCGAGCCCCGTTCTGACGGACCTCGCCCGGGCCGGACGCCCCGGCGCAGGCTCGAAGGCGCCCGCCCACCGCTGACGGCTCACGCCGTGTCGCGCCGCCCGTCGGCCCGCATCGCCCCGACCATCACCCTGCTCCCGGCGAGGCTCAGCGCCACGAGCCCGGCCGCGGCCCAGAAGGCCGCCTGGGCCGCGTGCGGGGCGGCGGCCGGGCCGGTGGGGTGCGCGGTGCCGAGGTAGACCGTGCCGAGGACGGCGACGCCCAGGGTGGCCCCGAGCTGCTGCACGGCGTTGAGCAGCCCGGCGGCCGTGCCGAGTTCCTGGGGGCGCAGCGGCTTGAGGGCCAGGGTGAAGAAGGCGGGGGTGAACAGTCCGGCGCCCAGGCCGATGACACCGAGGGCGAGCAGCAGCGGCCACGGGTAGGCGGCCGGGTCCGCCCAGTGGTAGACGGCGACGGCACCGGCCGTCCCGGCCAGCAGCACACCGAGGCCGACGGGCATCACACGCTGCCCGTGGCGCCGTACCAGGCGCGCGCCCGCCGCCCAGGACGCCACGGCCAGGCCCGCCGACCACGGCGCGAGGCTGAGACCCGACTCCAGCACACCGATCCCCAGGCCGACTTGGAGATGCAGTACGACGACCGTCATGAGGCCGTTGGTCACCGCGAAGAAGGCCGCGGAGGTGACGAGGGCGGCCGGGAACCCTCGGTGGGTGAACAGGCCGGGCTCGACCAGCGGACTGCGTCCGGCGGCGGCGACCCGCCGCTGGTGCAGGGCGAAGACGGTCAGTACCGCCGGACCGGCCGCCAGGGCCGCCCAACTGCGCGCGGACAGGTCCGCGAGGTCGGCGCCGATCAGCGGGAGGACCAGGAGCCCGGTGCCGGTCGCCGCGAGGAGGGTGCCCGTCAGGTCGAGGGTGGGGCGCCGCGGGGCACGGTTCTCCGGCAGCTTGCGCGCGAGGACGAGGACCACCAGGGAGACCGGGACGTTCACGAGGAAGGCCGCTCGCCAGGACGAGCCGAACAGGTCGGCGTGGGTCAGCACCCCGCCGAGCAGGGGACCGCAGACGGCGGACAGACCCATCACGGGTCCGATACTGCCCAGCGCCCGGGACAGTTCGGGGCCGGAGAACATGGTCTTGATCAGTCCGATGGTCTGCGGGACGATCAGCGCCGCCGCGGCCCCCTGCACCGCCCGGAAGCCGATCAGCACGCCCACGGACGGGGCCAGGGCGCAGGCGAGGGACGCGGCCGTGAACCCGCTGACGCCGAGCACGAACAGCCGCCGCCGGCCCGCGATGTCGCCCAGCCGGCCACCGGTGATCAGCAGCACCGCGAACGGCAGTGTGTACGCCGTGGTGAACCACTGGATGTCGGACACCGACCCGCCCAGGTCGGCATGGATCGCGGGCGCGGCGACCTGGACGATCGTCGCGTCCAGCAGATTCATCGCCTCGCCGAGCAGCAGGGCGACGAGCGCGGGCCCGCGCCGTCGGGGGGCCGTGGCCGTCGGGGGCAGCACGTGCTCCGTAGCAGTCATGGGAGTTCCTCTCCACCGTGGTGGTCACGCCGGACCCGGGAACCGGTACCGGTCACGGTCAGCGTGGGAGTGCGCGGGAGGGCCACTCCAGCCACGGCTCGGAGACGGAGGATTTCTGCCATGGGCGGCGCCGTGCGTGCAGAGATCTCACACGCGCGGCGGGTCCGGGCTCAGCGGCGAGGCCCGTACGGCGGTGAGGAGTTCGCGAGTCGGCACGGTGGCGTGGGCGGGCGGCTCGCAGTGGCGAGGTCGGCCGGGTCTGCAGGGCGAGAACGGCCGGGGCTGCAGGGCGAGAACGGCGGGCAGGCCGACGCGCCGCGGGTCCCCCCGGTTCAGGGGGAACCCACGGCGAACCGCAGGCAGTTGTGTCCGGGGTGCGGTGTGTCAGTCGAGGCCGGCGGACTTCAGCCAGGCCTTGGCGACGTCCAGCGGGTCCTTGTGCTGCGTCTGCACCTGGGTGCCCAGGTTCAGCAGGGTGACCGTGTCGAGCTTGGCGGAGACCGCGTTGAGCGCGTCGACGCCCTTCTGGTCGAGGCCGGACTTGTATACGAGGGGCTGTACGTTCTCGAACCCGAAGAGGTTCTTCGGGTCCTGCAGGACGACGAACTTCTCCTTGGAGATGGCCGGGGCGGTGGTGAAGATGTCCGCCGCCTGCACGGCGTTCTTCTGCAGCGCGGCCTGGGTCAGCGGACCGCCCGCGTCCAGCGCCTTGAAGGACTTGAACTGAAGCCCGTACACCGACTTCAGGCCCTCCAGGCCCTGCTGACGCGCCTGGAACTCCGGCGAGCCGCCGATGACCAGGTCCTTGGCGGCGCCCTTGAGGTCCGCGATGGAGGATTTCTCGGTGAGGTGGTACTTCTTCGCCGTCTCCTGGTTGACGGTGACGGAGTCCTTGTCCTGCGCGGGCGCCGGCTGCAGCAGCGTCAGCTTCGAGTCGAGCTTGGCACCGATGGCGGCCGTCGTGGCGGCGACCGTCTTCGGGGTGGCGTTCTTGTCGAGGTACGCCAGCAGGGCGCCGTTGTACTCGGGCAGGACGGTGATGGCGCCGTTCTTCAGCAGACCGTACGTGGTCTCACGGCTGCCGATGTTGGGCTTGTAGGTGACCTTGATGCCCTTGGACTTGAGGGCCTCGCCGTAGATGTCGGCGAGCAGGATGCTCTCGGCGAAGTTGTTGGAGCCGACGACCACGCTGTCGCCGCTCGCCTTGCCGCCCGAGAGGGGATTGTCGGAGTTGTTGTCGGAGGAGGAACATCCCGCCAGCAGGGCCGTGGTCGCGGCGAGCGCGACGGCCGCCGCGGGGAGTCTCCGGAGGTACCTGCTGCTGTGCGCGGTAGAAGTCACGGTTCCCGTTCCGAGCTCGGAGGATGGGTGAGGAAAGAACTCTACGCTGATCCAATCCAGCCACTTCTCGGTCGGTCAAGAGCAGCCGCGTCACCGATTGGCCTCGATACGCGTCCAGTTGTGGAGATTGTGTCGGCGCGCCACGGCACCCGGGCCGCGGCGCGCCGGGCCTCAGCCGCTTCGCCGCACTCCGGGCGAGACCGCGAACCGCGCGATCGCCCAGAACACCGCGAGGGTCGCGAGCGCCAGTACGGCGACCAGGACGGCACCGCCCACGACCTTCTCGTAGTTGAGCTGGTAGAGACCGTCGAGGATGTACCGGCCCAGGCCGCCGAGGCTGACGTACGCGGCGATGGTGGCGGTGGAGACGATCTGGATGGCGGCCGAGCGCAGGCCGCTGAGGATCAGCGGGAGCGCGACCGGCAGTTCCACCTGGAAGAGGACCCGCGACTCGGGCATGCCCATGCCCCGGGCGGCGTCCACCGGGGACGGGTCGACGGAGCGGACCGCCTCGTAGGTCGTCACCAGGATCGGCGGGACGGCGAGTACGACCAGGGGGATCATCACGGGCACCAGGCCGAACCCGAGCAGGATGAACATCAGCACCAGCAGACCGAAACTGGGCAGCGCCCGTCCGGCGGTGGCGATCAGGGCGAGGGCGTTGCCGCCGCGCCCGTAGTGGCCGGTGAGCAGGCCCACCGGCAGTGCGATGGCGGCGGCGAGGCCGAGCGCGATCAGCGAGTACCGGACGTGCTCGAGCAGGCGGGTGGGAATGCCGTCGTACCCGTGCCAGTGGGCGCTGTCGCTGAAGAAGGCGTTGGCGAAGTGGAACAGGTTCACCGGGCGGCGTCCTCCAGTGCGGGTACGGCCGGTTCGGACCGGGCGTCGGTGGACTTCGCTCTCGCCCTCCGGGTGGCGCGCGGCATCCAGGGAGTGAGCAGGAGGCGTACGAGGACCAGCGCGCCGTCGACGAGGACGGCCAGGGCCGCCGTGGTGAGCACGGAGTTCACGGCCAGCTCGGGCCGGTGGTAGATGTTGGCGTCGTGGAGCAGGTTGCCCAGGGCGCCCTGGTTGCCGATCAGCATGCCGACGCTGACGAGTGAGATGCTCGACACCGTGGCCACGCGCAGTCCGGCGATGATCGCGGGCACGGCGATCGGCAACTGCACCTGGACGTAACGCCGTACGGGCCCCAGACCCATGGCGGTGGCCGCGGCGAGGGTCTCCTGCGGCACCGAGCGGACGCCGTCGACGATCGCGGGCACGAGCACGACCAGGCTGTAGACGGCGAGCGGGATCATCACCGTGAGTTCGGTCTGGCCGGTGTAGTCGATGAGGACGACGAAGAAGGCCAGTGACGGGATGGCGTAGAGCACGGTCGTCACACCCAGTACGGGGGCGTACAGCCAGCGGAACCGCACGCAGATCTGGGCGATCGGCAGGGCCACCGCGAGCCCCGCGAGGACCGGCAGCAGGGCCTCGCGCAGATGCAGCCCGATCAGGCCGAACCAGCTGTGCTGGAGGTCGCTCGGGATGTCGAAGAAGCGGTTCATCCGGCGGCCTTGGCGCCGGTGCCGTCCTCGGCGTGGGCGCTGCGGATCGCCTCGCCGATGGCCTGCTGGGAGACGACGCCGACCACGCGGCCGGTGCCGTCCACGGCGACCGACCAGCCGGTCGGCGACAGCACGGCGCCGTCGAGGGCGGCGCGCAGCGAATCCCTGCCGTGCTCGAAGGGCCGTCCGTAGGGCAGCAGTCGGGCGGCGTCCACCTCCCCTGCGGTCAACTCGCCGGGCTCGCCCCAGCCGAGGGGTCTGCCGTCCGCGTCGGTGACAAGGAGGTAGGGCACGTCCGCGGTCGTGCGGGCGGCGATCTGCTCGGCGGTGGAGTCGGCGGCGACGATCGGGTCCGTCTGCAACTCCAGTTCCCCGGAGGCGAAGAAGGACAGCCTGCGAATGCCGCGGTCGGCGCCGAGGAAGTCCTCGACGAAGTCGTCCGCGGGGGCGGACAGCAGTTCGGCGGGCGGGGCGAACTGGGCGAGTCTGCCGCCGGTGCGCAGCACCGCGACCATGGTGCCCAGCTTGATGGCTTCGTCGATGTCGTGGGTGACGAAGACGATCGTCTTGCCCAACTCCTCCTGGATACGCAGAAGTTCGTCCTGAAGACCCTTGCGCACCACCGGGTCGACGGCCGAGAACGGCTCGTCCATCAGCAGCACCGGCGGATCCGCGGCGAGCGCCCTCGCCACACCGACGCGCTGCTGCTGGCCGCCCGACAGCTGATAGGGGTAGCGCCGGGCGAGCGCTGCATCGAGCCCGACCCGCTCCATCAGCTCGGCCGCCCGTGCCCGCGCCTTCTGCCTGCTCCAGCCGAGCAGACGGGGAACGGTCGCGATGTTGTCGACGATGGTGCGGTGCTGGAAGAGCCCGGCGTTCTGGATGACGTAACCCATCGACCGCCGCAGGGTGTTGACCGGTTGCTTCTGGATGTCGACGCCGTCCAGCGTGATGGTGCCGTCGCTCGGCTCGACCATCCGGTTGATCATGCGCAGGGTCGTGGTCTTGCCGCAGCCGGACGGCCCCACGAGGACGGTGATCGAGCGGTCCGGGATCTCCAGCGAGAGCCGGTCGACCGCCACCGTGCCGTCCGGGTACCGCTTGGTGACTGAATCTATGCGTATCAAAACGCCGAATGCCCTTCGGTCTGGCAGGAGCTGCCCGCTCTCGGCCACGGTCGCACGGGCCGTTGCGGGGAGAGTCTAGACGCCTTGTGTTGCAGGACTTCGGCGGGCGAGACCCCGGGCCCGGGACGTGACCGCGCTGTGCGCGGGGCGCGGAAGTCCCCGTCGGCTCACGGGCATCGGCCGGAGGGGTACGGCATGCCGACGGGGCGGGCCTCCCGTGGCCCGCCCCGTCGGGGTTGTGGCGCATGGGGTCAGGTGCGGCCCCCGCCGCCACCGCCGAAGGACCCGCTGCTGCCGGGAGACCAGCGGGGTCGGTGCTGGTCCGGGCTGCGCTTGCTTCGGGTGGTGTGGAGTGCGTACGGCATGATCCGTTCCCCGTCCTCGGGGTGCAGTTCGTCCAGGTCCCGCATCTCGCTGATTTCGTGGACGGCCCCGGTGACCGGCAGGTGCGGCTGCTCGGCCTCGTTGGGTCGGTCGGGCTCCCGGCGCATCACCCGGATGCCCAGCCAGACGGCCCACACCAGACCCCCGACGACGACCACGAACCCGATGATGAAGGCGACGAGGACGCCCCACTCGTGTGTCGTCGCGGCCAGTACCAGATGGGAAGCTGTGTCCATGGTTTTGCCACCCGCCTCCACCGAGAAAGTGAGGACTGTCCGGTGACGCCTTGAATGTCACCTGTGCCACACAGTGTCCCACCGTCCCGGCCCGCCGCAAAGTGGCGAGTCGGCCGAAAACAATCGGCCGAAAGCGATCGGCCGGGGCCGGCCGGAGCCGGCCTTCCGGACCCGGCCCTCCGGCCTACTCCTCGGCGGGCGCGAGCCGCAGCGCGATGCTGTTGATGCAGTACCGCTGGTCGGTCGGGGTCGGATACCCCTCCCCCTCGAACACGTGCCCGAGGTGTGAACCGCACCGGGCGCACCGCACCTCGGTGCGCACCATCCCGTGCGAGCCGTCCTCCAGCAGCTCCACCGCGTCGGTGTCCTTGGGGTCGAAGAAGGACGGCCAGCCGCAGTGGGACGCGAACTTGGTGTCCGAGGTGAACAACTCGGCTCCGCAGGCGCGACAGGAGTACACACCCTTGGTCTTGGTGTCCGTGTACTCACCCGTGAAGGCGGGCTCCGTGGCCGCCTCGCGCAGCACGGCGTACTCCGCGGGAGTCAGCTCCGCCCGCCACTGCTCGTCCGGCTTCTCGACGTCGTACGACATGAGCCCTCAGCCCTTCACTTCGACAGACGATCCAGGATGCGCGGTCCGAGGTCCGTGACGTCGCCCGCGCCCATGGTGAGAACGAGATCGCCGGCCTTCGCCATTCCCGCGATCACGTCCGGCACCTCCGCCTTGTCGTGCACCGCCGTGACGTCCGCGCCCGCCACCCGGGCCGCCTCGATGATCAGCCCGCTGGTGACACCGGGGATCGGGTCCTCACGGGCCGGGTAGATGTCGAGGACGACCGAGGCGTCCGCGAGGGCCAGCGCCTGTCCCATCTCCTTGCCCAGTTCCTGGGTGCGGGAGAACAGGTGCGGCTGGAAGACCACCAGGATCCGGGCGTCGCCCGCGGCGGCGCGCATGGCCTCCAGGTCGGCCGTCATCTCCGTGGGGTGGTGGGCGTAGGAGTCGATCACCTGGACGCCGGCCGCCTCGCCCTTGAGCTGCAGACGGCGCTTGACACCGGTGTACGCCGCCAGCGCGGGAGCGAGCTCCGCGGCCGGAACGCCCAGGGCGGCGCCCGCGGCCAGCGCGGCGACGGCGTTGTGCGCGTAGTGGCGGCCGGGCACGGAGACCGTGAAGGTGAGCTCGCTGCCATCCAGCAGCAGCACGGTGACCTCGCTCTTCAGGCCCTGCGGCAGCACCGACAGGATCCGTACGTCGGCGTCCTCGGACTCGCCGTACGTGACCGTGCGCACCGAGCCGGCCAGGCGCCGAGTGAACTCCCGCGCGCCCTCGTGGTCCGCCGCGACCACCAGCGTGCCGCCGGGCACGATCCGCCCGGCGAAGGTCTCGAAGGACTCGTAGATCTCCTCCATCGAGGCGTAGTTGGCGTGGTGGTCGAGCTCGACGTTGAGGACGATGGCGACCTCGGGCGCGTACTTGTGGAAGCTGCGGTCCGACTCGTCCGCCTCGGCGACGAAGATGTCGCCCTCGCCGTGCAGCGCGTTGGAGCCCGGGGCGTCCAGGTCGCCGCCGATGGCGTACGACGGCCGCAGCCCGAGCGCGGTGAGCGAGACCGCCAGCATGGAGGTGGTGGTGGTCTTGCCGTGGGTGCCGGCGACGGCGATCGGGCGCAGGCCCTCCATCAGCGCGGCGAGCGCGTCGGAACGGTGGACGACCGGGATGCCCAGCTCGGCCGCACGGGCCAGCTCCGGGTTGTCCTTGCGGATCGCCGAGGAGACCACGACGCAGCTCGCGTCGTCGGCGAGGTGCTCGGCCGCGTGCCCGATGTGCACGCTCACCCCCAGGGCCCGAAGCGCCTGGGCGGTCTCCGACTCCTTCGCGTCGCTGCCGGCCACCTCGGCCCCGCGCTGCGCGAGGATCTTGGCAATGCCCGACATCCCGGCGCCGCCGATGCCGATGAAGTGCGGTCGGTCCATGGCGGTGGGAAGGCCGGGTGCCATGTGTTTCTCCAAGCTCCTGTACGACGGTGAGCGCGCCTGCGCGAAGGAAGGCGCCCCAAGCCTATGCGGTGCGGCGGGGCCCACCTCGCAAGGGGCGCGGGAACCGCGCGACAAGCGGCTTGTCCCGTGCCACCGCGCGCCGAGCCGCCACGGCCCGCCGGTGGACAGGCACCGTACCCGCGGAGCCGCGGCCGGGCCGGTCGGCAGCGCTCACGTCTCGCTGCGGGAGAACCGCTCACGCCTTGCTGTGGGAGAACAGCTTCAGCACCGGCACCCCCACCTTGTGCCGCGCCCGCGAGGCCCAGTCGCGGTGGAAGAACTCCTCCACGTAGTGCGGGTCGGTCAGGACGATGACCTCGTCCGCGTCGATCTCGGCGACCAGGGTCTTCAGGGCGTCCAGCGGATGGTCCTCGACCAGCCGGCCCTCGGCCTCGGCGCCGGCCGCCCGCAGGGCCTTGACGGACACCTCCAGGGCCTGCTGCCCGGCGCTCTTCGCGGCATCGCCCTCGGGGGTCTCGCCCTCGCGCGCCGCCTCGTCCAGTTCGCCGAGCGCAATGTCGTCGATGGCCCGCAGCAACCGGTCCGCCTGGTCGCCGCGCGGCTGGATCAGCACGTGGAAGAAGACCGGCTCCTCCCCGTGCAGAGTGGTGACGAACTCCACGTCGGCGGACGTCAGGGCCTTCTCGATCATCAATACGCTTGTGAACACCAGGCGCCCCTTCTCCTCGCGCGGGCCCGTGTGCCCGCTCTCCTCCGTGGGCCGTGCAGCCCCTGCGGAAACCATCCTGCCCCGTGATCGCACGGGTACTGCCGGATTAGTTTGCCCAGCCCAAGCCAAGTGGAACGACTCATTCCGCACATGTCGGGACCATCGGCCGCCGATGCGGGCCCAGCGGCCGGCGGGCCCGGGCCCACGGTCAGGGCCCTCGGCAGCGACTGGTCGGGGCCGCCGGTAACGGCTGAATCAGGGCCGCCGGTAGCGGCTGAAGAGAAAGCCGTCCTCCTCCAGCAGGGACGCCAGCGTGAACCGCCGCGGAACCGCCACCGAGGGCCCTCCGGCGATGCGCTGCGCGCCCCCCGCGGTGAGCATCGGGGACACGGTCAGGCACAGCTCGTCGAGCACACCGGCCGCCACCATCTGCCCGAGCAGCCGCGGACCGCCCTCGGTCAGCAGCCGGGTGTGCCCGAGCTCGGCGAGGGCCCGTACGGCGCGGGCCGGCTCCACGCCGACGCCGTCGCCCGCGACCACCACCCGGGCGCCCGCCTTCTCCGCCGCGGCCACCCGGTCCGGGGCCGCCGCCGCGCCCGTCAGGATCAGCGTGGGCACCAGGGGCGAGGTGAACAGCGGGAGGGAGAAGTCCAGCTCCAGGCTCGCGGTGACGACCGCGATCGCCGGGACCCGTTCCTGCCCGGCCGCGGCCCGCATCGCCGCGAACTCCCCGCGCTCCCGAGCCGGCCGGTACCCCTCCTGACGTACCGTTTCCGCGCCGACGACCACGACGTCCGCCAGCGCCCGAAGGGTGCCGAAGACGCGCATGTCGGTGGCGCTGGAGATGGGCTGCGAACGGCCCTCGTGCTGCGCGGCCCCGTCGAGGGTGGCCACCATGTTGGCCCGCAGCCACGGCAGCGGGCCCCCCGGCCCGGGCTGCGGGTAGGCGTAGGCGGCGGCCAGCTCGGCGAGGCTCCACTCCCGGTCCGCCGGGGCATCGGGCACGTTCGGCTCACCCGCCCCGCGCGTCTCGCCCGGGGCCCGGGCTGCTGTCTCGTCGGTCACAGGGAACAGGCGTCGCATGACGTGCAGTGTTCCACGCCGCTTACCATGGGGAACCGTGTCGTCCTCCACAGCCGCCTCCGGGCTCAGTCCGATAACCGACGCGGCCCCCGTGTCCCTGTGCGCCCGCGAGCCGCACGTCCCCGCGGACCGGCTGGTCGCCGAGATGGTGCCGCCGCCGCGCTTCGACTCGGTGCGCTTCGCCACGTACATCCCGGACCCGGGGCAGCCCAGCCAGACCGAGGCCGTGCGGGTCCTGGAGGACTTCGCCGCCGGACTCGGCGGGGCGCACGCCACCGGCTCCGGCAGGCGCGGCTTCCTCGGCTTCGGCAAGGGCCGGGCCAGGTCCGCGAAGGCCCAGGCCGGACCCCGCGGCGTCTATCTCGACGGCGGCTACGGCGTGGGCAAGACCCACCTGCTCGCCTCCCTGTGGCACGCCACCCCGGCCGAGCCCGCCCTCAAGGCGTTCGGCACGTTCGTCGAGCTGACCAACCTGGTCGGCGCCCTCGGCTTCCAGAAGACCGTCGAGACTCTCTCCGGACACCGTCTGCTGTGCATCGACGAGTTCGAGCTGGACGACCCCGGAGACACCGTCCTGGTCTCGACGCTGCTCGGCAGGCTCGTCGACGCCGGTGTCGCGCTCGCCGCCACCTCCAACACGCTGCCGGGCAAGCTCGGGGAGGGCCGGTTCGCGGCCGCCGACTTCCTGCGCGAGATCCAGGGCCTGTCCGCCCACTTCCGCACGCTGCGCATCGACGGCGAGGACTACCGCCACCGCGGCCTGCCCCAGGCGCCGGCACCCTACTCCGACGAGCAGGTGACCAAGGCGGCCTACGCCACCGAGGGCGCCTCGCTCGACGACTTCCCGCACCTGCTGGAACACCTGGCCAAGGTCCACCCGAGCCGTTACGGCGCGCTGACGGACGGGCTGAGGGCCGTGTGCCTCACCGACGTCCGGCCGGTGCCGGACCAGTCGACGGCGCTGCGGCTCGTCGTGCTCGCGGACCGGCTCTACGACCGTGAGGTGCCCGTACTGGCCTCGGGTCTGCCGTTCGACCGGCTGTTCAGCGAGGAGATGCTGAACGGCGGATACCGCAAGAAGTACTTCCGGGCGATATCGCGGCTCACCGCGCTCGCCCGGGACGCCAAGGGGCTCGTCGAGACCGGCTGACCGGCCTCCCGCCCCCTTCCTTACCCGAGCGACCCGCGCCGATCAAGGGCGGGTTCGCGCCATTCCACCTGCACTTTCCGGGCTCTCTTCGCCACGAAACGTGGAGTTGACCCTGCAAACAACGTTGCAGGGTTACCGTGTCTCTTGACCATCCATTGACCATCCATTGGTCTGCACGGGAGCCGCGTACGGCGTGGAGGGGGGCACATGTTCCGTCGGATGACGGCCCGGACAGCGCTCGCGCTCCTCTTCACCACCCTCTTCACCGCCCTGCTCACTCTCCCGCTGTTCGCACCGGCCACTTCCTTCGCATCCGCGCACACGAGCCGTCAGGCCCAGGCCAACGCCCTGACCGGAATCAGTCCCACCGTTGCCGCGCTGCGTGACGAGAGGGCCACGATCCGCGACTGCGGCCCCTCGGGGAACCCCACCGGTCCCCTGCACACCCGCGACCGCCGGTGCGCCGCCGACTCCGCTCCCGAGGCGCCCGAGCGCCCCGCGCTCGAGCAGGACCCCGCGGCCGCCCGCCGTGCGGCCCCGTCCGGCGCCGCGCACTCCCGCACGTCGAGATCCTCGGCCGGACACACTCCGGCCGCGCTCCAGGTCTTCCGCTGCTGAGCCGTCTTCCGCTGCCCCGCGTCAGTGCCGCCCTGCCGAGGAGCGGGGCGGCACTGACGAGCAGCAGAGCGCCTCCCCCCACCTTCGCCGTGCAAGCCCGACGCGCCCCCACGGCGCGCCAGGAGGAGTCACCAGACATGCAGCCGCTCATCGACAACGCCCGTATGTTCGGACAGCGCCCCGAGGAGTTCGCCGAGCTCGCCCAGGGCCAGTCCCCTCAGGTCCTGTTCATCACCTGCTCCGACTCCCGGGTCGTCCCGGCCCTGATCACGGGCGCCCGCCCCGGCGAGCTCTTCGAGCTGCGCACCGCGGGCAACATCGTGCCGCCGTACGCCTGCGAGCACCCCACCAGTGAGGCCGCCACCATCGAGTACGCCGTGGAGGTGCTCGGTGTGCGGGACCTCGTCGTCTGCGGCCACTCGCACTGCGGAGCCGTGGGCGCCCTCGTCCGCGGCGACGACCTGGACGCCGTACCCGCCGTGCGCGACTGGCTGGCCAGCGCGACACCCCGGCCCCAGGGGGCCGCCGAGGACCCGGCCGTCGCCGAGGGCGTCCAGGGCCACGTCCTGGCCCAGCTGCTGCGGCTGCGCTCGTACCCGTGCGTCGAGGCAAAGCTGGCCGAGGGCCGGCTGACCCTGCACGCCTGGTACTACGAGGTGCACACCGGTGCTGTCCTGGCGCACCACCCGCAGACCGACGCCTTCACGGCCCTGTGAGCGGCGCCATGAGGACCATGACGGCTGTGACCTCCAAGTTCCCTTGTCTCAAGCAGGACTTCCCCGCCTCGCTCGTCGTGTTTCTGGTCGCGCTGCCGCTGTGTGTCGGCGTGGCCGTCGCCTCCGGCGTTCCGGCCGAACTGGGGCTGATCACCGGCATCGTCGGCGGCATCGTCACGGGGCTGCTGCCCGGCAGCAGCCTGCAGGTGTCCGGTCCGGCCGCGGGGCTCACCGTGCTGGTCCTGGAGGCGGTCCGGGAGTTCGGGCTGCCCGCGCTCGGGGTGATCGTGCTCGCCGCCGGGCTGCTGCAACTCACCATGGGAGCGCTGAAGTGGGGCCGCTGGTTCCGCGCCATATCGGTCTCGGTGGTCGAGGGCATGCTGGCCGGCATCGGTCTGGTGATCATCGCCGGCCAGCTGTATGCCGCGGCGGGCCTGAAGGCTCCGGCGTCCGGCCTCGGCAAGATCGCCGGGCTGCCGGGGGCGGCCGTCGACGCGCTCGGCAGCGCCGAGGCCCTCGCCTCGGTCGCGGTCGGCGCCGGCGTCATAGCCGTGATCGTGCTGTGGAAGCGGATGCCGCGGCGGATCCGGGCCGTACCGGGCGCGCTGGCCGCGGTGCTCGTGGCCACGGCCGCCGCCGTCGCCCTGGACCTGCCCGTCGCCACGGTCGAGGTGAAGGGCCTGCTCGGAGCGGTCCAGCCGCCCGGGGCCGACGCCTTCGGCAAGCTCGCAAACCCCGCGCTCCTCGGCACGATCCTCGCCTTCGTGCTCATCGCCTCGGCGGAGAGCCTGTTCAGCGCGGCCGCCGTGGACCGGCTGCACCACGGTCCGCGCACCCGGTACGACAAGGAGCTGATGGCCCAGGGCGCGGGCAACGCCGTGTGCGGGCTGCTCGGCGCGCTGCCGATGACCGCGGTGATCGTGCGCAGCTCCGCCAACGTCCAGGCCGGTGCCCGTACCAAGGCCTCCCGCGTCCTGCACGGCATGTGGCTGCTGCTGTTCGCCGCGCTGCTGCCGTCAGCGCTGGCGCTCATACCGCTGCCCGCCCTCGCCGGAATCCTCGTGCACGCGGGCTGGAAGCTGATCCCCTTCCGCCAGGTCGTGTCGCTGTGGCGGGGACACCGGGGCGAGGCACTGATACTGGTCGTCACGGCCGTGTCCATAGTCGTGGTGAACATGTTCGAGGGCGTGCTGGTCGGCCTGGCCCTGTCCGTGGCCAAGACCGCCTGGGCGGCCTCGCACGTGAAGCTGGAGGTCATCGACAAGGGCGCCGGCCCGGTGCAGGCCCATCTGTCGGGCAACGCGACCTTCCTGCGGCTGCCGAAGATCCTCGACACCCTGGAGGCACTCCCCCGGAACCGGCCCGTCGAGCTGAACCTGTCCGGGCTGCACCACCTGGACCACGCCTGCCGTACGGCGCTGGAGAACTGGGCCGAGCGGCACAGCGCGGCCGGCACCGAACCGGTGAAGCTGACGGCGACGGTGGCCGCCACCGAGCCCACGGAGGGATCGGCACCCTCGGAGCGTCAGCCCGGGGGCGGCGTGCCGGGAGCAGCACCCTGAGAGCGCCGATCCCGCGAGCTGCACACGGGCGCACGGTGATGCCCGGTCCGAGACTCGACCACGGTCTCGGACCGGGCATATCGTTGCAACAGGCGCATAGGGGCGCATCGGCGGCTGGCTAAGGGGTCGTCATCATGCTTCAGGAAGTGGTGTCCGCTGTGATCGCCGCCGGCTGCGTGGGGCTCGTCTACCTCGCCGCGGGCGTGCGCATCGTCAAGCAGTACGAGCGCGGGGTGGTCTTCCGGCTCGGCCGGCTGGCCGGTGAGCCGCGCGCGCCCGGGATGGCGGTGATCATTCCGTTCGTGGACCGGCTGCACAAGGTGAACATGCAGATCGTCACGCTGCCGATCCCTGCCCAGGAGGGCATCACCCGGGACAACGTGACCGTG